>CAYNDH010000146.1:0-9860 GCA_964395665.1 uncultured Anaerolineaceae bacterium
CATCATCCATCGCCCCTACAAATGAGCCATTTTTGCAAATGTCAACACAACCTAAAGAAAACGCGTGAATTGTAGGGACATGCTTCAGCATGTCCGCGCCAGCTTAACGACCCTTGCCGTATTCGCCTGACACAGATCTGTCGTGCAGGCAGGAATAGCTTGTTGCAGCAGCATTTTATTTTTGTGCAGCAGCAGCAACCAGCAACCAGCAGGCACCCAACCCCGTGTGCAACCGGTTCCCTCCCCGAAATCGGGGAGGGTCAGGGAGGGGTCAGCAGCGGCGGCATAAATTTTCGCGCCGCCGCCGCCGCCGCCGCAACCCATCAGCCGGATAATGTATGAAGCTGATGAGGAGTCCCATCGTTTGCCCGGAATTCAGGTAAAATCAACTTCGATCATCCGCATCATGGAGTCCCTCACCTATGCCATTACCTGAATATATCCGTCATCTGCGCCAGAAGGTCGGCCACGATCTCATCATGATGCCTGCCGTCGCCGCGATCATCTTCAACGACGCCGGAGAAGTCCTGCTTCAGCTTCGCAGTGACAATCATCTCTGGGCGCTGCCGGGTGGTGCAGTCGAACCCGGTGAAGAACCCGCCGACGCCCTCATCCGCGAAGTCTGGGAAGAAACCAGCCTGCGCGTGCTTCCGCTGCGAATCAGCGGTGTCTACGGTGGCGAAAATGGCCTGATCACCTATCCCAATCAGGATCAGGTCGCCATTATCGCCATCACCTTTGTTTGCAGCGTGATGGAAGGCGAACCGAAGATCGACGACGATGAAACGCTCGAACTGCGCTACTTCCCGGTCGATGCCCTGCCGGAGAACATCATGGCGAAGCATCACCTGCGTATCGGCCATGCTGTGGAGAACAACGCGCCCTACTTCCGCGTCCACCACAAGGTTGAGGAATAACATACAAAAAGGGCGATTCCATTTACTGAATCGCCCTTCACAGGTTCAGACGAAAGATGCCTGACTGACTTTAGTGCCCTGCATCCGTCGTCGGCGCTTCCTGACTGTAAGTCTCAATCAGGTTCACAAAGCGCGTCTGGTCGATCTCTGGATGATGATCCAGCAGGTCCTTGAACCGGCGCATATACTCGACGATCTGTTCGCGGGTATAGGCCTCAAACCGCAGGGTGATCGCTGGCTGCGTATTGCTGGCACGCACCAGTCCCCAGCCATTGGGGAACAGCGCCCGTGCACCATCGACCGTGATCACTTCGAATTCCTTCGCCAGCACCTGATGGATCTCTTCGATGATCTCGAATTTGATATTGTCCGGCGTCGAGAGGATGATCTCCGGCGTTGCCACCAGATTGGGGACATCTGCGAACAGTTCTGAAATCGTCTTGTCAGAGTTCGCGATGATCTCCAGCGTCTTCAGCACGACCAGCGGGGCGTCATCGAAGCCATAGTAATTCTCACCGATGAACAGATGCCCGCTGACCTCACCGCCCAGCAGTGCGCCGATCTCGTTGATCTTCTGCTTCATCAGGCTGTGGCCGGATTTCCACATCACCGGTTCGCCGCCGTTCTGCTTGATGTAATCACTCAGCGCCTGTGACGCCTTCACATCGAAGACAATCGGCGTGCCGGGATGACGTGACAGCAGGTCTTTCGCCAGCAGTGCCAGCAGACGATCCGCCGCGATGTGATGCCCGTGATTGTCGATGAACCCGCACCGGTCGGAGTCACCGTCAAAGGCCAGCCCCAGGTCGGCGCCGATCTCGACCACCTTCGCTTCGAGATCCTTGGTCATTTCCGGATCTTCCGGGTTTGGCAGGTGATTGGGATACGTCCCATCCGATTCGCAGTACAGGCAGGTCACATTGATCCCAAGCCGCTCCAGTACCGGCGGGACGAATGTCCCGCTCAAACCGTTACCAGCATCCATCACCACATTCAGCGGCTTATTGATCTTGACCATGCCAGCGATCGTGTCCATGTGGCGGTTGATCATGTCGAATTCCTTATCGACCACGCCTTCACCTGTCGCAAACTCGCCGGACTGGATGAGCTTCAGCAGGTCAAGGATCTGATCTCCGGCCAGTGCCAGCCTGCCATATGCCATCTTGATGCCGTTATAGCGCGTGTCGAGATGGCTGCCGGTGATCATCACACCGCCGCCCTTCTCGCCGTAGCTGGCCGCCGCGAAGTACGTGGTCGGAGTCATCACATAGCCGATGTCCGTCACGTGCAGGCCGGTGGACGCCAGCCCTTCGATCATGGCTTCTTTCAGACCGGGCGATGAAGGCCGGTTGTCGCAGCCCACAAACATCCGATCAGTCCCAAAATGGCGCGGAAGATAAGTCCCCAGCGCCTTACCAACGGCCCGCGCCAGCTCTGGGGAAAGCTGCGGATTCTCTCCACTGACCGTGCCGCGAATATCATATTTACGGAAAACGGAGGTATCGAAGTTCATCAGTTTTTGCTCCCTTGTCCTGTTAAAGTCCTTGCATCGCTCTATTGTACCGTGTAGAGCAATGCGCCTGATAGATTTACCCGTTTGCAGGTGCAGCCCCTTCGGGATGAATGGGACGCTGAACCGCAGACAGATAGTCGCAAATTATCGTTAAAACGGTATCCTCAATACAGTGGCCGAATGGTCGATTATTCACACCAAATGCTTAACCTCATTGTTTGCCTGATCCGATTGCTTACACTGCTCTGGTGGAAGTCTGTATTCAGGGTTGTTTCTAAACATGCGTGTACTGTTGATCGATGAACGCCAGTCCCCTTTTTCCGTTCATATCGCACGTGCGGTACGTTACCAGAAGTGGTGGGTGCAGCGCTGTACGGATGTCCGCACACTATCCACTGATACGTTAGCGTATCCGCCGGATATGATCATCATCATCAACGATCATACAGAAGCCACCCTAAGGCGGACACTGATCGCCTTACAGGAAAATACCAGAACCATCTCAAAGCCGGTAGTGGTCATCAGCGAATATCCCCTGTCTGATGAGTTCTCCGACGAATTCAGCGTACAGATCAAGACCACCTTCGTGACTCCGTTCTCTATCGAAGAATTTCTGGAAGCACTTCAGCAGTTCAGCAGTTAAACCGGCAGAAGCCCCACGAAGCCTGCGAAATCAACATCAGCAGCAAAATCGGGTTCTCCACAGCGGGATTCGAGTCTGTTTTACTGAATTACACCCGGCCCACACCCATCAGTCAGCATCTATACACTTCAACGGTTAGATTAATTTGGTAAAAAATCCAAAAAATTAACACTTACAAACCATAAACTCCAGTAAGATGAAAGTAGAGGGTAGTATCACTCGTGTTAATGACTTAATCCATACCAGCAGCCCATGAAAGGCTTCACAGGAATCAGGCATGCAGAAAATTCTTGTCATTGAAGACAGCGCGACAACGCGCCAGCTCATTATTCAAAGCCTTGTCGATGAATATGAGGTCATTGAGGCGTATGATGGTCTGAATGGTACTGAACTTGCCTTGCAGACCCTGCCGGATCTGATTATCTGTGATATCAGTATGCCCAACCGCGATGGTTTCGGCGTGCTGGATGCGCTTCAGGAAAATGAAGCCACATCTTCCATTCCCTTTATCTTCCTGACCGCCTTCAATGACCAGAACACCATGCGACGCGGGATGAATCTGGGGGCTGACGACTTCCTGATCAAACCGTTTACGCTTCAGGAACTCAAAACGGCAGTCCAGACGCGCCTGTTCAAGAAAGCACTGCGCGATACCACCTTCAAACGCGAGATCGACGCCCTTCGCACCAATATCACGACCTCACTGCCGCATGAACTTCGCACCGCTGTGATGGTGATCGAAGGTTATACCCAACTGATGAAGGAAAACCCGAATCAGGAACCGGTAGAACAACACAACGAAATGCTGGATATGATCAGCCAGTATGCCAGCCGCCTGTATCAGTTATCCGAGCGTTTTCTGTGGTACACACGCAGCCACACCATGAGTGGTGAAGAGATTACCATTCAGCCGACGCTGAACTGCGACAACCTCATTGAGGAAACGGCGTACAAAATCGCCGCACAATACAAGCGCACCGGTGACTTACACCTTACGCTCGAAGGTGAAGGCACAAGACTGACTGAAGAGTCCTTCCAGTGCATCGTCACTGAACTGATTGATAACGCGTTCAAGTTCTCACTGGCAGGCCGCCCGGTCACCATCCATACCACGATGCAGAACGGTCATTACCTGTTCTCGATTGTTGATCGCGGCTGCGGTATGGAAAGTCATCAGATCAAACAGATCGGTGGCTTCATGCAGTTCGACCGTATTCGCTATGAACAGCAGGGAACCGGTTTAGGGCTGGCAACGGCCAAGAAACTGACCGAAATTGCGGGCGGCGTCTTTGACATCACCAGCATCGTCGATAAAGGAACGGCTATTTCACTTCAGCTTCCGGGCTGTACCGAAGCGGAGTTCATGCCTGCACGCGTGGGCAGGTAGGACAGGCCGCACTAAGCCATTTCTCCGGACATTAAAAGCCACCTGCGCTTACACAGGTGGCTTTGCTTTTTTACTCGCTCTGAAAATCGGGAAGCAGCAGGCCGTCGGCTATGGCAGGGGCAGTACATCATCCCGTGAGATCAGCAGGGTCTTGATCAGGCTCATATCGTCCACATAAGCCTTTCCATTCCGGCTGTTATTCTTGACCAGCACCTTGATCTTCTGGACATTGGGGCTGAGGATGATGTAATTCCCCCGGTATTCCGTGTAGGCGCTGGTCTGCACCAGCACAAGCTGCAATTTCCCCTTCGGTGTGCCGTCAGTGTAACGGATCACCACTTTAATCCTGCCTGCGGTGGTGGGATCAACAGCCTTGATGTATGCGCGGAAGATCAACTGATCGCCGTTAAAGAAGGCGATACCGGCAGGCATGACTTTCTGCACCAGCTTGGTGTTCTCATTTTTGCTTCCCTTAAAGCGGAAGGCGCACTGCCCACTGCGCGAGAAGACCTTGTTTTTCTCCGGCTTATTACACTTCACCTTGTCGCCTTTAGCGAACTTCACCTTCCAGCCCTCGTCCTTGGGACGACCCTGCTGTCCGGCTTCAAAGCCGCCGTTGATCAGCAGTTCGACATACGGGATGCCGGTCGGTGTGACGGTCGGCGGAAGCGTAGGCGGTGCGGGTGTCTGGGTCGATGTTGACGGCCCCGGTGTCTGGGTTTGAGTCGGCGTATGGGTGACGGTCGGCGTATGGGTGGGCGTCATGGTCTGGGACGGTGTCGCCGTCGGGTTCAATACCAGTTCATACGCCCCGCTGTCACACCCGCCGTCCTGTGGACGTTCGGAGCCGCGCTGGTCGCGTGGAATCGGGCTGCCGTTGGTGAAATACGGGTTGCTGCCTGAACTCAGATAGGTACAGTTTGCCGCCTGATTGAAGGCCGAGCTGCCGGGTGCAATCGGATAGTACATCGGCTGGCCGACCGGCGAACCGAGCAGCGGATTCCCCGTGCTGGCAGGCGTAATTCCCGTGCAGGATGCGCCGACCACGATGTTACCGCCGTAGTCGCTGATCGTGCCGACACAATGCCCGCCGCGTGTGGAATTCACCAGAATGCTGTTGCGCAGGCGAAGCTGACCGCTGTTTTCAGCGCCCAGTGTGCTGGCATCAGTGACCGAGTTGTTGCCGTAAAAGGTCACATTGGTGACATTTGCCAGCGCATTCGGGCCGAAGACACGCACCGCCCCGCCCACCTGACCGGAATTGTGCGCGAAGGTGCTGTTGGCGACATTCAGTGTCGCATTCTCAAGCACATAAATCGCACCGCCGCGTTCGTTGGCGTGATTATCCACAAACGACGATGCCAGCACGTTGGTTGTGCCGCCTTCGGTGATGAAGATCGCCCCGCCGGAGCGTGTGCCGGTGCGATTACTGCGGAACGTCGAATGATAGATATTGAGCTGCCCCTGCGTCAGGATCGCGCCACCGTCAACCTGATCGAAGCCATCCGCGATGACCAGATTATGCAGCGCAAGCTGGCCTGAAGCGTAAACCCGAAACAGCCGAATCTGATCACCACCGCTCAACGTGATGCGGTTCTCGCCGTCGATCGTCGCAGGCGGCAGCCCTCCGCCGTATTGTTTGGTGGTCGTCAAGGTGATCGTGTGCATGGCCGGGCCGCAGTGAAAGCGGATCAGACCGCCGACGGCCAGCGCTGCATCCAGTGCGGCTTCGGTACAGCTCTGCGGCGTTCCATTACCTACAACCGCATCACGGGCAGATAACAGGGGAAGTGGTTCTTCCTGCTGGGCGACAGCAGGCGTGAAGATCGGGTTCAGGGCGGCCATCATCAACATTGAGACGACGATAACAAGGATGATTTTCAGATGACGGTACAGCATAAGTTCACTTGTTTATTAACGATTTCTGGTCTCATGATACTAAATCCTGACGGTATTGTTACATTTTGTCACCAGATACTGATGAATTTTTACCAACTTCGGAATATTTGTTTCGGGTTTGATTCAGGCGCCTGCACCACGATCTTACGGCTTGAAATCCCGCTTCGGCATCATAATGAAGGATATAAATGATATTAGCAAAGCGGATTTTCAACTCATGGCAAGACTGATCAGGCGTTTTTTACATACACTGCGGGCCTTCCTCATGCTGACGGCGCTGCTGATGGCGATCATGGCCGTCATCGTGCTGCTGAACTTTACCGCCCTCAATCCGACCGGGCGGCGCTACTCCAGCGGGACACCACTGCTCACCGGTCAGGGGCAGGCGAAAGAGATCGGGAACAGTGCGGAAGCGATCCTTGCCCGTGATCTGCAGATGGAAAACAACAATACGTCGGGCAAGCAGTGTTTCTGCAACGACGCCTTCGCCTCTCAACCGGTGACGGGCGACTGCGGTGTCTGTGTGGCCTATCTGCCAGAGATCGCACACTATCGCATCCCGGATTTCATCAGCGGCCAGTTCATCGCTGATTCAAAGAACGAGAAGCGCCTCTATCCGAACTTACAGCTTCAGCATTTCATGCTGGCAGCCATAGCGCTGGATCGTCCGCTGTGGATTTATGTGCGCGTGAATACGATCGTCGATCCACGGCTGGAAACGATGATCGATCTCACCGGCGGCGGAGTCGTGTATTACTTCACCGTGCCGGGTTTCGTCGATCCGGTCGATCAGGCAGCACAGCAGGCGCTGATCGTCAGTGTGATCGTCTTCGGCGGATGCCTGTTCACCTTCCCGATCCGCCGCCGACGTGTCGTTTCCGTCAGGCCGCCTGCCCCCGCTCATCCATCGCAGCGCAAGCCGCATAAGCCCGGCACACTGCGCGATGCAGAGGCTTTTGCCTCATCAAGCCGACAGCGGGCATGGGAAGAAATCGACCGTTACACGGATTAAACGAGCCGGATCTCACCTTATCGGAAGGGGCACGCAGCGTCTGCGGGAACAAAGTACCGGAATTCGTTTGTGTTTTCTTACGCTTCATCACTGGTGTTGACCTATACAATAGCTTTAGGCCCTATAACGATACGTTATATCGGTCTGTCACTGATGAGCTGATGAGATCACCTACAAACCCATGACTTTAACCCTGAAGCACCTGCCCCACAGAATGCTGAAATCGCTGTCACTGCTGCCCATCGCTGTATTCGTCGTACTGCTGACAGCCGTCGTCCCGCATAGCGCTACCGCCCAATCAGACGCCGTACTTCCGCTGGCCCTGGCTGACGGAACCACAGCCATCAGCGGGTCCGTGCTGGATGCATCCACCGGCCAGATGCTGGCTGATGCTGAAATCTTCATCAACGGCGAACGGGCTGGCATCACCAATGCCTCCGGTCAGTTCAGCCTGTCAATTGCGCTGAAAGCCGATTATCTGATGGCGGATATCGTCGTCAGCAGGGCTGGCTATGGAAGCTGGACGATGACGCAGACCGCGCTGTTTCCCGGTGTTACCCGCCTGCTGGACCCGATTGCGCTGGGCGCTGGGCCAGTGACGGTCGAAGGCGGGATCAATCCGGCGGAAGCGCTTTACACCGAAGCCGATCTCGCGGCACGTCAGCAGCTTCAGCGCAGTGTGCCGTTTGATCCTGAAGCCTATCTGCCACAGGGACGCGATGCCGTCGTCTCACATTTTGAAGTCCCGCTGACGATCAAGGTCGGCATTACACCGCACATCCACTGCCACGAATGGATTCGGGCCGGGCAGCCGGTGACCGAAGTGGTCGAAATGGACCTGAAGCAGTACGTTAAAAATGTCCTGCCGAATGAATGGATCTCGTCGTGGCATCCACAGTCGCTGATGGCGGGTGCGATGGCCGCCAAGACATTTGCCTGGTACAAGATCATCCTGCCGAGCTATCGTCCCAAAGGCGCGGATGTGGTCGATAACACCTGTGATCAGGTCTTCATCCGCAACTCACGGCGCGATACCACAGACGCGGCGGTCGATGCCACATGGCACTACCGGCTATCGCGCAATAACCGTATCTTCGAGATCCACTATCTGGCGTATGATCGTCAGTGCGCCAACCAGCCGACGTGGGAATGCATGGGCCAGTGGGATTCCCGCGATAAGGCCGAAGCCGGATGGACATGGCAGGCGCTCCTGCATCACTATTACAATCCGTCGGTGATCGATGTCACCACCAGCATCCCGCCCAATACCAATCTGGCGCGAAACGGCGGCTTTGAATCTGATGCCAGCCAGTGGCTGACGTGGGGCGGCATCGAAGGCGCACACGTGGCCGACGGTGTCTACCGCTTCCAACGTAAGGCCGGAAGCACCAACCCGGCGACGATCTATCAGGATTACAACGTGCGCGTCCCGAAAGACACGCCGATGATGGTCAAGCTGAAGATCGGCAACAACGGCCCCACACCGAAGACGATCCGCGTGCATCTGCACCGCCCGGAAAGCTGGGTTGGCGCACAGACCTGTGAATTCGTCATCCCGCCCGGACTGCCGATGCAGAAATATGCGGTCTACCTTCAGAATCCCGACGGATGGGTGGGGCTGCGGCTCGAGATTCAGGGCATGACCGATGACGGCGTGCCAGCCTATCTGCTGGACGGAATCAAGCTGAAGTACCGGACCAAAGGCAAACCGGCGGATGTCCCCGCCTGCGCCGCGCCGATGCCCAAACGCCCGACCGTCTACAATCCGGCACAGGATAAGAGCTACGGCAAGCATCTGATCGTGACGCTGTTTGAAGGCGAGAGCAACCTGCGCCCCGGCTATTCGCCAGCGTATCACGTGCAGGTCAGCCGGACAGCCGATTTCAGCAGTCTGGTGTTCGATAATGGTGCAGCGCCAAGTGTTGAACAGAATATCCGCGTGACGCTGCACGATGGTCAGTTTTACCTGCGTGCCCGCCAGTTCGACGGCGTGGACCGCTACAGCAAATTCACCAAGCCGGTCAGCTTCCGGGTCGCCGTCCTGCCCGGTGAGCCGACACCGATCAATCCGGTGGGGACGGTGAGCGCCCCGACCGCTTTCACATGGACCGACGGCGGCGACACATCGACCTTTAAAGTCGTGGTCAAGGATACAGCCGGTAACAAGCTCGGCAAGGTGAAGCTGACACCGGCAGAAGCCACATGCAGTACCGGAACCTGTACGGTGACGACGGCCCAAGTGGGCGCAGTCTTCACCTCCGGCCAGAGCTACACATGGAAGCTCGTCGCCAAGAATCCGAATGGCAAGGCGAAGGTCATCACGGCATTTGTGGTGCAATAACCTTTTACAGCGGATGCGGCAGTGCCGTGTCCGTCCCTGCTGCTGCTGCTGCTGCCGCACTAACTTTTTTTGTGCAGCAGCAGTTATGCGCTGCAAGCAGGTGCGGTAACCGGTGATTCAGGCGTAAATGTTTGCAGCGGCGGCGGCG
>CAYNDH010000146.1:9960-11293 GCA_964395665.1 uncultured Anaerolineaceae bacterium
GGCTGGAAATCCGGTTAGGGTATAGTAGCGTAACGGCTATTAGCACGCATCCGGAATTTACGCTTGTAAGGACGACACATGATCATCTTCGATGGGCATAACGACACACTGACGAGGCTGTACGAGGCACGGCAGCCGCTGCATTTGTTCTTCGGATGCAGCGAAAGCGGACATGTGGATCTGCCAAGGGCGCTGGAGGGTGGGATGCGCAGCGGCTTTTTCGCCATCTTCACCAGTCCACCGCCAGAGTCGCCAGAGCGTGATCCGATGTATGGGCTGACCTTCACCGACGATGGCGGCTATAACCTCAGTGAGCGCAGCCCCATCCCACAGGAATATGCGCAACACTATACGGATGCCGTTCTCGACTATGCGAATCAGCTTGAAGCGGAGTCCGATGGCGCACTCCAAATTGTCAGAACCGTGGCCGCGCTGGAACGCTGTCTGGATGGTGATGCACTCGGCATCGTCTTACAGCTTGAAGGCGCAGAGGCTATCAGGCCGGACCTGAGCAACCTCGAAACTTACACTGCACGCGGCGTGCGGTCCATTGGGCCGGTGTGGAGCCGTCCGAATGCCTTCGGCCACGGCGTGCCTTTTCGTTTTCCGCACGCACCGGATACTGGCCCCGGGCTGACAGACGCCGGCAAAGCGCTGATTAAAGCCTGCAATGACCTCGGCATCCTGCTGGATTTATCGCATCTGAACGAGCGCGGCTTCTTCGACGTGGCCGAGCTGACGTCCGCCCCGCTGGTCGTCTCGCATGCCGATGTCTATGCCATCTGCCCGTCGACACGCAACCTGACCGACGCGCAGATTGATGCAATCGGCGCATCCCACGGTGTGATTGGAGTCAACTTTGAGACGCTGAACACGCATCCGCAGGCCAGCATTGAACAGGACGTGCCGCTGACACAGATCACACAGCATATCGACTACATCGTCCAGCGCATCGGCGTGGAGCATGTCGCATTCGGGTCGGATTTTGATGGTGCAGACCTGCCCAACGATCTGCGGGACGCAAGCATGCTGCCGAATCTCATTGAAGCCCTGCGTGCAGGTGGTTACGATCAGGATGCAATCGAGAAGATGGCCTATCAAAACTGGCTGCGGGTCATCAGTGAAACGTGGGGATGATGGGAACTCTCTCCACCCTGACTAAGGGTTGGATTTCGGGTGGAGAGAGGCTGGATTTCTTGAGGGTCAGCCGCCGGTAGGAGTCGGCGTGTCGTCGCGGAGCGTCTGCCACGTGCCGTTGATCTCGTTGAAGCGGAAGGTCTTGCTGCCGTAGCCGCTGTTGAGGATATGATAACCGGGTTCGGGGACGAACTCG
>CAYNDH010000147.1:0-11261 GCA_964395665.1 uncultured Anaerolineaceae bacterium
GCCATCTGACGATGAAGCCATCTGACGATGAATGTCATAGGGTGTCCGTGACATTCATCCCTCATCATCTCCGCTATTGCCCCGACTTAAGCCAGCTTAAATACAACCTGATCGCCGTCGTCTATTCTGGGTGTAATGAGTAGGACGGTTTGGCATTTCCCGGCAGATCGTCATCCGGAGTGAAAGTGTGACGCAATGCAATGGATGCCTCAGATTAATCAGTCAATGTGTATCGGATGCTCCGAATGCGTGAAAGCCTGCCCAACGGGTGCGCTTGGAACGCGGGGCGATAAAGCGGCCCTGCTCCGTCCTGATCTATGTACCTACTGTGCAGCCTGCGAAGCGATCTGCCCGGTAGAAGCAATTGAACTCCCTTATCTGATCGTGAAAACCGATTTCAAAGAGGAAAACCAAGATGTCCAGCAGTAGTTCCAGATTTATTCCCGTGATCCTGATCGTGTTCGCCGCCCTGACATTGGCTGTGCTGCCGGTCCGGGTGCAGTTTGTCCCGAATGAGGCGGCTGCCGAAGAAACACCGGTAGAAGTATCGCACACCGCCCATGCTTCACAGCCTGAAAGCGTCCTCGTGCAGAATACACAGGCTGGCCCCAATGTGATCGAATACACGCTGCGTACTGCCATCGGCGGCACACCGGCGATGGCCTATATCGGTGTTGGCGGCGAGATTGACGGCGTTGCGAACCCTGATCTGCATGCGACGGTCGGCGATACGGTCCGCATTACCGTGATCAACGGCGACCCGATGCTGCACGACCTGCGGATTGAAGAATTCGGTGTCTATACCGGCGAACTGCTTCAGGATGAGCAGACGGTTGTGGTTGAATTCGTCGCAAATCAGGCGGGCACGTTTGTCTATTTCTGCTCGATCCCCGGCCATCGTCAGGTCGGCATGGAAGGCAAGCTGATCGTCTCTGGTGAGGCGGCTGAAAGCACTGACGCCGAAAATGTCAATCAGTCGTTCACTGTCCCACAGATCCCGGCGCCCGGCCCCGCTGCTGAAGATGCCGTGTCGATTATCCGTAACCCGGCAGATGTCCCCGCGCCGATTGGCGACCGTGAACCGCAGACGCATCAGATCACGATGGATACGGTCGAACTGAACGGTATTCTGGCGGACGGCACCACCTATCGCTATATGACCTTCGACGGTCAGGTCCCCGGCCCGATGCTGCGCGTCCGCGTTGGTGATACGGTCGAACTGACGATCAATAATCCGGCAGACAGCCATCTGGCACACTCGATTGACCTGCACGCGGTGACCGGTCCGGGTGGCGGCGCAGTCTACACCCAGACGCTGCCGGGTGGCTCCACCTCATTCACCTTCAAGGCGCTTAATCCCGGCCTGTATGTCTACCACTGTGCGACGCCGAGTGTGGCGCATCACATCACCTCTGGCATGTACGGCCTGATCCTTGTCGAGCCGGAAGGCGGCCTGCCGCCCGTGGATCGTGAGTTCTACGTGATGCAGGGCGAGATGTACACGGCGCAGCCGTTCGGGACCGAAGGTCACCTTGACTTCAGCCATGACGCCATGCTGGATGAAGATGCTGAATACTTCGTCTTCAACGGCTCGGCCAATGCCCTGACACAGGAAGAATATGCCCTGCGTGCCGAAGTCGGCGAAACCGTCCGCATTTACTTCGGTGTTGGCGGCCCCAATAAGATCTCATCCTTCCATGTGATCGGTGAAATCTTCGACCGGGTCTACGATCAGGCGTCGCTGACTTCAGAACCGCTGACCAACGTGCAGACCACGCTTGTGCCGTCCGGTGGGGCGACGGTGGTTGAGTTCACGGTCGATGTACCGGGCAGCTTCCTGCTCGTCGATCACGCTCTCAGTCGTGCAGAACGCGGGCTGGCCGGTCACCTGATCGTCACGGGTGAAGAAGATCCCACGGTCTTCCACAGTGAAGGCGAGATGGATACCACCGGTCATTAATCTGCACTGAAGGTATCAGGCGGCGACCCCCTCACCCCAAGCCCCTCTCCCCCGATTTCGGGGGAGAGGGGCTTAAAACAGCGCCGTGTTTGTCCCTATACACCACAGACATCGCAGGGACCGCGTCTGCCTTGTCCGCAGCCATAATCAAGTTTCGGAAACACAGATAGTCCCGCAGTCGTTTGCCGAACAGTCGTTTGCCGAACAGTCGTTTGCAGAATGTTCAGAAGGAAAGCTTGTTGTGCCCACCTTATCCCGCTGGTTTATCAAGATTGGACTGCTGTACTTTGCACTCGGCCTTTCGATGGGCGTGGTGCTGCTGGCCCAACCGGTGATGAACTGGTCATCCAATCTTCAGGTGCTGCGGCCTGTCTACCTGCATTTTCTGTTTATCGGATGGGTGACGCAGGTGATTATGGGTGTTGGCTACTGGATGTTCCCCAAAGAATCGAAGGAAAAGCCACGGGGCCGCGAATGGCTCGGCTGGCTGGTCTTCATCATGCTCAATCTGGGGATGCTGTTTCGCACGATTGGCGAACCCGCCGTGATCCTTATGCCTGATGCCAATCTCGGCTGGACGCTGGTGATTGCGTCGGTCTGCCTGCTGATCTCCGGGTGGGGATTTATCCTCAATACCTGGGGCCGGATCAAGGAGCGCTGATCATGCCGAGATTAAGTGTCTGGATGGTGCGGGCGGCTTTGCTTCACATGGGGGCGGGATTTCTGTTCGGGGCGCTGATCCTTGCACATAAAGGCTTCCCGCTGTTTGACTGGACGTGGAAGCTGCTCAATCCGCACATTGAATTCATGATCTTCGGCTGGACGATGCAGTTTGTGATGGGCATTGCCTTCTGGATTCTGCCGCGCTTCAGTGGACCGGCGCGTTATGGCCGCACCGCTCTCGGCTGGTGGAGCTTCGCCCTGCTGAATGCCGCGCTGGTATTCACGGCGGGCGGCGCATGGCTGACGGTGACGTGGATGCTGCTGGTCGGTCGGCTGACGATGCTGATTGCAGTGGTGCTGTTCGTCGTCCTTGTTTACCCGCGTGTCAAACCGCTTGGCGGTTATGCCGCCTCTCAACGTTCGTAACCCTGGAGTCGGTCTGCGGCAGATCTGCCGTCATCTTCAGACAGGCTCCGGTTTGCAGTTTTTTATTTGTTCGTTTGATTCAACAGGAGAAATCACATGACACTGCTCGATGTTCGTACCATTCCCCCGCGTGAGCGCCACCCGAAGATCTTCAGCACCTTTGACAGCCTGCAACCGGGCGAGTTCTTCGAGCTGGTCAATGACCATGAGCCGAAGCCACTCTATTACCAGTTCATGCACGAGCGTGACGGCCTCTTCACATGGGAATATCTCGAACAGGGGCCGGAGACATGGCGCGTCCGCATCAGCCGGAATGCAGAGGCAGAGGCGTAACTGAATGACCGAAAAGAGCATGGTTGATTACACCATGATCGCTGATCTGGCCGGGCTGGTTGGCAGCATCCAGCCCGACAGCATCATCAGCCGCACCTTTTACAAGGGCGACAAACTGAAAGCGGTGCTGTTCGGCTTTGATGCCGGGCAGTCGCTTTCCGAGCATACATCGACCTACGCGGCCATTATCCAGATCATTCAGGGCAATGCCACGGTGACGGTCGGTGATGACACGCACGAGATGGCGGCGGGAAGCTGGCTGCACATGGCGCCAAATCTGAAGCACAGCGTCCATGCCAGAACGCCGGTGGTCATGGTGCTGATGATGTTTGGCGGAAGCTAGGGAAGGGAAACCTCACCCCTCAATCCCCGACCCTATTCCCGGCAACGCAAGCAATGGGCATTGCAAGCAATGGGCATTGTTTACAAGGCTACCCGTTCCAGTCACTTCGCCCCTTAAGATGGAAAGGGTGATGTAAGGGCGCAATATATTGCGCCCCTACGAGATACGATCTGGAAAGACGCTGCCGGGATGGAGGGCTTTAGCAAATGGGCCGGAAGAATCCGGCCCCTGCAAGCGTATTTGATGCAGTATCACGCAGATCAGAAGGCCAGATGATGAACCCTGTACAACGAATTCCCCATACGCTATCGCGCACGCTGCTGCAAGCCCTGCCGCGTGTCCTGATGATGCTGGCGGTGGTCGTGGCGCTGCTTGGCGGACTGGGCGCAGGGCTGGCGCGGCTGGGCTGGCAGATGGACCCCCTTAGCCAGAACTGGATTCTGGTGCATGGCCCGCTGATGATCTGCGGCTTTCTCGGCACGCTCATCTGTCTGGAACGTGCGGTGGCGCTGGCATCACGTGTCCGCTGGAGTATGCTCGTCCCGCTGGTGAATGCCGCCGGTGCGGTCGCGCTGCTGCTGATGCGCGATGCGGTGCTGGCGAAAGCGCTGCTGACTGCCGGAAGTCTCGGCCTGATGCTGCTGTTCATCATCATGCTGCGGCTGCACCCGTCCCGCGATATGGTCATCATGGCGTCTGGCACATTCTGCTGGCTGGTGGGGAATGCGCTTTGGCTGTCCGGCCAGCCGGTTTATCAGGTCGTGCATCTGTGGACGGCCTTTCTCATCCTGACGATTGTCGGCGAACGGTTGGAGCTTTCCCGCGTGCGGCGCCTGACTCGTACCAGCGAACGCCTGCTGATGCTGACCGCCGGAATCTATCTGGCGGGTGTGATGCTGACGATTGTCAATCTCGATCTGGGGATTCGGCTGCTGGGGGCGGGGGCAATCCTGATGGCGGCGTGGCTGCTGCGCTATGATGTTGCACGCCGGACGATCCGTCAGACCGGGCTGGTGCGTTATATCGCGGCCTGTCTGCTGATCGGGTATGTGTGGCTGGCGGTCGGCGGCGTGATCGGCCTCTGGAATGGTGTGCTGTATGCGGGGCCGGATTATTCCGCCATGCTGCACGCGCTGCTGCTGGGCTTCGTCTTCTCGATGATCTTCGGCCACGCCCCGATCATCATCCCGGCGCTGACCGGCCTGCAACTCAACTATACGCCGTTGTTTTACCTCCATCTGGCGCTGCTGCACATCTCGCTGATCCTGCGCGTGGGCACCAACCTGATCCGGGATTATCCGGCGCAGCAGTGGAGCGGCCTGCTGAATGTCGCCGCTGTCCTGCTGTTCATGGTGGTGACGTTTATCACCCTCTACCGTACCAATCGCCCCGGATCTGTCGAGCGTGCGCCAGCGTCTGGGCGTACTACCGCGCAGTCATCGGTCTGATTTTGGCTGTAGCCTTCGGCCTGGAGCGACGGTATGCCCCGTATGCCGCTTTTTCCGTAATCTGGGATGCAGGGCGAGCGCCGTGCCCGCCTGATGTCTACATGTAATAGACCGCGATCTGTTTGCCGTCCATTTCGCGCACGGGGATGTCCATCTCATAGATGCAGCGCAGGATCTCCGGCTGGATCACCTCATCCGCCGCGCCCTGATACGCGACCGCGCCGTCTTTCATCGCAATAATGCAGTCGGAATAGCATGACGCGAAATTGATGTCGTGCAGCACCAGCACAATCGTCTTGCCGAGTTCTTCTGCCGTGCGCCGCAGCAGCCGCATCATCGCGACCGCATTCTTCATGTCGAGGTTGTTCAGCGGCTCGTCCAGCAGCACGTAATCGGTATCCTGACAGAGCACCATTGCCACAAATGCCCGCTGGCGCTGTCCGCCGGAGAGTTCGTCCAGAAAGCGGTCGGCCATGTCCTCAAGATGCAGGTAGCGCAGCGCCATGCGGATGTGTTCCTGATCCTGTGCGGTGGGGCGGCCTTTGGAATAGGGATAGCGTCCGAATGACACCAGATCGCGCACGGTCAGCCGTGAGCCGAGATGATTATCCTGCCGCAGAATCGACAGCCGCCGCGCCAGCACATCACTGGCGGTGGTGTGGACGTTCATCCCGTCCACCGTGATCTGGCCGCTGTTGGGCAGCAGTAAGCGGCTGATCAGCGACAGCAGAGTAGACTTCCCCGCGCCGTTTGGCCCGATAATCGACGTGATGCCGCACGGCGGGATGGTGACGGAGACATTATTGACGACGACCGTCCGGTCGTAGGCTTTCGAAATACCCTGAACTTCAATCACTTGGTTACTCCCTGCGATGTCCCGCGCAGCAGCAGGACAATAAACATAATCCCCCCGACGAATTCGACGATGATGCTTAAGCTGGTGTTGAAGCTGAACAGCCGCTCGACGATCATCTGACCGCCGATCAGAAAGATCACCGCCAGCCCGACGGCATACGGCAGAATCCAGACATGACGATGCGTGCCGATCATCTGATAGGCCAGATTTGCCACCAGCAGCCCGAAGAATGTAACCGGTCCGACGAGCGCGGTCGAAACCGAGACGAAGATCGTGATGATGGCGAGAATGATCGTCACCACACGCGGATAATTCACGCCCAGATTGATGGCGTTCTCGCGTCCGAGTGCCAGCACGTCGAAGGTGTGCGAGATGCGCCACATCACCAGCGATGCCGCCAAGATCATCAGCGCTGAAATCAGCAGCAGATCACGGTCGAAGCTGTTGAAGCTGGCGAACAGCATATCCTGAAGGACGGCGAATTCGTTGGGATCGATCAGCCGCTGCATGAAGCTGGCGAAATTGCGGAACAGCACGCCGAAGATGATCCCGACCAGTACCAGCAGATGCAGGCTGCGCCGTTCTGCGCCGAACAGCCAGCGGTACAGCACGCCGGTGAAGCCCATCATCAGCACGACTTCCAGCGCGAAGCGGAGGTGTGGGCTGAGAGCCGAGACCTGCTGCGCGCCCAGCACAAAGACCAGCGCGGTCTGGATCAGGATGTACAGCGCATCGAAGCCCATGATCGACGGCGTCAGGATGCGGTTATTGGTGATGGTCTGAAACAGCACGGTCGAGACGGCAATCGCATAGGCCACCAGCATCATGGCCGCGACCTTGGTCCCACGGAAGGGCAGCACGAAATCCCAGTTCCCGCGTGAGCCAACCGTCATAAAGGCGATGATCACAGCGGCGACCAGCAGGCCGAGCATCAGAATCCGCCGCATGGGTTGGGAAAGTGCGGCGGTGGGTGCAGCTTCCTGCCGGGTGAGCGTAAAGCCCCGGAGCGATGTTTTGAGTGACATTCGAAGTGACATTTTAAGCGACATGCGCCCCCCGTCGCAGCAGGATAAAGAGAAAGACGACACTGCCGAACACACCGACGACGACGCCGATCGGGATCTCATATGGATAGCGCACGATTCGCCCGATGATGTCGCACACCAGCACGAAACCGGCCCCCAGCATCGTTACCCATGGCACGGCGCGTCGGATATTGTCACCGATCAGCACGCGCACGATATTTGGGACGACCAGCCCCAGAAACGGGATCGTCCCGACCGTGACGATCACGACTGCCGTGACCAGCGAGATGATGATCAGCCCCAGTGTCATCACACGGTTGTAATTCAGGCCCAGATTGGTGGTGAAATCCTCACCCATGCCCGCGACCGTGAAGCGATCCGCCGCGATGTAGGCCACGATCATCAGGATGAACGAAAGCCACAGCAGTTCATAGCGCCCGCGCAGGATACCGGCGAAACTGCCCGTCATCCATGCGTTGAGCGATTGCAGCAGGTCCAGCCGATAGGCGAAGAAGGTGGTGATCGCGTTGACGACACCGCCGAGCATCAGCCCGATCAGCGGGACGACCAGCACCGACCGCAGCGGGATCATCCGCAGGATGCGCAGAAACAGCGCAGTCCCGGCCAGCGCGAAGACACTGGAAACCAGCATTTTGCCGATGAGCGGCATCTGCGGCGCAAAGACCGATGCGGCCAGCAGTCCCAGACTGGCTGATTCGACCGTCCCCGCCGTTGATGGCTCGACAAAGCGGTTGCGGACCAGAATCTGCATCAGCATCCCGGCCACGGCCATTGATCCGCCCGACAGCAAAATCGCCAGCGTGCGTGGGATGCGGCTGACCAGCAGGATCTGGATTTCCCTGGCATCCGCCGTCCCGGTGAGCAGGGCCAGCGGGGACAGGTCGCTGTTCCCGACAAATAAACTGATCACTGCAAAAACGAAAACGGCACTCAATGCCAGTGCCAGTGGTTTTATGGAAGTCTTTGCAGTGGGGGACAGTGCCACTGCATCAGCCGTTGTCATACGCAATTACCAATCATTTAGTGGATGTTATTTTCAATGGGTGGGAAGAATCCCGCCCCTGCAATCTCACATACCGCACACCGTGTAGGGGCCGGACGAGTCCGGCCCATTTTCTGTTTTACTCGTCTGCCTCTTCAGTCGCAGCCGCTTCTTCGGTGGCGATGGCTTCAGCGTCGTCAGCGTCGTCAGCGTCGTCAGCATCGGCGTCGGGCAGTTCGACGTCGAGCGCGACGGCGATTTCGGTCACGATTTCATCGACTGCGCCCAGACCGCCTATGATGACATACGCGTTGGACGGATTGATGTAGATCACCTGCCCGGCGGACCATGCGGTTGTCTGCGCGACCAGTTCGTTATCCAGAACCTGGGTGGCTGCGTCTGCCTGCTGGCCGATGGCGACATCACGGTCCACCACGATCAGCCAGTCCGGGTTCGCCTCAAGGATGAATTCGAACGAGATTGCCTCACCGTGAGTAGCGGCTTCGATGTCTTCGATCACCGGTGTGAAGCCCAGCACGGCGTGAAGCCATCCCAGGCGTGAACCCAGACCATAAGCCGTGACTTCACCGCCGCTGGTCATGACGATCAGGGCAGTTCCGGCTTCGGCGGTGGCTTCCTGTACGGCTTCGATTTTGGCTTCGATCTCCGCCCACCGCTCGGCGACTTCTTCTTCCTTCTGGAAGATCTGGCCGAGGATCTCGGCGTTCTTCTGCTGGGTGGCGAGGTAGTCGTTATCATCGGCGGTCAGGTCGATGGTCGGGGCGATTTCAGATAACTGCGGATAAACGGCTGCCGAACGCGTCGCCACGATGATCAGATCGGGTGCAGCGGCTGCCACTGCTTCATAATCCGGCTCGAAGAGTGAACCGATCTTCAGATAGTCTTCGCTGCCGTACGCTGCCAGTGTCTCGGGATAGACGAACTCCGGCACGCCAGCGACCGGAATGCCGAGCGCGTGCAGGGTGCTAAGTGACGCCAGATCAAAGACCAGCACGGTTTCCGGATTGACCGGCACGATGGTCTCGCCCTGGGCATGTTCAATCGTAATCACTTGGGCGGCATCCTGTGCATACGTGATAGTGCCTGACAGTGCCACGCTCATCAGTGCCACGCTCATCAGAGCCGCAATCAGCAGGGTAAAAAAGGCAGAACGGAAACGAAGTGTGTTGTGCATAGAAAGCCTCCATGAAAGTTGATAAACCGGCGGTTTTATCAGCACACCCTGTCAGGAGTGGGTGTCACTGGAATTTGTGCCGAATGTCACAAGTATCAGCCTTCCTGTTTTGGATTTCCACGCATGAGGTTAAAGGGGGGATTTGCTGATCAGCAGATTGAAAGATGAGCAGGGTTGAAATCAGAATGATGCCGCCTTTAGTCCGCTTGTTTCCTGATCATCACTTCGAGTTTAACCACAGACAATGATGATCTGGACAGGGCTTATGATCGTATCTGCTGCATCCGCAGTGTGGTGTGCTACACGGTTTAACTTATTATTTACGGGGGAATGTACATTGATTATCTGACGACAGGCGAGACGATTGATGCGTTTCTCGATGCTTTCCCGACAGTGAGTCGGGATCAGGTTGTTCAGCTATTGCCCAGATTGAAAGAATTGTAGAAGGCAGCCGGTCAGTTGTTCAGGTCGCGGACACGATATGCCGTGGCCCTGCGTTTTAACGCAATCCCAGCACCGTTTGCAGCATGATTTCTGCGGCGTGGGCGCAGTCGTCCGGGCCGGTGAATTCCAGCGGATTGTGACTGATGCCGCCGACGCTGGGGACGAAGAACATCACACTCGGCGTCACCTGTGCCAGTGACTGCGCGTCGTGTCCGGCGAAGCTCAACAGATGGGTGTATGACAGCCCGCACGCATCCGCCGCCTGCTCGACTGTCTCGATCAGATGCCCGGCCATCAGCGCTGGCGGACAGTTATCGACCGGCTGCACGATGAGCGATAATCCGTACTGATCCGCGCACTGTCCGGCCAGCCCCATCAGCACCGTCTGCATTTCGTCCAGTGTGGACAGATCCCCGTGACGAAATTCCAGTGCCAGCCGCACCAGTCGCGGGACGATATTGAACGCCCCCGGCTCAATCTGCATATTGCCGAAATTGACAACGCCGGGGAAGTAATCGTGCATGATGCGCTCTCGCGCCTGCTGGATGAAGGCCGACGCGCCCCACAACGCATCCTTACGGGCAGCCATTGGTTTCGTCCCGGCGTGCGCGGCCTCTCCGTTGAACGTCAGCCAGAAGGAACGCACACCGACGATGCCAGTCACGATGCCGATGTCGATTCCGGCCTCTTCCAGCCGTGTCCCCTGTTCGATGTGGACTTCCAGATAGCCGAGCAGGGACTGCGGATCACGTGCCGCGCTGAGGATGCTGTCAATGTTGAGGCCAGCCGCGTTGAGCGCTGTTTCCAGCCGTTCGGGGCCGCCGCGCACGTTCAGCAGATCATCCCGTGTGAGTTTACCGGCAAATGCCATGCTGCCGAGCAGTCCGCGCAGCGTACCTTCTTCGTCGGTGAAGTTGATGACCTCAACGTGAAAGGGCAGGTCGGCCTGTGCATCCCTGAGCGCCCGTACCACTTCCAGCCCGACGATCACACCGAGCGCGCCGTCATAGCTTCCGCCGTTGGGCACGCTGTCCAGATGTGAACCGATGAGCAGCGTCTTCGCGTCAGGCTGGGCGCTGCGCAGGATGCCGCTCTGATTGCCTGCGCCGTCGATGTGATACTCCAGCCCACTTGCACGGATCTGGGCTGCGAACCATGCGCGGATTTCGAGATCGGTTGGAGAGAACGTCGTGCGGTTCATCCCGTGTTCGATGTTCCCACCGATTTCGGCCTGCTGGTGAAGCGAATCGAGAAAGCGTTCGCGGTCAATCTGTATCACAGCGTGTAGTTCCTTTTAACTTCCGCGATAGGTGCTGTAGGCCCACGGGGATACCAGCAGCGGGACATGGTAATGCTGTCCGGCGTCGAAGACCGTGAAGCGGATCGGGACCGTATTCAGAAATGGAGATGCACCGGTATCCGCCAGCCCTTCGAAATAGGCGCGGACGTGAAAGACCAGCTCGTATTCTCCAGCCTTGAGTGTGTCGTCGGCCAGCAGTGGGGCAGAGACACGCCCGTCGTCGTTGGTCTGTACCGTCAGCAGGTGTTCGCGTGATGTGCTGTCA
>CAYNDH010000148.1:0-11254 GCA_964395665.1 uncultured Anaerolineaceae bacterium
TGAAGATCCATCATTTCTGTGTCTGAGAGGGCAAATTCATCAACCGCTTCTAAAATCTCTTCCTGAATGGCCTGTTCCCGTGTTGCCCCCCATGCACCGGATCGCATATACGAGTAGAGCGTATGCATCCCGACCAGCACACTCCACGCAAAAATCGTCCAGTAGAAAATACCATCCATGTTACCCATCGGGCGGCTGATGATGCTCATGGTTCCGAAGATGACGGTATACAGAGCGAAGAGGGCCATATGCTGCATCAGAATACGGGGCTTCTCAAAACGACGTTCGATGCGGCTGCGTAAAAGGAGGTAAGTACGGTCAGACATCAGAATTTCCTCAAAATATAATTCTGCCTATCTACGACTGTACGCAGCGATATGGTGAAAGTTGCACACAAAAAGAGCGCGACGGTACTGACAGCCACGCCCCTCTCTAATTCTCGCAGAGCATTGGGGGTCAGGGGGTGGGGTCTTACGTCCTCAGATACGACGCGCCGTTGACATCCAGAATCGCGCCGGTCATAAACGCCGCGCCGGATGAAGCGAAGAACAGCACCGCATACGCCACTTCCTGCGGAGTCGCGATGCGCCCCAGCGGACTCTGCTGATTCACGCCGACGGCCTGCTCCGGCGTCAGGTGTTCGGTCGCCATATCGGTAGACACCCATCCCGGCGCGACGGTCGTCACATAGATCCCGTGCGGGGCAAGCGCCACCGCCAGCGACTGACTCATGGCGTTCATCCCGGCCTTGCTTGCACCATACGCTGGACCAGTCGGCTCTCCGCGAAATGCCCCGCGCGACGACACATTGACCACATGACCGCCGCCGCGCTGCTGCATATGTGGCACAGCGCAGAAGATCGCATTGGCCGCGCCGACCAGATTGGTTTGCAGGATGCGCTGCCATTCCGACTGCCATGTCTCATAACTGACCTCAGTCAGTGGATGATCGCTGTAGATCCCGGCGTTATTAACCAGCACATCCAGCCCGCCGAGTCTTTCCACCGCCTCATCGACCATGCGCCGGACGGCATCCGGGTCGCCCATATCCGCCTGCACGATGATGTGTCCATCGCCTGCAAGCTGACTCAGTGTTTCATCCGCAGCGGCGCGGTTGGAATGATAATGCACCGCGACTTTCGCGCCGTGTGCGGCAAATTGCAGCGCGCACTCGCGTCCGATGCCGCGTGATGCGCCGGTGACGAGCACGCATTTGGCTGTGAAATCGAGTTCATTGGTCATAAACGGTGTCCGACTGCCTTCCCTCAGAAAGAAACTACTTCGAAGTGCCGGTCGCGGTGACGGTTGGTGTGATCGTTAGCGTGACCGCTGCGGTGGGTGTTAAAACAGCATCGGGTTTTTGCCCGACGATACCATGATAAATACTATCGGTAACAAACATGAAGCCTATGGCTTCGATGAACGATTTTGAAGTCACGGGTATATGCACCACTCCATGTAAGATACTGAATTCCTCTCCCTCTATACCAAACTTCTCATCGCATAACTCTAACTGGTGATAGGCAATGACCTCTCGTTTAGCTGGATCTTCGAGCGTCACATTATAAGTAAAAACCAATGCCATTTCGTTTGAACGATCTGCAAGGTGTGGATTAGGGTCATCAAGACACTGATCGCCTGTAATCTCAACCATCTGATCGAACGTGGTACCGATACCTGCCATCATGACACGATTGCGATAAGCCCACTGTGTCCATTCAGTGTCGATCTCGTCATATAGCGAACTGTGAAGCATGACACCCTGAAAGGGGAACAACTCATTCTGGGCCAGAAACTCTTCCCATGATGAAACCGGAACTGCACCAAAAAGCTCAGTGAACGACTCTGCTGAGATCAGGCTATCCGGTGAAACAGCATCCGGCACAATCAGATAGGCGATATGGAAATCGAAGATGCTGCGGCTTTCCCACTCGCGGTTATATTCATCTATAACCGCTTGGCTGGTCGCTTCGACAACAGGATTGTAGGGAGCATCAGCGATACCGCCGGGTTCAGGTGAGTCTGTTGCTTCCTGAGCAGATGCGACCGAGAAGGTGCACAGGCAGCAGCCAGCAGGATTACGAGAAACGTCAATGCATGTCGAACAGGGTATTTTGAGGACAAAGCAGTTCTCCTTTGCAGGCTTACCTGAAATGAAACAAGGCAGGATTCAGTACGCCTGCCTTGCTGATGCTCAGGGATGAGTGAATGGTCTCAAGCGAACGTGCTACGCCATCGAGTCGAGTTCGTCGCGGGCAGCCGTCAGCCCAAGGATGTGATAACCGGCATCGACATAGACCACCTCACCCGTCACCGCCGAACTAAGATCTGAGGCAAGGAACAGCGCCAGATTGCCCACATCTTCGGTCGAAACCGTGCGGCCAAGCGGTGCGGCTTTCTCGGCAAAGCGCAGCATCGTGCGAAAGCCGGGGATGCCCGCCGCCGCCAGTGTCTTGATCGGCCCGGCGCTGATGGCGTTCACGCGGATATTGCTGGGGCCGAGATCATACGCCAGATACTTCGTGATCGTCTCCAGTGAAGATTTGGCGACGGCCATCGCGTTATAGCGCGGCATGACCTTCTCGGCGGCATAGTACGTCAGGCACATGATACTGCCGCCGTCGGTCATCAGCGGCTCGGCACGCTTTGCCATCGCGATCAGGCTGTAGGCGCTGATGTCCAGTGTATTCTTGAAGCCTTCACGCGAAATATCGACAAAGCGCCCACCGAGATCCTCACGGTTGGCGAAGGCCACCGAATGCACCAGAATATCCAGCTTGCCGTAACGCTCCTTGAACCTGGCGAACACGGTGTCAAGCTGTTCGTCGCTGGTGACATCGCACTGCTCGACAAAATCGCAGCCGATTTCCTGCGCCAGCGGGAAGACACGCTTTTCCAGCATCTCACCGGCATAACTGATCGCAATCGTCGCGCCTTCTTCATGCAGCCGCTGGATGATCCCCCACGCGATGCTGTTCTTGTTCGCCAGCCCAAAGACCAGTGCTGTTTTTCCGTCCAGTAAACCCATTGGTAAAACTCCTTGTGATGATGACTCTGATCGTAGTGATCGTCGCGCTTCAGGTTATAACCCGCTCGGCTGGCGGATGGTGTCTGTCTCACGTCGGTAACTCATTTTCAGCGACGTGCTATCGACTGACACGCTCGAAATTATCCGCCATTGCCTTCTCGACCGTCGCGACATCATGCTCGAAATACGCGCACAGATGAATCTCCGTCAGCGATGTATTCGGCGTCTGTTCCAGAAAATCCCGGAAGCCGGTCAGCATCGGCTGGATAATCTGCCCGGTGGGGCGTCCGGCCTGACCTGCACAGAACAGCGGGAAGATGATGCTGGTAATCGGCTGATAGTTCCCCGTCTGCTGAAGCTGTTCTTTATACGGCGTGCGGATGTCCACGCCGTCGTTGAATTCCAGCTTTTCAGGCGAGATCACGCCGTGCTGCTCATTAACCTGTTCGACTGCCTGAAGTGTATTGATAACGCAGGTGGTGATGCCGTCGTTGTCAATCGCCTGCATTCTTTCCTGAAATTCATGCTCCACCGCGACCGTGATTGCGTGGAAGATGTAGCGGATGCCCCGTTCGGCCAGTCGGCTTTGCGGGTGTCCGCTGGTGGTCACGACGACCTGTGCCGGCCCAATCGGACGGCCCCGCCCGGTATACGCGGCGTAGGCGTCAAGTTCCATCTGAACCGTGTCTTCCAGCAGACGTTTGCTGGGGCTTTCGATCTGCGAGCCGTAATAGCGCAGCCGTGACGAGACGGTATGTGCTTCATACACGCGTGCCATTTGCAGGTAATCGTTTTCGGTGTTGACGATCACGTCGATATTCTTGAATGATGTGATGTCCCCGCTGACCAGCCGCAGTCTGGTCTTGTGATCGCCATATTGAAAGGTCGCGCGATTGGTGCTTTTCCGGGCGACTTTGGGCGCGATCGGGCGGTTGTCCCATTTTCCTTTCAGCGCTTTGATAAATTCTTTCTGCTTATCACGGGTTGAAGGGGCCAGCCGCTGGATTTCCCCCCAGATCTCATCCAGCCGTGGGTGATCTGCGGTATAGGTGAGCCGCTGCATTTCCTCAAGGCCGAGACGGTCCGCCACGGCTTCTACATCCTCACCATCGATATGCAGCGGCAGGATACGCACATGCGCCCCGTGTGCGATATCGACTTCGCGCTGCACCCAGTGCGACTCCAGCACGTTGGCTTCCATCACGACGATCAGCACATCGCTCTCACAGATGGCTTCATAAATCTTTTCAGACCAGTTATCACCCGCGTGCAGGTTTCTTTTGTCCCAGAAGACCTTACAGTCGTGGTCATTTTCGAGATACCGATGCAGTTCACGCACGACTGCATTTCCCAGTGCCTTATTGCGATAGCTGATAAACACGTTGTGGCTCATCTGTGATCCTTCTGTTGGCTGACCGGTTGGCTGGCGGGTTCGCTGATCGGTTGGCATCGCTTCGGTGGAGTATATCTTGCCACGACATCAAACCGATTGGCAAATGATGCGAATTGCCGCTCCATACCGTGGAATGGCTGGTTCCAGCGCACTTTTATGAATGCGCTACAATAAACTGATTCATCTGCACAACTGCACATTCGCATCGGCATTCATTGGCGTTGGAGAGGGTACGATCAGCATGACCAGAAAAGCGAACCGGCGTGTAGAGATTCTTGACGAAGAGATCATATTCAAGCGCTTTATCTTCAGCATTATGCAGGCCAGGCTGCGGCACGAACTGTATGACGGCGAGATGAGCGATACCCTGACACGCCTCAGCCTGATTCGCGGTGACAGTGTCGCGGTCCTGATGCATGATCCCGAAGCACAAACCCTGATCTTTACCGAACAGTTCCGTTATCCAACCTATGATAAGGAGCGGGCTGCTTCCGGCTGGCTGGTGGAGCTTCCGGCAGGTTCGGTCGAGCGGCATGAAAGCCCCGAAAAGACCATCTCGCGTGAGATCATGGAAGAGATCGGCTATCAACTGCGCGAGACACATCACATTAACACATTCTATGTCAGCCCAGGCGGGACTTCCGAGCGCATCATCCTGTATTATGCGCGGGTCAATCCGAAAGATCGCACCGGCAAAGGCGGCGGTCTGGTGGAAGAGGGCGAAGATGTGCAGACGATTCTCATGCCAGTCAGCGAAGCGCTGAAGAAGCTGCGCCAGGGGGAATTCCATGACGCCAAGACCATTATTGCCCTTCAGTGGTTCCAGCTTAATCAGCATCAGCTTCCGACATCTGCCGAGACACAGAAATAGGTAAGCCGCCACAATGGTCGATATTTTCCTCAGCTATTCCGATGCAGATCGTCCCATCGTCCGCTTTGTGACAGACCAGCTCCAGCAGCGCGGCGCTGGCCTGCACGAACAGAAAATCGCCGAAATGGCGGCCTGTGACTGGTTTTTGCTGTTCTACAGCCCACACTCGGCCACTGATCCACAGGTCCGGGCCGGGATCATCGCCGCCCTGATGCAGAATCTCCCGGTCGCCGTGCTGACCATCCGCCCGTCACCGCATACCCTGCCGGATTTTCCGTTCATCTTTGAGCCGCAGACCAGACGCTTTACCATGTCGGCACCCGAACAGGTCGAAACCGCCCTGAACGGGCTGGCATCCGCCCTGAATCTGCCGCAGCTTTCGCTGACACCACCCGACGCCGCGCTGTTTGAGTCCGAGCCGCTGATTCTGCCGACGACGCCGTTCCCCGCTGCACCACCTGATGCCGATGTCAGTGCCGGACCAGAGGCCGCCGATGATGCCGACATACTGCCTCACGGATCACAGAATCTGGTGAAGCTGCTGTTTGAAGTGAGCGAAATGAGGGAGGGGCGCCTCGGCGCAGCGCTCACAATCCTGCTGTGGCTGCCGCGTTTCGCGACCGAGCATTCTGAAATCCTGCGTGGCTACCGTGACCAGCAGATCGCCCAGATTCGGACACAGTGGCTCCTGAAGCTTGAGCGCGAAGCACAGACCGCGCTGGAATCCGACGATGACACGCAGATCGAAACCCTGATTGAGACCGTACACAATATTGACTCGCTGTATCCGCTGTCATGGCAGTTACAGAGCATCCTGCGCGAGCGACGCACAGCGCGCTTATGGGATCAGATCCAGACGCAGGCTGAAGCGCACGGTTGGGCATCGACCGGCGATCTGCTGGAAGCGATGCGGAATATCAACCCGCTCGACAGCCGCACGCTTCAGGCAGGCGAACATTTCCGCAGCGAAAGCGAATACAAGCCCCTGTATGAGCTTGCGTTACAGGCTTCGACAGGCGGCTATTCCCGCGCCTTTGCTTATCTGATCTACTATATCCAGCAGCACTATCCCAACTTCACCGATACGCATAATCTGCTGGCCTCTCTGAAGATCTCACCCGAACTGGTCCCGCATCTGAAGCCTAAACACATTCTCCGGGTGGGGAGTGGTGTTCAGGTGATCGCCTTCTCTCCAGACAGCACGCTGCTGGTCTCTGGCGGGAATGACGGCGCCCTGCGCCTGTGGGATATCGAGCAGGTGCAGCAGGTCGCACGTCACCGGCGCGATGATGGCGCGATCCTCTCGGTCGCTTATTCCCATGACGGGATGCTGCTGGTTTCAGCCGCCGAAACAGGTATCGTCCGCCTCTGGCAGATGCCCGAAGGCCGTGAGGTGATGCAGTTCGACCAGTTCACCGATACCGTGACCAGTGTGTGTTTCACACCGGATGATCGGGCGCTGATCTGCGGTGGAGAGAGCGGCACCCTCCGCATTATCCGCATTGACGACGGTACCATCCTGTGCGATGTCCCCGGCCACGACTACACCGTGACCAGCCTCAACCTGTCCGCGCCGCAGGGTGACGATGGACATCATCTGCTGCTGTCATCCTCGGAAGATCGCACGGTCAGGGTCTGGAAGTTTGACAATGCAGCATCCGATGCGCCTGCCCTGACTGAACTCCGGACGCTGTCACAGCACCGGATGATCGTTCAGGAAGCGGCTTTGAGCCAGAGCGATCCTCTCCGGGCGGCTTCAGTCGGCAATGATGGCTATCTCTGTCTGTGGTCGCCGCTGGATGGTGAACTGCTGATGTCGGTGCGCAGTGACGCCGTCCAGACGCGGACGGTGGTTTTTGCGCCGAGCCTGCCGCTGCTGGCAACCGGCGGTACGGATGGCAGTGTCACACTGTGGGACAGCACCATCATGCGCCGTCAGCTTCATAAGCTGACCAACCATGAAGGCGCGGTCAACTCGCTGGCCTTCTCCCCGGATGGCCTGTGGCTGGCATCCGGTTCGTCAGATCACTCCATCACCCTCTGGCATCTGTAAACCAGGTTACGAGCGCTCACCGACTGCCTGATTCAATTCGGCTGTGAGCGCCACTGACAGTGCTGGCCGTCCGTGAAATTGTGCCGGTGTGTTCTGAAAGTGCGCGATACGCCATTGATCGCCACTCCGGATCACGATCAGCGTCTGAAGCGCATTCGTCGCCGGGTTGATTTCACTGCTGCCGGGTGGAATCAGCCCTGCAACAGCGCGTAATACGGCCACATTATCAGACAGCAAGCGCACTTCATGGACGATGCCGATGTAAGCACCTGTCGCATGATCGGCGAAGATCTGCGCCAGTTCACGCTCAATCTGTGCCGGTCCCTGCATCTCGCTGCCATCAAACCCAACCGATGTCCCGTCGTCGGTAAACATCGCTGCGAAATCACCGGCGCTGCGTTCATTCCATGCATGATGAAGCTGATGATACAGCGTGATGATCGGTGCAGGTTCGGCTTTACTCATGTTCATGGTTTTTCTCCATGTTGTCATGCCTCAGATCGTGTCATTTTCCAGCAGGGTTTTCAGACGCTGCAAACGGGCATCCCACTGTGCGCCAAGCAGATCAATCCACGCTGATACCGTTTGCAGCGGTTCAGGTGTCAGGAAATAGCGTTTTTCGCGTCCGTGCGGCTTCACCGTCACCAGACCGGCATCGGACAGGATGTTCAGGTGTTTGAGCAGCCCCTGCCGTGTGATGTCCCGTTCCAGCGTGGTATTGAAGTCCTTTGCAAGTTGGGTGGCCGTCTTTGGACTGCTCTCCGCCAGATGGATCAGCAGCAGCCGCCGGTTTTCATCGGCCAGCGCACTGAAGATGCGATCCTGTGCGGTTGATAGTTCAGATGTCATCGTGCTGCTCCACATATTTCGTAATACTCTCAAGCTGGGCTTTCCAGCCGCGATCATTCAACAGGAAGCGTGAATGCTGGTGAGTTTCCGGCAGTGCTTCCAGCCCTTCTTCCGTGACTGTTACCCGCGTGCCATTTTCGACCACTTCCAGATGAAATGTGACCAGTGTTTCGATCGGGAAGCCCGGTTCCGGCGTCCATGTAAAGGCGAACCACTCCGGCGGATCAACCCGGCGGATGCGTGCATCATCGTCCTCATATTCGACATAGTCGCCGGATTCGCTGAACGACATGGCCGTGCCGATCTCCAGACTGTCAAACTGGACTTTCATGCCGAACCACTTCGAGAAATGCTCCGGCGTCGTCAGCGCCCGCCAGATCTTCTCACGCTCAACCATAATCACCACACTGCGCTCGATTTTAAGTGTCGTCGTCATCGCTTTATCCGTTCATTTTTGCAACTATACGGTTGCAGAATATCATATCATCTGAATGACTGTACTGCAACTATTTGGTTGCATAAGGGTGCGTTTCACTTTGGTGCGCTACAGTTCAAGCGTTTCGCTTGATTTTTGATGTCGAGCGAATTTTGCACTAACTTGAAATGCACCCGTTGCCTAAATCTGTCTCCCTGTCGCCACGACATCTCCTATCCCCTATCTTTTCAGAGGTAGGTATTCTTCCCGACCATGGGTATCACTGCCGTGTCCGCCTGTAAACACCTCTGGCCTACCACGATAACCAATACTCAGATCGGCTGATACTGATTTGCAACTTTTCCGCCGCGCTGGTGTCTATAAGACCGATAAGTGCCTAAGCGTATCTATAGAGTCAGGTAGCCGTCAGGCACATCGAAGCTATTTCGAGTATATTTAAGGAAATCCTTGCCCTCATGATGAAAAGGAGTTTACAGTGAAACGCATCTCTGCACTGCTGGTTGCTGCGCTGCTTGTGGTGCTGACCGGCCTGAGCCTGAGAAGTGCGGATTCCGTAGCCGCGCAGACCGGGCCGGGCTTTGGCACAAACACCGAAGACGCTCAAATCGTCTGGCCCCCGCCAGTGTACGTCCTGCGTGGGACGGTGGAAATCCTCGGGACGGCAGACCTGCCCGGGCAGCTCACCCACTTCCTCGAATTCCGCCGGTTAGCCGATGATCTCTCGGTGCCTGATCCGAATGCCGAGTGGACGCCGATCACACTGCCCAACCGCCTGCCGGTGGAAGACGATGTGCTGGGCGAATGGGATACAACCGACACCGAAGACGGGCTTTACGAACTGCGACTGACGATCAATGTCCGTGGTTCGGGCGCACAGTTCTTCAATGTGACGCCGCTGCGGGTGGAGAACGAATTCGACGCCGACGCACAGGGTGCGATCCCCACCCTGGAACTGATCCGCATTACGCCCACCCGCGTCCTGACTCGTCCGACGCTGGCCGCCACGCCAACCGCGATCAGCTCGATTGCGTCGGTCACCGCCCGTGTGGACTCCAATGTCCGCTCCGGTGACAGCGTGAGCTATGCCGTCGTCGGCAGCCTGCTGGCCGGTGAGACCGCGCCAGTGATTGGCATCAGCGCGACTGGCTCCGGCTGGTATTACATCCAGCTTGAAAACGGACGCCGGGGCTTCATCTCGCCGACGGTCGTCAATGTCTCTGGCAATCTGGCGAATCTGCCGACCTTCTTCCCACCCGCGACACCCACACCGACCTATACACCCACACCGACCGCCGCCGGTGACCTGATGATCAATGGTCATGCCACCGTGCCGGATCGTCCGCGCTGCGGTGAACAGTTCGATGTTCAGCTTAACGTCACCAATGCAGGCACGCTGCCGACCAATTCCAGCGTACTGGTCCGCATTCAGGATGTCGATATCGCATCCGGTGTCGTCACTACGGTCGGGACGAACTTCGTGCCAGTCATGCAGCCCGGTGCCAATTTCGTCGTCGTCATCCCGATCACCATCTCCAGCTTCCCCGGCACGGATCACCGCATCACCGCCACCGTGGACGCCAACAATCAGGTGATCGAGACCAACGAAGGCAACAACAGCTACACCTTCGATTACCGTCTGCGTCAGGGTGTTTGCCCCTAACCTCTGATATACACCGCAGGACTATCACAAGAGCGCGGCGGGGCAGTGATCCCTGTCGCGCTCTTGTCTTTTAAGCGCCCGCTTGTTTTTTAAGCGCCCGCTTGTTCTTTAAGCGCCCGCTTGTTCTTTAAGCGCCCGCTTGTCTTTTAAGCGCCCGCTTGTTTTTTGTGCGACCATCCCCGACAATCGCAGTTCCGAACAGTCAAGACCTGAAAGCCGCGTTCTGCATCATGACCCTGAAACACGACAAGATCCTGATCGTCGATATTGAGGCGACCTGCTGGGAAGACAACAAGAATCCCCCCGGTGTGATCAACGAGATCATTGAGGTCGGCGCGTGCCTGCTGGATACCCACAGCCTCGAACTCAGCGACAAATCGAGCATCCTCGTCAGGCCGGAGTTCTCGTTTATCAGCCCCTTCTGCACACAGTTGACCAGCATCACGCCGGAGATGGTTGAACGCGATGGTGTGAGCTTCGCCGATGCCTGTGCGATGATCGAAAAGCGCTATACATCACGTGGGCGGCTGTGGGTGAGTTGGGGCAATTATGACCGCAAGATGTTTCAGGCGCAGTGTAAAACACGGGACATCCGCTACCCGTTTTCGGATCACCACATGAATGCGCGCAAGGTCTTCGGCTACTGGATGAACAACAAGCACCAGATCGGGATGGCGCAGGCCTTCGAGAAGCTGGAACTGCCGTTAGAGGGCACCCACCATCGCGGCGACGACGACGCATGGAATATCGGGCGTCTGCTTCAGGTCGTGCTGAAGACTCATGGCATCGGCGTGCTGGCGAAGTATTGGTGAAAACTTCAGAATTCTCTTCTTGGGAAGACATGTAAAAGAATAACCATATTCTATAGAGTATCTAGGTAGGACTGCACTAGGTTGTGTTGACATTTGCAAAAATGGCTCATTTGTAGGGGCGATGCTGTGTCATCGCCCGCCGACTGTGGGTT
>CAYNDH010000149.1:0-11209 GCA_964395665.1 uncultured Anaerolineaceae bacterium
AAAAGTCCTCCCCTGTCTGTGCAACTTGTTGCGCCGGGGAGAGATTTAGGTGGGGTCTATCGTACCGCTTAGAGAATGGTGGCTTTCACGGCTTAACTTGGTACGCAGCGGACACGCTGAAGCATGTCCCTACAATTTGTGTCGATACCATCCATACGATTACAAGATTTCAGAAGCGTTCTGTGGATCATGGGCGGCAAGAATGCCGCCCCTACACAGTGACTGCTGTTTTGCATGAGCAATAAACCCTACGCCGATGGGATGCGCCTGAGCTTCGGCGTCCGGCGCGACATCTCGAAGATCACCGCCGCCATCATCAGCCCTACCGCGCCGATCAGATAGGGGGCGCTGTGCGTGATCGCCGTAAACGCTGCACCGGCCACCAGCGGTCCGATGGCACGGGCCAGCGCCTGCACCGCCTGATTTCCGCCCTGAATACGCCCCTGTTCGCGGACGCCGACCGACGCCGACATCAGCGCTGTGAGCGATGGCACAATCAGGCCGTTGCCAAATGCCGCCGGGATCACGGCCAACAGCATCAGCCACTGTCCACCCAGTGCAGGCGACAGCGCGATCAGCACAAAGCTGATGGCAATCGATCCCAGCCCCAGCAGTGTCATACGCTCTTCGCCCAGTATGGGCAGCAGACGCGGCACAGCGAAGCCCTGTGTCAGCACCACGACGAAACCGATCAGCAGGAAGATGACATTGGTCTGCATCGCGTCCCAGTGATAGACCTCTTCGACGAAGAAGCTTAGATTGGACTGCATGGCGGCGAACGATACCGCCCAGAGGAAAGTTGCGATCAGCATCAGCCGGACTGATGGCATCCTGAAGACGGCCATAAGCTGGTTCAGTGGATTCAGGCTGGAGAGATCGATCGAAGTCTCGCGGCGCTCCGGCGGCAGGCTTTCCGGCATCGCGAAATAGCCCCATGCCACATTGAGCAGCGCGAGGATACCGGCGGCAAACAGCGGGGATGACTCCAGCCCGGTTAGGCTGAGGGTGACGAATCCAAGCACCGGGCCGAAGACGAATCCGAGCGCCGCCGCTGCCCCCAGCATCCCGAAAAAGCGCGTGCGGTGCTGCGGCTCGGTAATGTCGGCAGCGTAAGCGTAGATCGTCGCGATATTGCCGCCGGTGATGCCGTCAATGATGCGACCGGCGAACAGCATCAGCAGCGAACCGCCGATGCCGAAGATGAAATAACCGATGGCAGAACCGAACAGGCTGATCAGCAGCACCGGACGCCGCCCAAAGCGGTCACTCAGCGCGCCGAGTGCAGGCGTCGCCAGAAACTGAAACAGCGCGAATGAGGTATACAGCATCGACCCGACAAAGGCCGTATCCTGCGGATGGGTATAGTCAGCGGTGATAAACGGCAGCACCGGCGCGATAATCCCCACGCCAACCAGATTCAAAAAGGCCGTCCCAAGGATAAACAGGACTGTGCCCTGAATCTGAAAACGCCGAAGAACAGGTAAATGCATGGCAGCCGCCTCAGATGTTCGAGAAGGGAATTTGGACTGAAGATATTTTCATCCTACCTGTTTTTGAGACGCATGCATAAGTCCAATGCTTTCAGGATCGGGGATTGGTCCTGCGGTGCTGCTGATACGGAGAGGGTCAGCGGACAATCAATCTCGCACAAAAAAACAGCCTGCTGATGTCAGCAGGCTGTCGGGTATTCGGGTTGATGCCCGGTTTACAGTTCCGTCACGCGGTGGCAGGCCACCCAGTGTCCGGGGGTGACTTCCACGAGAGGCGGATCATCCCCCTGGAAGCAGAGATCGAAGTGGACCGGGCAGCGGGTGTTGAAATTGCAGCCAATCGGCGGGCGTGCCGGGCTGGGAAGGTCACCCTTGATGATGATGCGCTGGCGATTCTCTTCAACATCCGGGTCCGGCACGGGGACCGCAGACAACAGTGACTGCGTATACGGGTGCAGCGGATTGTCGTAGAGTTCGTCAGTTTCGGCCAGTTCAACGATCTTGCCAAGATACATCACCGCCACGCGGTCGCAGATATGGCGCACCATACTGAGGTCATGCGCGATGAACAGGTAGGTCAGGCCGAGTTCTTCCTGAAGATCTTCCAGCAGATTGACGACCTGCGCCTGAATCGACACGTCGAGCGCCGAAATCGGCTCGTCCGCGACGATGAACGACGGGTTCAGTGCCAATGCGCGGGCAATCCCGATACGCTGGCGCTGTCCGCCGGAGAATTCATGGGGATAGCGGTTGATGTAATACGGGTTGAGGCCGACACGCTCCAGCAGTTGTTCGACGAACTGGCGCATCTCGGCGCCGCGCTTGGTCTTGTGAATACGCAGCGGCTCGCTGATGATATTGCCGACAGTCATACGCGGGTTGAGCGATGCATACGGGTCCTGAAAGATGATCTGCATCCGCTGGCGCATCTGGCGCAGTTCTTCGCCCTTCATGGTCGTCAGCTCGTGGCCTTCGAAGTTCACCGAGCCAGAGGTAGGCCGGTAAAGCTGAAGGACAGTACGACCGGTGGTGCTTTTTCCGCAGCCGGATTCACCGACGAGACCGAGGGTCTCGCCCTTATAGACATCAAATGACACGCCATCGACCGCACGCACTGCGCCAACCTGACGCTGTACGATCAACCCTGACGTGATGGGGAAGTGCTTCTTCAGATCGCGCACCTGCAGGATGACCTCACGGCCATCTGCACTATTCTTGCGCTTTTCCATTACGGGATTAACCATTCGAGACCAACTCCTGGTTCTTCAATCTTTCCTGCTTTACAACATCGCGCAGATCGTACCACGCGGCGACCAGGTGGTCAGGATGCCCTTCTTCGACCGGGGCTAACGGTGGCATTTCTTCCATACAGCGCTGCGTGCGATACGGGTTGCGCGGCGCAAACGGATCACCCTTGGGTGGGAAGCGCATATCGGGGGGCGAACCTTCAATCTGAACAAGGCGCTGGGCATTCTTCTTCAGGTCAAGGCGTGGCAGCGAATTCAGCAGGCCGAGTGTGTAAGCGTTGCGCGGATCACGGAAGACTTCCTTGATCGGCCCGCGCTCGACAATCCGGCCACCGTACATCACCTGAAGCGTGTCGGCGATACCGGCCACCACGCCAAGGTCATGTGTAATCCAGATCATCGCCATGCCGAGTTCATCACGAAGCTGCTTGACCAGCTCGATAATCTGCGCCTGAATGGTGACATCCAGCGCGGTTGTCGGCTCGTCTGCGATCAGCAGCTTGGGATTGCATGACAGCGCCATAGCGATCATCACGCGCTGGCGCATACCACCAGAAAACTGGTGCGGATAGTTCTTCAGGCGGCGGCGTGCATCCGGAATGCCGACCATGTCGAGCAGTTCCGCAGCGCGATTGTCGGCCTGTGACTGATTCATGCCAAGGTGAAGCTTCAGTGCTTCGGTAATCTGCGTGCCAACCGTCAGAACCGGGTTGAGCGACGTCATCGGGTCCTGGAAAACCATCGCGATTTCTGCACCGCGTACCAGTCGCATCTGTTCCCTGGAGAGCTTCAGCAGGTCACGCCCCTGGAAGATCACCTGACCACTTTCAATTTTTCCAGGCGGATTGGGGATTAGCCCCATGATTGCAAGCGAGTGTACGCTTTTACCACTGCCGCTCTCACCTACGACCCCGAGTGTTTCACCTTCATTCAGGGTATACGAAACGCCGTTGACGGCGTAGACGATCCCTTCCTGAGTGTAAAACCGGACGGCGAGGTCTTTGACCTCCATCAGGACACCCACTTGTGCCTCCTCATAAACCTACCACTATTTCTATAGAATACTTAACGACATGTTAAAGAAGTCAGAGTTTGCACAAGAATTGGTGTTCTGTCAAGAAAACGAATGCTGTTAGGAACATCTGTTTTTTTGTGCAAAGGGCGTAAGTATAACCTTTTTTGAACCTGAATACGTTGATGAATGCGTAGGGACTGAACAAAAAAGTCGGGATTAATGGCAGATCGTTACACCATAATCCCTTAATACTTCTCATGACCTTTTCTGAATGCAGTTTGGGATTTTTGAGAAATCCGGCCACTGGACTGTGCCAAACTCGGCAGGAAGTCTGATGCATAATCATACATCCGACGTACATTCAGTGCCATAGCGGTCTATAATAGAAGTCGAATCATTTCGGAGTCCGGCGGCGGGCTGTACAATATCCCGATTTGGCCTGACAGAGCGCACCGCACCGGGCAGAAATGACGTATACAGCAGAGGGCTGTTATCAGTTCACAACGGTGGTATTTCATTTGCAGTTCAGGTGTTTACTGGCGGATACGCTAAAGCGTTGTCCCTACATTTCACATATGTACCGTTTCGATAAGGTTTAATGGAAATACCTACCTTTGAAAACTATCATCAGTCCTATATTTCAGGTGATTTATCCGCTTTCATATGAAAAGCAGGAACTCTTTTATGACTTCATCCGACAGCTCTGATTCGACCATGCGCGGTGGCCCGGTCCCGCCGCACTCTTCAACGACCGTCCCTGCGGTAACAGCCGACGTTTCAGCGAAAGCGACTGCGGTGACGGGTGGCGGCGTCAGCACTGCCCCGCCGTGGGATACCCCGACGCGGCGCATCATCAGCCTGATCTGTCTGGCGCTGTTTGGGCTGTTCCTGTGGATCACGGTCGATGTGCTGCCGATGATCGTCATCACGGTGCTGCTGGCCTTCCTGATTCATCCGCTGGTGCGCTTCAATGAAAACCGGCTGCTGCGCTGGCTGCCACGTGGACGCCGTGCCGCTGCCGTGCTGCTGGCCTTTCTGTTTGGCCTTTTCCTGTTTATCCTCGTGCTGACGCTTGTGCTGCCGGTGGTGTTCAGCCAGTTCAGCTCGATGATCGAGAGTCTGCCGGAGACATTCCAGGCCGTCACCACCGAGCTTCAGCGCATCCTCAGCCAGCCGGTGACCTTCAATAATCAGCCCGTCATAATTGAGGGCAGGCCGTTTGTCCCGCTGGAATACCTGCAAACCCTCACCGACGCGGACAGCCCTAATGACCTGCTGGCCCCGGAGAATTTCAACATCAGCGGGATTTTCAATCAGTTTATTGGTTCGGTCGGCGGTCTGACCGGTCAGGCGTTCGGCGTCGTCGGCTCGGTCTTTACGATCGGTGTCAATCTGCTGCTGCTGCTGGTGATGATCTTCTATCTCGGCAAAGATGGCGGCATGTTCGTTGAAAACTTCGTCGGCCTTGTCCCGTCGTCCTATCAGCCCGACATGCGCCGCCTGATCGCAGAATTGAGCAGCATCTGGAATGCCTATCTGCGTGGGCAGTTGATCCTGTGTCTGGTGATCGGCGTCGCGACCTTTCTGGTTGCGCTGGCACTTGGCCTGCCGAATGCGCTCATCCTTGGACTGGTGGCCGGCCTGCTGGAATTTCTGCCCAATATCGGCCCGGTGATCTCGGCGGCGCTGGCGGTGATTATCGCGCTGGTTTCGACTTCATCCACACTGCCATTTCTCAGCGGTCCCAGTCTGGCGCTGGCGGTGCTGCTGGCCTTCCTGATTATCCAGCAGCTTGAAGCCCTGTTTCTGGTGCCGCGTGTCATGGGCAGTAATCTGGACCTGCATCCGTTCGTCGTCATCGCCGGCGTGGTGTTTGGGGCCAGCGTCGCCGGGCTGCTGGGGGTGATCCTGGCTGCGCCCGCCGCTGCGACGATCCGCCTGTTTGCCCGTTACATCTATGGCAAACTGACCGGACGCGACTCGTTCCCCTCACAGATTGATCCGCGAACGCGAACGCAGAATCTGATGATCGTCCGTGTCTCGCGTGGGCCATTGCAGCGTCTGGGGACATGGCGGGGGCGGCGTCCGGCGCAGTCGTGATCTGATAAACCCCACGAAATGTGGGGTTTATGCTGTGTGGCCGGTTTGGGATAATTCAGGCACGAAAACAGCCTGGGTTGTGGGGTATTGATCTATGTTATGTCCGGTATGTAAAGTGGACCTGAAGATGTCCGAGCGTCAGGGGATCGAGATCGACTACTGTCCGAAGTGTCGCGGTGTGTGGCTGGATCGCGGCGAACTGGACAAGATCATCGAGCGCTCGGTGGAATATGATGAACAGCGCCTGCGGGCGTCCGGCGCGGCACCGCGTCCGACACCGCCGGAGTTCTATAACGATGACGGCTACGACACCAAGCGCAAGAATGATAGGCGCTATACGGGTGATCAGCGTTCCGATGACGGTCGTAACGATCGCGATGATGAGGGTCGGCGGCATGAGAAGCGCCGCAAATGGTCGTTCCTTGACGAAGTGTTCGATATTTTTGATTAAGGGTTAGGTTTTCCGTTTGGGCGGACGCGCAGAAGCGCGTCCCTACGATCGCCTTTTGCAGATGGACCGACCGGAACTTTCAGTTTTGAGACCATCGTCAGCCCCGCACGAAGACGCTGGCGAGATCATCGCTGAAGGTCTCTTCCCATCCCGGCTCGGAGCGCAGGGCTTCCGCCAGCGGACTGCCGGATTCGATCACCACCAGCCGCACGCCGTAGCCGTCGAGCGTTTCGCGCCAGCCATCTGATGCGGTCACGATCCCGACATATTCATTCAGCAGATCGGTGTAGAGGTCGGTGCGGCCATCGACGTAAACCTGATGCTGCGGCGCGTGCATCATCAGATAACCGCCCCAGTTATAACTGTTGAACATCTCGCCTTCCGGCGGCTGGCCCAGCGGCTGCGCGTCATTCAGATAGGCGACGGCATCCACCGGGAAGATGTCGCGCTCGGCCTGATCGACCAGCGTCGGCTCCAGCGTCATCACGACTTTCGCCAGCATACCGAGCGCCACCACCAGCAGCAGCATCTGATTCAGGCGGATCATGTGCGCTGTGGGCCGCTTGACCGTCTCCAGCCGCCAGCCGCGCTCCTGCATCAGCGCCGCCAGATGATAGGTCAGAATCGGCGTGGCGATGGTGGCGAAAAAGGCGACATTGCGGCCTGATGTCAGCGCCAGATAGCCGGAACCGATCAGCAGTGCGGCTTCGGTCCAGTCCAGTCTGCGCCAGTGGGCGATCAGCAGGCCAAAGGTCAGCACAGCCAGCAGCAGGAACGGCCACACGCTCGGATCGGCAAAGTTCGGCGGATTCCATTCCTGAATATAGGCGCGTAGTGATCCCATGGTGAAGGTCTCGAACGGCAGCAGCAGCACGCGCAGTCCGGCGGGATGAATCACCACCACAGCGGCGCTCAATACCGCGACCAATGCCAGTTTTGGCAGGCGATCGCGGGGGATGATGTGCGGGCTGCGGCTGCGCAGCAGATGATTCAGGATCTCGCCGCCCAGTGTGCCGAACAGCAGCAGCAGCCCGATGAAATAGCCACCGTGAAGCTGCGCCCAGGCCCACATCACCGGCACGACCCACCACAGACGGTCAATGCCGCGCCGCTTGTACAGCGCCAGCAGATAGATCACAAGTGCGCTGAGGATGAACGTGAACATCTGTGGCCGCGCCGACCAGAATACCGCTGCTGCTGCCGCCCCAAGGATCATGACAAAGGCACGCATGTAACTACTGCCTTCGGATGCGCGGTACAGCAGCCACATGCCGCCGGTCGCCAGCGCAGAGGTGAACAGCGCCAGCCCCCAGACTCCGGCCACCGACCACAACCCGTACAGCACGACCTGACTCAACCAGTCAGCCTGCACACGGGCCACGCCTTCGCGGGTGTATGAGAAGGGATCACCGGCGATGATCGTCTGGTTTTCGACCATATATTCACCGGCACGCAGATGCCACCATGTATCGGTATCAAGCGGAATACGTGTCGCCAGCGCGAACAGCAGCATGAACAGGATCAGGATCATGGTGCGCTCGATGGTCAGCGGGCTGGATGGCGATTTCGCAGGGGAAGCGGGGACAGTCTGGGCAGACATAGAAGACTCGTTTCGTTGCGTTCTGAACAGCTCACCTGTCTAGCATAGCACGCGCCGCCGAGTCAGACGCAAAAGGATTGCGGCAATATTGACCGGCTACAGAGCGACCATTTTAACCGTGTGAATAAAATGGTCGCTCTGTAATCTGGGGACCCAATCCCGCACGATCTGCACCGTATGGCGCAAATGGTGAGAAGTTACGGCGCTTTGCCGGCGATCTGCTGGTGGATGTAATCGAGCGCGTCTTCTTCATTGGAAAAGACTGGCGACTGCGGCGGACTGGTGGGATCGTGCGGCACCGGCTGACCGATAAACACGGTACGGATACGCGGATGCTCCATGAAGGACGGCACATCCGGCGCTTCGATCAGCGCGACCGCTTCACCCTGTGTCATCTCGGTATCACGCAGATCGAGCACGACGTATAACATCCCCATGGTATTGATGGCCTCTGCAAGCTGTGCATTGGCTTCCTGTACCGTTTCGGGATCGACAGCACCGACAAAGGTAAAGGTGACAATCGGATCATCAAGCGACTTTTCGACACGAATCGGCATGGTGTGTTCACTCCTTTGAATGCGCCGCACCTGATCTCGGCCTGCGCTTATCGTACTATGGTTTGCGGTCGATACGCTAATAATCGCAGCGCATTTGCAACAACCACTAATGTACTGCCCTCATGCAGCACCACCGCACCGCCCAGGGGGATCAATCCCAGCACTGATGTGACGATCAGCAGGCCGATCACACCCAGCGAGATCGCCAGATTCTGCTGGATGATACGGCGGCTGGCACGGCCAAGCCCAACCGCAAACGGCAGTTTACCCAGATCATCGCCCATCAGCGCGACGTCGGCGGTTTCCAGCGCGACAGCGGTCCCTGCCCCACCCATCGCAATCCCGACACTGGCGGCGGCCAGCGCTGGCGCGTCATTCACACCATCGCCGACCATCCCGATCACCTCATACTGACGTTCCAGTTCGCGGATCGCGTCCAGCTTCTGTTCTGGCATCAGATCAGCCTTCGCTTCGGTCAGGCCGACCTGCGCGGCGATGTTGTCGGCGACCTGCTGATGATCCCCGGTCAGCATCACCAGATGCTCGACGCCGAGTCCCCGCAGCGTGTCCAGCACCTGCCCTACCCGCAGCCGTGGTTTATCCGCAAGGCCGAGAATACCGATCAGCCGGTGACCATGGCCGACGATCATCGTGGAGCGGCCTTTGGCCTCAAGGGACTCGACCTGCGCCTGCACCGCATCGGTCATCAGGGCCTGTATTGCGGCATCGTCAGATTGATCGTACAGCTTTCTGGAGCCGATCAGCACGGCCTGACCATCCAACGCACTGCGGACACCCTGCCCCGGCATATTTTCGAGTCCGTCAGCATCCGGCAGAGTCAGGCCCTGCGCTTCTGCCGCTTCGACCACGGCCAGCGCCAGCGGGTGATTCGACTGCTGTTCGACCGCGCCCGCCGTCCGCAGCAGGTCGGCTTCGGAGGTGCCGTTGAGCGGGATCACATCAGTGACAGCAAAATCGCCGCTGGTGATGGTGCCGGTCTTGTCGAAGGCGATGGCACGCATCCTGCCCAGATTTTCCAGATGTGCGCCGCCTTTGATCAATACACCGCTGCGCGCCGCCTGTGCGATGCCGGCCAGCACCGCCGCCGGTGTCCCAATCGCCAGCGCACACGGAGACGCCGCGACCAGCAGCAGCAGCCCGCGATACACACTCTGCGACCACGTCATCCACCCGAACAGCGGCGGCACCACAACCACCAGTGCCGTGATAACGAAAATCGCCGGGACAAACCGTCGGGTGAAGCGCTGCGCAAACTGCTGTGACGGGCTTTGCTGCTGTTCAGCTTCTTCGACCATCTTCATCACGCGGCTGAGGGTGTTATCGGCGGTCAGTCTCGTCGTGCGGATCTCCAGCGCGTGGCTCTGGTTGACCGTCCCGGCAAAAACGGCGTCCCCTTCGCCTTTATCGACTGGCACGCTTTCACCGGTGATCGCGCTCTGGTCAATCGCACTGCTGCCGCTGACGATCTCGCCATCGACTGCGATGCGATCCCCCGGACGGGTGATCACCCTATCCCCGACCTGAAGCGCTTCGACCGGCGTCTCCACCCACTGATCATCCCGCCGGACGTGCGCGGTCTTCGGCATCAGCGCCCCTAATGCGCCGATGGCGTTACGGGCGCGATCCAGCGCGTAATGTTCCCCGGCATGGCCGATGGCGAACAGCAGCAGCAGAAATGCGCCTTCGCTCCATTGTCCGAGCAGCGCCGCGCCAGCCCCCGCCGCCAGCATCAGGATATCGGTATCCAGTTCGCGCCGGAACAGCGCCGGGATCGCATGCAGGGCGACATCGTATCCGGCGGCGATATAGGTGACGATATACAGTGCGAGCGCCAGCCCTTCAGAGAAGCCGAACAAGCGCTCTCCGAACCATGCCAGCGCAAAGCTCGCCAGCGCGACCACCACCAGCGCGATCTGCCAGCGGTCCACCAGCCAGCGCGGAAGGTGCGCTTCGAGGAACGACGGCGGCTCTGGCGGCGCACAGCATCCGGCGGCGTGGTTCTGGGTGTGCGTGTGTTCTTCAGAATGATGGGTATGCGAAGTCATGATCTCTGTACTTTCCGGTCGAATGTCACCTTATTGGGACAATGTCTCAATTAAACCCACATATGAGCATGTATTCATGTATTTTCGTAAAAAATTCAGGCCGTGCTGCCTGACCGATTACCCATGCCGGACGTGCAGCAGACCTGCTTCGAACAGGCGGCGGACGTGGTCGTCGTCCAGCGCATAGTAGACATGCCGCCCCACCTTGCGATAGCGCACGAGATGCAACTGACGCAGATAGCGAAGCTGGTGTGAAATGGCGGACTGGCTCATCCCGAGCAGTTCTTCCAGCGTATGTACACAGACTTCATGATCCAGCAGCAGTGAGATCAGCCGCAGGCGGGTCGGGTCTGCCAGCGCCTTGAAGACTTCCGCCAGCCGGTTGGCCTCGTCCTGCATGATGAGGCTGGTTTGCAGGCTGTCAATCGCGCTGTCGGCATCGTCGCTGCTGCGGCAGACCGCCTGTGCGGATTGCAGATCGTGCGTGGTCATCTGACACCCTCAATATATGAACATCTATTCATATGTTAGCATGATTTTGCAGGGAAGTCAAGCAGGGATGGGGGCTAATCCTGGTGTACATGGTCGGGAAGAATCCGGCCCATAGGCACCAAGTTACACCATGAAAGCAGGCTATAAGTCGGGCCGCGTCTCCCCCTTCCCCTAACCTTTCAGGGGTAGGT
>CAYNDH010000150.1:0-11161 GCA_964395665.1 uncultured Anaerolineaceae bacterium
CGCAGCATCATCCATCGCCCCTACACATGAGCGATTTTTGTAAATGTCAACACACTCTAGCTAACCCACACATCTGGTCTGTATTTTGGTACTTCAGATGATAGGGAATCTGTTCGCGGGCGGATTGTAACCAAAAAGCGCGAGTTGGGTGAACTCGCGCTTTTCGTGCAGATTGAGCTTAGACAGCCCTAATTCAGATTTTCGAACAGGCCAGCAGCGCCCATGCCACCGCCGATGCACATCGTCACAAGGCCGTACTTCGAGTCGCGGCGCTTCATCTCGTGCAGTAACTGGACGGTGAGCTTCGAACCCGTGCAGCCGAGCGGATGCCCCATCGCAATCGCGCCGCCGTTGACGTTCACCCGCTCCGGGTCCATCTCCAGCGTGCGGATCACCGCCAGCGACTGTGACGCGAACGCTTCGTTCAGCTCCACAAGGTCGATGTCGTCAATGGTCATGCCAGTGCGCTTCAGCAGCTTGGGGATCGCGGCAATCGGCCCGACGCCCATGATCTCCGGGCGGACACCGGCCACGCTGAAGCTGATAAAGCGCATCAGCGGCTTGAGGCCGAGCTGCGCGGCGCGGCTGGCTTCCATCACGATCACACCGGCGGCACCGTCACTCAATGGGCTGCTGTTTCCGGCGGTCACGCTGCCACCTTCCTTGAAGACCGGCTTCAGTTTGTTCAGCCCTTCGACCGTCGTATCACGGCGCAGGTGCTCGTCTTCGGTCAGGGTGGTGCTGACGGTGGTCGGACGGCCATCTTCACCGATAATCGTCTCTTCGATCTCAAACGGGATGATCTGATCGCGGAAGCGTCCGCTGTCGGTGGCTTCGGCGGTCTTACGGTGGCTGTGATAGGCGAATTCGTCCTGATCTTCACGGCTGACGTTGAATTCCTCGGCCACGCGCTCGGCGGTCAGCCCCATGCTCATGTAGACGTTGGGATCATTCTCGGCCATGTACGGGTTCGGGCTGATGTGGAAACCGCTCATCGGGACCAGCGACATGGTCTCCGCGCCGCCCGCGATGATGATGTCGGCACCGTTGGCGATGACGCGTTCGGCTGCCATGGCAATCGTCTGCAGGCCGCTGGAGCAGAAGCGGTTGACGGTCTGGCCGGGGACCTCAATCGGCAGGCCGGAGCGCAGCGCGATCACACGGGCGAAGTTCAGGCCCTGTGAGCCTTCCGGCATGGCACAGCCGATAATCACATCGTCAATTTCAGCCGGATCGAGTTTGCCGTCGGTCTGGCGCATCAGTTCCTGAATAACAGTTGCCGCCATTTCGTCGGAACGGGCGTTGGCAGTTACTCCACGCCGCGCCTTTCCGACTGCGGTACGGGTTGCGGCGACGATTACTGCTTCTCTCATAAGGTTGGAGTCCTCTTTACTATACGTCTCTTTTTGGGTTGTGTCTGGCAGCGTTGTATGTGGCGTATATCGTTATTTCGGCGGGCGGGATTGAATCCCGCCCCTACAATATGTCAGATCGAAACCGGATTGTAGGGACAGGGCCTGCCCTGTCCTCTGTTTATTGATGTCAAATGGATTACGATTGCGTAATCCCTACCTTATAGACGCTTCGAATGCCCAATTAATTCCGCAGCGGTTTGCGCGTGGTCAGCATGTGACTCATGCGCTCCAGCGACTTGGGTTCCACGACCAGACTAAGGAACGCTTCACGCTCAAGGTCAAGGATATACTGTTCGTCCACGAACTGCGGCTGCGAGAGTGCGCCACCGGTCAGCACGTAAGCGACCTTGCGGGCGATCAGCGCATCGTGATCACTGGCATAACCGCCTTCGCGGAAGCCCTCGATGCCGATCAGCAGCGCGGCGTAAGCATCACGGCCTGCCGCCCATACCTTGCCCGAAGTCTGCGGCTGATAACCTTCTGCCAACTGAAGGGCGTAGGCTTTGGCCTCACCGAGCAGTTGAGCGCGGTTCATCACGATGCGGTCTGTTGACTCAAGGAAGCCCATTTCCTGCGCTTCAAGGGCGCTGGCGCTGACCCTGGCAGTTGCGATCTGGGTGAAGATGTCCTGCAGGCGGGGCAGGATGTCATTATTCGGATTGGCGACCTTCAGCGGTGTGATCACACGGCGGACGAGTTCCTTACAGCCGCCGCCAGCGGGCAGCAGCCCGACACCGACTTCGACCAGCCCGGCGTACAGTTCCATATTGGCGACCACTGCCGATCCGCCCATGATCAGTTCGACACCACCGCCAAGCGCCTGACTGTGCGGTGCAACGACCACCGGCTTGGATGCATAGCGCATCCGCTGCGTGAGGTCCTGAAGTTCGCGCACCTGCTGGTCGAGCTGATCCAGTGCGTCATTCTGTGCCGCCATCGCCACCATGAACAGATTCGCGCCGACGCAGAAGTTGCTGCCATCATGCCCGACGACCAGCGCGGTGTATTCGCTGCCGCCTTCAAGGACGTCAATCGCACGGTTGCCCATCGCGACCAGATCGGCATCAATCGCCATGCCCTGACTATGGAAGGCCCACAGCAGCACACCGTCACCGATGTCGTAGATCGTCGCGCTGCTGTTGCTGTCTACCACGCGATCCTTGCCGAGACTCTTCACGCTGATCTCACGCGGGTCAGCCTGATAAGCGCTGTATGCCGCATCCTGTGGGCTGTAGTATTCGACGATCTGGTCGCTGTCGTCGCGGTTGTAGAAGGTCTCGTGACCCTGTTCAAGCATCTGCTTCACCCAGTCCGCCACCGGATAGCCGGCTTCTTCAAAGCGGCTGACCGTCTCGCGGACGCCGATGGCATCCCAGATCTCGAACGGCCCCATCTCATGGCTGAAGCCCCACTTCTGGGCGTTGTCGATGTTGATAATCGTGTCGGTGATCTCCGGCACACGGTGCGAAGCATAGGCCAGATAGAAGGCGTGCAGATGGAAGAGGAACTGTCCGGCGCGGTCATCGCTGTTGATCAGCGCCTTGATGCGCTGGCCGAGATCCTTGTTCCTGCCGTGCTGCGCGACGGATTCGAACTCGACCGGCTTCGGCGGTTCGTATTCCATCGTCTGAAGGTTCAGCGGATGGAATTCCTTCTTCCCGTCAACGACGACCATCTTATAAAAGCCCTGGCCGGATTTGTTGCCCAGCCAGCCTTTTTCCAGCATGGCAGTGCTGAGTTCACTGGATGCCGGGTGATTCAGGACTTCACGTGCCGGGTCGTCTTCAATCGCGGGATAGAGATTACGTGCCACATGTACCGCGATGTCAAAGCCGACGAGATCATTCAGGCGGAAGGTCGCCGTTCTGGGGCGGCCAATCAGCGGACCGGTCAGCTCATCGACTTCCTCAACCGAGAAGCCGTGATCGAGTGTGTAATTCATGGTCTGCATCCCGGCCATGGACATAAAGCGGTTGCCGATGAAGTTCGGCTTGTCCTTGGCGACGACCACACCTTTACCGAGCACGCGAGTGCCGTAATCGACCATGAATTCGACGACTTCAGGGTCGGTGTCTTCGGTCGGGATGACTTCCAGCAGGCGCAGGTAGCGCGGCGGATTAAAGAAGTGCGTGCCAAGGAAGCGGCGCTTGAAGTCCGGGCTGAGGTCTTCCGCAATTTTGCTGATCGGCAGGCCGGATGTATTGCTGCTGATAATGGCGGTCGGCTTGACGATTTCAGCCAGTTTCGCCATCAGGTTCTGCTTGATATCCAGCCGTTCGACGACGACTTCGATAATCCAGTCAGCATCGGCCACCTTGTCGAGATCATCTTCCAGATTGCCGACTGAAATACGATCCAGCACCGCACTGCTGAAAAGCTGCGGCGGGCGCATCTTCTGAAGTGTTTTAAGGTTGCCTTGAACAATGGCATTACGTTTTGCCGGAGAATCGCCGGGCTGTGTCCCCTTTGCCGGGATATCCAGCAGCAGTGTCGGCACGCCGACGCCGGCCAGAACGGTTGCGATCCCGCCCCCCATGGTGCCGGAGCCGATGACCGCGGCCTTACGGATCTGATAAGTCATACACCTTTACCTTTCAAAAGAAACTTTATACACCTATGGATTTAAGCATAACTGTTGCTAAAAACCTGGAAAATGCGCCTGCTTTCGGGCCTAAGCGCGATTAATTGAATCGCGCTTAGATTATTCGAAACATTATAACATGAAACCGCGCTTCGTCATGGAGTGGGAAAAATCAGGTGAGGAGCCGGGGGCAGCGGGCTGCTTACTCGCTGCTGTCTGGCCGCAGGTGTGCTTCGAATACCACATTGGCGCAGGCTTCCAGAGGATAACTGCTGCGTGCCAGCGTGCTGGCGACGAACTCCCGATCGCCGATTGTGTCCAGATGCTGGCGGAAGGCGAGGATGCTGTTCTTCAGCCCCGGCTCGATCTGATCCAGATGATTCAGCAGGCAGCCGGTCATGGTGATGCTCTCCACCAGATGATTTTGTGTGAGGGCGAGTCTGGCCCCATACCAGACTACCCAGCCGAGCATCTCATCATCAAAGCTGTCAACCGTCAGCGAGAAGGCCTGCCACGCCATCATCTGGGCATAGGCGATGCGATCTGCCTGTAAATGAATCAGCGCCATTTCCATTGAGATCATGAAAAGCTGGCGTTTGTGGCCCGGTGTCCGGCACAGCGGCAGCAGTTCGTTAAAGCATTCCAGCGCCTGTTCCGTTTCACCCATCTCGATATAGGTTCGGCCCAGATTCCGCAGTGATGCGGCCATCATCATCGGATACTGATAGCGGCGTGCGTCCTCAAGTGACCGCCTGAGATAGGCTACAGACTCCCGATAACGCTGTAAGCGGTACATGGTCAGGCCAAGGTTGTTGAGCGGGCGCGCCACTTCAGCATAATTCTGATTTTCCCGGAAGAGGTGATATGCCTGCTCGAAGCATTGGACCGCCTGCCGGAAATGGCCCTGTTCCGCCTTGATCTGTCCCATCAGATTGTCAGTTTCGGCCAGTCCCTTTGTATCCTGAAGGCGGGTATACAGGGCGGATGCCTCATGCAGTATCTGTTCGGCGTCAGGGTAGGCCCGGGTGCGGGCATACAGCAGGGCGCGTTCGTGCAGCAGATCGGCTTTCAGACGCAGTTCCTGAAGCGGTTCGGCCAGTGCAAGGGCGGCGTCCAGCGTCTGTGCGGCGGTGGTGTATTCTGCCCGGTGAATCTGGATGTGTACCCGGATCACATCGCAGCGCAGGCGGAGTGCGGTATCCTGAAGCTGATCAGCCAGTTCCCGTGCCGCGTCAATATGCACTAATCCCGTGTGCAGATCGTTAAGGCCAATCGCGGCCCGCCCCAACAGCAGCAGGATTTCCGCCCGGTAAATATTCGCAGCGGGATCGGTGTTGCCCGCAAGATGCGACAGGTACGGCTCCAGATGCTCGATGATCTCCTCAAAGCGGCGGACATTCGCCAGCCATTCCGTATGCAGCAGCAGGTACTGCATCTCCCGCTCGAAATCACCCGCGCCGCGCCACTGCTCGGATAAACGCAGCTCATAGCCGGATTGATTCCAGTAGACGGCTTCAATGGCTTCGGCGATCATGCGGTGCATCCGGGCTTTCACCCGTTCATCGACACGGTACAGCATCCCCTGCCGTACCTTGTTATGGACAAAGCGCCATTCTCCGGATGCATATTCAAGGATTGATGCTTCTGCACAGTCGCTCAACCAGCGGTCATAATCCATTTCACTGTCGATATAGCGCAGGAGATTGAAATCAAGCTGACGTCCGGCCAGCGCCGCCAGCCGCAGCATGGGCAGGTGATCAGTGGTCAGCAGGGCCAGCCGCCGCTGGATCATCTGATGCAGTGACGGTGTGGTGATGGTGGTGGCATTGATCATGCTGGCCGAGATATGTTCCAGACCGCCTGCCTGCTCCGCCAGCGAACGCACAATATCGAGGATATAAAAGACATTGCCGTCGGTTTCGTGATGGAGTTTTTCGACCAACTGCGGCACAAAATCACGCTGGCCGAAAATTGACCTGATCAGTCGCTCGATCTCGGCTCTGGTAAAACGGCTCAGGTACAGTGGCTGGGCGCTGGGGATGTGCTGTGGCAGTTTCGGTGCATCATGTGTGCCGAAGGTCGCGATGAAGACCACCGGCAGTGACTTCGATGCCGCGATAATATTCTCCACGATGCTCCACTGATCCCGCGCCCAGTGCAGATCTTCCAGCAGCACCAGAATCGGCTGCTCTCGCCGCTGAAGGATATCGACCATCAGCGCTTCAAACGTCGATGCGTGCAGTTCGGCCCCTGATGTCTCGATGGTGCCGTCCAGCAGCAGGTCGATGTCAGGCACGATCTCGCGCAGCAGCGCCATCTCATGCGCTGGCGGTGACAGTTCATCGACCAGCAGATGCGGGACGATCCCACGCCACAACTGATAGGTCAGGCTGCCTTCCTGTATGGCAGTTCCACGGACCACCGTAAAGCCTTCAATCAGCGCCAGTGTGTGCATCTGCTGAAGCAGGCGGCTCTTGCCGACGCCGCTGTCTCCCCCCAGCAGCCATCCGGAACCCTGGCCGCCGACGGCCTTGTGCAGGGCATCCTTCAGGGTGGCGACTTCCTTTTCACGTCCGATGAACAGGGCGGATTGCAGATAGCTTTCGCGGATCATCTGTGTCTCTTCCGGCAGGGGACGCCCCACCGCCTGACACAGATCGACCAGCACCTGCTGCGCGCTGGCATAGCGTTCAGAAGGGCGCTTGCGCAGCAGAAACAGAATCACCTGTGCCAGCGCGTGATTTCCGCCGAGCGCCTGCATCAGCCGTTCCACATCCGGATTGGCGTTGAGGATATTGCTGATCGTACGCGGGACCGTCCCGGCCATGTAGGGATGCTGCCCGGTGAAGCATTCATAGGCCAGCACACCGACCGCGTTCAGGTCCGCCGGGATGCCGATCGGCTGTTGGGTGAGGGCTTCTGGCGACATGTAAGCCAGCGAGCCAATGGCGGTATCGGCCAGATCGTGTGTGGTATCACCGGCGAGTCCGAAATCCACCAACCGGATCTCATACTGCCGGGTGACGAGTACATTGGTCGGTTTGATGTCACGATGCACGATCTGATGGCGGTGCAGATAAACCAGCGCCTGAAGAATCTGAATGAACAGCTCAATCTTTCCGTCAAAGTCGAGCTGTCGAGAGGCCGTGACAAGATCCTGCGCATCCGGCAGATAATCCAGCACCAAAAATGGCTGATTGCGACTCTCAAACCCGTAATCCTGCACACAGATGATATTGGGATGATGCAGCCCGGCGAGAATCGAGAATTCGTGGGTGAGCTTATGCAGGGCGACAGCTTCATCAATATGCAGGCGCTGCTGTGAGAGGTGTATCCGCTTGATGGCGACGGCCTGCTGCGTCAACCGGTCATAAGCCTGATATACCTGACCCATCCCGCCGCTGCCCAGATATCTTAACAGGCGATAGCGGCGGCTGGAGAAGAAAAGTGTATGTTGTTGAGACATTGCCGTGGAAGTGATCCGATTATGGTCGTATTGAGTTGATACAGATAGCGTGGGCGGATCAAACGTTAGTATTGCATCGTTTTTTCGCTTTGCCAATGAGATATGACTGATGTACTACGCGTCAGTATGGCTGGCCTTGAGTGTTACAGGCATCCAATCCGACGGAGTGCATCGGATGAATCTTATCATAGGCGGAGAGGGTGGTCAGGGTGGGAAACGTAAATTCTGATAGGATAATGGATGCTTAAGCTAATTTAATATATATTATTATGTTTTATTGAATTGAATATACTGTCGTTAATGAACTAAAGTAAACTATTACTATAAATGTTTTACCTCCATTCTTTGTGTATTTACGCGTAAATTTTTACCCACCTCAATGATAAATATGAGATTTTGATGATAAGCTCTCATTTAACGCTTATTTGCACAAGAGTGCAGGAAAAACCATGCCCACAAACCAAACTAAAAAGATCTTCAGCTATTCACTTGTAATCGCTGCACTGCTGCTTCTCGGCAGTATGCAGTTCCTTCAGGCGGAGCCTCTGAAGGTGACAATCCGTGCGGAAGATGTGACCGATGACAGCTTCTGGCGCATCGACTATTTCGATAATGATCCGGCCAATTCGCCCTTAGCCAATTTCGCGACACATCCGGTTCCAGTGACTTCGCTGGGCGACTTCGAACCCAGCAGCCTGCGTATGTACACCGGTGCTGGTACGAGCGCGAGTAATGGATGCGCTTCCCTTGGTGGCAAAGCCTACTTTGGCACGCAGGCACTTGAGGGTCTCAAACTCAGCGAACTGGAAAAGCTCGACTTTCACTTCCTGATTGAAACAAATACAGACCGAGCGACAAAGTCACTCAGCATCTTCGTCAATATCTTTGTCGATACCAACGGCGATGACATGTGGCGGAGAGAGGACGACACCCTCTTCCACTATGAACCGTACTATACCCGTGGCCAATTTACTAATCTAAACACTTGGTATGGCAACAATGCCATTGGTGACAGTGCAGATGGTCGCTGGCATGTGGGTAATGGAACCGTGTTGCCGCATCCTGATCTCAAGTTTACTAGTCCTCATGCCACAAACGATCTGTGGTCTGAGATTATTGCACTGGAAATTGAGCCTGGTAAGACCGTTGGTGACCTGAAGATCGTCAATCCGGACCCTGGCTGCATCACAGGCGAGGGGTCTGGTGAAGGCACAGGCTCTGGTGTCGCCTTTGTACTGGGTCAGAAAAGCGGCGGCGGCTTCAGCAATATGGTGGCATATCTGGATCGCATCGTCCTTGCGACCAGCGGTGAAGGTGATCTGGCGATTGCAGAAACCGTGTATGATCTCTCGGCTGAACCGGCCCCTGTAGAGACCGAATCCCCGACACCGGAAAAAACGCCTGCGACGCCATCACCGACACCCGAACCGACCGAAGTTCCCGCGACCGAACTGCTGCTGAATGGTGGCTTCGAAACTGCTGACAGCAATAACAAGAATGTCCCGGCCAACTGGCAGGTGAAGAACGCAACCAAGGACAAGCTCAAGTGTGACAAGCCCAACAAGAAGCTGGCTCACGAAGGCACCTGCATGTTCCAGTTCAAGGGCGGCGTCGGTGAGAAGAGCAAGCTTCAGCAGAACGTCGATGTGACAGCCACCACCTACAGTGCAGGTGAGACGCTGACCCTCTCTGGCTTCGTCTTCGCCAAGGGTGATGTCAACGCCAAGGTGATGGTGAAGGTCGTCTACGGCGATGACACCAAGGACAAGATCACTGCCAAAATCGCCAAGACCAATGGTGAGTATGTCGCCCTGACCGGTGAACTGTCACTGGATGTGAAGCAGCAGCCTGACAAGATCAAGGTCATTGTGAAGAACAAGGGGACGAAGGGTAAGGTCCGTGTGGATGCCCTCAGCCTGACCAAGAGCGCAGCAGCACCTCTGGCCCTGCCGCTTCCGTAAGCTGTAACGAGCAACATACAATACCCGTAACAAAAGTGGGGGAGCGAGAGCTTCCCCATTTTTTGTTGGGAGTATGAGGGCGTGATGCGGCTCCGTGTTCCCGATGTTGATGAACCCCTTATTCCCCCGAAAAGACTGCATCACCGGCCACTGAATCGGGTTTATCCTGCTGTCGGCTTGTCAGTCACTGCCCCATCAGGTAAGATTCGCGCAGTCACTGGTCATTTACTTAACATGGAACGTTTTACTTAGGGAAGGTATCCCCATTTTATGGCGCAGACCCACGCACTGATCACCGGCGGCGCTGGCTTTATCGGCAGCCATCTGTCAGAAGCGCTGCTGGCACGCGGCCAGCGCGTGACTGTGATCGACAACCTGAGTACAGGCCGCATTGAGAATATCCAGCGGCTGGAGAATAACCCTCATTATCGTTATGCGATCGAAGACATCCGCAATCTGAATATCATCGACCGGCTGGTGAGCGAGTGCGACATCATCTACCATCTGGCCGCTGCCGTCGGCGTGCAGAAGATCGTCAGTGAGCCGATCAACACGATTGAAGTCAATATCGGCGGCACCGAGATCGTCCTGCAAAGCGCACGCCGCTACCGTAAAAAGGTGATGATCGCTTCGACATCCGAAGTGTATGGCAAGGGCGTCAAATTCCCGTTCGAAGAAGACGACGACAGCCTGCTGGGGCCGACTACCCGCAGCCGCTGGGCCTATGCCGCGTCCAAATCGATTGACGAATTCCTTGCGCTGGCCTATCACAAGGAAGTCGATCTGCCGGTGGTCATCTTCCGGCTGTTCAACACAGTCGGGCCGCGCCAGCAGGGACAGTACGGTATGGTCGTGCCGCGCTTTATCTCGTGGGCGCTGAAAGGTGAACCGATTCAGGTTTACGGTGACGGCCAGCAGCAGCGCTGTTTCGGCAATGTCTATGATATTGTGGACGCCATCTGCCGCCTTGCCGAAGCCCCGGATGCGCTGGGGCAGGTGTTCAACATCGGCAATACTGAAGAAGTCACCATTTACGAACTCGCGGAGCGTGTTCGTGACCGGGCCAACAGCCAGTCGGAAATCAGTCTGATCCCCTACGATCAGGCTTACGAGCCGGGTTTTGAGGATTTCCGCCGCCGTATACCCAGTCTTGAGAAAATTGGCCGTTATACCGGCTGGGAACCGACCACCACGCTGGATACCACCCTTGATCAGATGATTGCATACTACAAAGGACAGGACTGATGGCTGAAATCACTCGCAAGGAACTGCTGATCGCGATGATCGGGGCGCAGCGGCTGCGTCTGGCTGGTGTCGATCTCTCCGGGCTGGATCTGCGTCGGCTGGACTTTGAAGGCGCGAACCTGCGCGGCGCTATCCTGCAGACATCGAATATGCGCGAAGCGATCCTGCGTTCGACCAATATGACCGGCGCTGTCATGATCCGCACGAATTTGTCCTTTGCAGATATGAGCAGCGCGAACCTGATTATGGCCGATTTCACGGTCGCCGATCTGACCGGCGCACGGCTAAGCGGGGCCAATCTCCAGAATGCGAATCTCAACGGTGCAAACCTGCTGAATGCCGATCTGAAGGGCGCGAATGTCACAGGCGTGAAATTCGATGCCGGTACCACCTGGCCGGACGGTAAAAAAGGCCCACAGGGCAATCCGGCGAATTATATCTAGGTTCTGTTGACGTTTCGATCATAATGCGCCTCTGCAAGCCGGTTTTGTGT
>CAYNDH010000151.1:0-1175 GCA_964395665.1 uncultured Anaerolineaceae bacterium
CGTGATCTGTACGGCCAACTGATGCCCGGATGCATAGGAAATACGGTCTACTCGGCCACCGCCACCAGTGCAGACAGGATCTCGGCGGCCCGTGCATCCCATGTATAGTGCGCAAAGACGTGCGCTGCCGCCGCCTGACTGATCCGTGCCCGCAGCGCCGGATCATCGCGCAGGCGGATGATCGCTTCGGCCATCGCCCCCGCATCCGACGGCGGGACCAGCAGTGCGTGCTGCTCATGCTGGATGACATCCGCCCACGACGGCAGGTCGGTTGTCACCATCGCCACGCCGGATGCCCCCGCCGCCATGTACTCAAACATCTTGATCGGTGATGTGTAATAGGCGAAGTGGTCGGTATGAGGCAGTGGGTTCGCCAGCACATCACACGCCGCCAGATACGCCGGGACCTGATCCGCTGCGACCTGTCCGGTACAGTGCAGAAGCGTTTCCGGCAGGCCGCACGCGGTCCACTGCGCCTGATAATCCCGGAGCATCGCTTCCGGGCCGCCGACGATCATCAGCGTGACCGGGTGCTGGCCGGTCTGATTCACCTGACAGAGTGCGTCGATCAGCGTATCAAGCCCCTTGCTCATGCCCATCGTCTTCAGGCGTCCCACATAGCCGACGATGAACGCATCCGACGGGATGTTAAACCGTTGACGGGCGTCGTCACGCGTCGGCAGATGTTCGAAGCGGGCGCGGCGGATGCCATCATGCGCGACGATCACCGGCGTTGGCGTGGTGCTGCCGGTTTGCAGCTCATTGAGTTTGTCGCGCAGTGGTCCGGTGATCGCTACCGCCAGATCAGACAGGCGCAGTCCCCAGCGCTGCAACCGCCGCCCGAAGATCCCTTCCGCGAACTGATGGACTTCGTATGCCAGCCTGCGACCGGGGCGTACCCAGCGCGTCAGCCCTACCAGCACGACGATCAGCGGTTCGCGGCTGTAGACCACATCCGCAGCACTGAACAGGCTGACAAGCGCCGCGATCAGTGCGAATGAACCATACTGAAGATAAAACAGCAGCCGGTACAGCAGGCTGTCCGGCTTTGCCATGTGGAGCAGATCCAGCGCAGGCAGCCGCCGCACACGGAAATCAGGCCTGACGCCGTAAAATGCCCACAGATCCTCTGAAGCCAGTTCGCCGCGTGTGTGCGGAATCCACAGCGTCACCTC
>CAYNDH010000151.1:1275-5370 GCA_964395665.1 uncultured Anaerolineaceae bacterium
GACACGCTGATCGGCAAAGGCCTCACAGTTCTGGATGATCTGAAGCCCGTGCGCCATCGGTGAGGGCAGTCGCGCATTGGAGAGATACAGGAATTTCATAAATCTGCTGCACCACCTGATTAAAACTGGATTGAATCGCGTCTGAAACTGCGTCGCATGAACAACGCATCATGCATTATATATCGTTCAGGGCAATTCTGAATTTTCGGGCGTCCGTCGGTAGTACACATGGTCGGGAAGAATCCCGATCATGTAACCAGGCGGTGGCCGCCCCCTTACGCCTTCCCCACGATTTGCCACTTTTGACTCTGATTTGACGGTATTTATGATAAGATCAACCTGTTCTTTAATCTGTAGAGTCGAGAAATGCCCTATGTCCTTGTTTCGTGCCCCGTCTGGAAGTACACATCACACTGTGCGAACCACTGACACCCCATCTGAACACAATCACCGGCCCGCACGCCCTGTGCGACCTGCGCCTGCTGTCCGACTGACGCGCATTGCCCTGATGATGCTGGCATGGGTCAGCCTGACTGCGCTGGCCTGTAATCTGGGGGCCAGCCCGGACGATGCCCGCCCGCCGACGCTTGCTCCCCATAATACACTGGCTGCCGGGCCGACCATCGGCTACAGCACACCGATCCCCGGACAGGAACCAACACCGACCTTACCGCCATCCACACCGATTGCGACCACACTCTATACCATGCTCGAACAGGTGGACAGTGACCGCCTGATGCTGCATGTTGCGTCGATGGAAAATGTCTACACCCGTCATGTGAACTCGGTTGGCCGCACCGATGGCACAGGGATCTCCGCCGCCTATGATTACCTCTCCGCCGAATTCGACAAGATCACGCTGGAGTCCGAAGGCCGTCTGCTCAATTACTCGCCGCAGCGTTTCACCATGCCCTATAATGGCAAGACGACCGAGCAGCGCAACCTGTTCGCTGTGCTGACCGGCTCTGAAGCCGGTGCAGGCGTGATCGTCGTCGGCGCGCATTACGACAGCCGCACCGATGATCTGACGAACAGCGATGCCTACGCCCCCGGCGCAGATGATAACGGCTCCGGCGTGGCTGCCGTGCTGGAACTGGCCCGCATCATGAGCCAGTATCAGCCGCGTGCGACGGTGGTGTTCGCGCTGTTCGCGGGTGAAGAGCAGGGCAATCACGGCAGCAATTACTTCGTCGAGCAGTACATTATGACGGGCCAGGTTGACCTTCAGGTGATGATCAATCTCGACACCATCGGCAGTTGGAATGACCAGCACGGCAACATCAACGACAGCGAGCTTCGCCTGTTTACTGATCCCGATCATTTCCCGTCACGCTATGCCGGTGAGATGATCGCCTTCATCGCCGATCAGAACCGTACCGTGCTCAATGTCCAGCTTCAGGACAGCATCGACCGTATAGGCCGCTTCGGTGATCACAAAGCCTTCAGCGATCGGGGCTATGCGGCGGTCCGATTCATCGAAGCGCTGGAAGACCATCCGAAGCGCGAAGGCCGTGACCTTGTGCAGTATATCGAGCCGGAATATCTGGTGAAATCCACGCAGACCGTGCTGACGATTCTGGTGGCAATGGCGAACGGCCCGCGTCCGCCGGATGCCAATAACATCATCGTCCGCGATAACGGTGACGGCACACGCCGTCTGGTGTGGCAGCCCATCCCGGATGCCGCCGGATACGTCGTCGCGCTGCGCGTCAGGAATTCGACCGTGTTCGGGCAGGTCTTTAACGCCTCTGGTTCGGCGACCGCCTTTGACTGCGAGTGCTTCACGTCCGAACGCTTTGCCGGACTGGCGATTGCCGCTGTCTCACAGGATGGCATCATGGGGCCGCTGTCCCCTGAATACCGGATGCCTTAGCTAGGTTCTGTTGACGTTTCGATCATCATATAAGTCTGGCAAATTCGTTTTGTGTAGGGGCGGACCTGCGATATATCGCCGTGTCCGCCCGCAGTGCCCCACAACCAGCGGGCGACGACACAGCATCGCCCCTACAAATGAACGATTTTTGCAAAATATCAACACAACCTAACCCGTGCCCCTCTCCGCCGCGCAGTCCCTGCCAAAATACGTCGAAGGTCGGGATACGGCACTGCCGTGTCCGCTTGCAAACACGCTGCGAACCCGCCTGTGACCACGCTGTGACTGCCAGACCTCTCCGATCTGCGCTACAATCAGGGCCGTTATAACGCCCGATTGTCCGTTGTTCTGTTAGTCTGTCACAATGAGGAAGCCCCGTATGGTAAACCCACCCCTGCCATTTGAACCATTGGAAGTCGAACTGTATCACGATGAATTCCATGAGGCGGCATCGCATCTGCTGCTGGATGTCCGCACACCGGAAGAATTCGAAGAAGCCCGCATCCCCGGCGCGGTCAATATCCCGCTGGACGAACTGGAAATGCGTGCAGCCGAAGTCCCCACCGATCAGCCGATTGTGCTGGTCTGTCGCAGCGGACAGCGCAGTCAGGTTGGCGCACAGATGCTGCGTCATGCCGGACGCACTGACCAGCAGCTTTATAACCTTGAAGGCGGGACCATTGCATGGGCGCGCCGGGGCTGGCCGATTGACAGAGGAGTCGAGTCCTGATGCTGCTCAAACATTTCTACAACGCAGATCTGGCCCATTCATCCTATCTCGTCGGCTGTCCGGCGGCTGGTGAAGCGGTGGTGATTGATCCGGGCCGCGATATTGAACCCTATCTTGAACACGCCCGTTCACGTGGACTGCGCATCATCGGCGCGGTGGAGACACATATCCATGCCGATTATGCCAGCGGCGCCCATGAACTCGCGAATGCGGTCAAAGGGACGATGTTCGTCAGCGGTTATGGCGATGATTACGGCTACGAACTGGAAACCGCCAGCGATGTCGATGTGCGCTATCTGCACGAAGATGACGAAATCACACTCGGCAGCGTGACTCTCACCACGCTGTACACACCCGGCCACACCCCGGAGCATCTGTGCTTCCTGCTGACATCCGGTGATCAGTCGCAGCCGTTCGCCCTGTTCAGCGGGGACTGCCTGTTTGCCGGGGATATGGGCCGCCCCGATCTGCTGGAAGCGGCGGTCGGCGTGGCCGAAAGCAAGGAAGAAGGCGCACGCGGCCAGTTCGCCAACATGCAGCGCCTGAAGCAGATGCCCGATCATCTGCTGGTGCTGTCGGGGCATGGGGCAGGCAGCGCCTGCGGCAAATCGCTCGGTGATGTCCCCGCGACGACACTCGGCTATGAAAAACTCACAAACCCGGCCTTCCAGTTTGACGACGAGTCCGCCTTTGTCGAATGGCTGTTGAAAGATCAGCCGGAAGTGCCGACGTACTTCAAACAGATGAAGCGCATCAATCAGCAGGGCGTTGATCTGCTGGAGACGCTCACCTATCCGCGCCCGATTGTCTATGATTCGGAGATCGAGATTGCCGCCCGTTCGCTGCTGATCGATACCCGCCCGCGTGATGTCTTCTCAACGGTGCATATCCCCGGCTCGATCAATGCGCCGATTGATGCCAGCGGCTTTGTAAGCTGGCTCGGCTGGCTGGTGGATTATGACCGCCCGACATATATCGTGGTGGATGAAAACCGGCTGGGTGAGGCGGTTCGCAAGCTGCGCTCCATCGGCATCGACCAGATCGGCGGCTATGTCCGCCCGGAAACCGCTATGCGCTATCGTGCCTTTACACCGCAGATCCAGCCGCAGGCCGCCGCCCAGGAACAGGCGAAAGGCGCGCTGATGCTCGATGTCCGCAGCCAGTCCGAACGGGATGAGTCGTATATCCCCGACTCCGTCCATATCCCAATGGGCGAAGTCGAGTCGCGTATGGATGAACTGCCGCGTGATCGCGACATCATCGTCCAGTGTGGCAGCGGCGCACGTTCGCAGGTGATCACCACCCTGCTGCAGAAGCATCATTTCAATCGTGTTTCGAACCTTGACGGCGGGATCACCGACTGGGAGCGAGACGGTCTGCCGATTGAGAACGGGGCATAGTCCATATCTGGACATTGGTGATCGGCGTGGGCGGGATACTTCCCGCTCTGCCTGACGCGTATTGTGTATTGATGCCGTGCATTGATGCACCT
>CAYNDH010000151.1:5470-11150 GCA_964395665.1 uncultured Anaerolineaceae bacterium
CCTGCATTCATGCACCTTGCAGGGAGACGCTTCAGCGTGTCCGGCGTTTCTCTCTGGCGTAGCCCCCACATCTCACCGGAATCAAAAAAGGCAGGCGCACACCAACGTCTGCCTTGCATCGTCTGGAAATTGACAACGATCTGCGAATTCGGTCTGCTGACCGGTGGTGGCCGTCGGCTCTCTACTGAATGCTCAGCAGGATATTGCCCTCAGCACGCCAGAGACCTTCAAGGTCATAAAACTGGCGTTTTTCTTCTGCAAACAGATGTACCACGATATCACCGTAGTCCATCAGCACCCAACCACTTTCCGCAGCGCCTTCGGTGGCATAGGGCAGCATCTGATACTGCTCTTTGACCTTCTCGCGTACATTGTCCGACAGGGCTTTGAGCTGACGGTCACTGTTACCACTGCAAATCACGAAGAAATCCGCGATTACGACATCAGGCCGCAGGTCCAGCAGCAGGATGTCTTCAGCTTTACGATCTTCCACCACTTCAACGATAAATCTGGCGAGTTCTAGCGACTCCAGAGTCGTGCCTCCTGAATTTGATGATGTTATTGTTTCGAATATTGTAACATAGTTTGTGCTGGCGCAAGCGATTTTATCCCCCGTCAGAGGTATTTCTGACGAATTTCCTAGAATCTTCTCACCATCAGGGCCGCGTGGCGAATAAAAACACCTCTCCACGCAAACGCAGAAAGGTGTTTTCCTGTACGGGCGCAATACATTGCGCCCTCATATGTAGGATCGGTTACCGGTTGCGCTGGCCCAGTCCGAAGACCGACGGTGGCAGGTGGATACCGGCATCTTCAATGCGCTCGACAAACTTCGGACGCAGACCAGTCGGGCGAATACGACCGACGATCTTGTTGTTCTCGAAGCTGGTCTGCTCGAACTCGAAGATGTCCGACATGGTGATCATGTCACCTTCCATCCCCTGCACTTCGGTGATGAACAGGATCCTGCGCGAACCGTCACGCAGACGCTGCTGCTGGCAGATCACATCAACGGCGCTGGCGATCTGTTCGCGGATCGCCCGTATCGGCAGCTCCATACCCGACATCAGACACATGACCTCAAGACGGGCAACGGCGTCACGTGGGGTATTGGCGTGCAGGGTGGTCAGCGAGCCGTCGTGACCGGTGTTCATCGCCTGAAGCATGTCCAGCGCTTCACCGGAACGGCACTCTCCGACGACGATCCGGTCAGGGCGCATACGCAGACAGTTCACCACCAGATTCTGGATGGTGATCTCGCCGCGTCCTTCAATATTGGGTGGGCGGCTTTCCAGCGTGACGACGTGTTCCTGCTGAAGCTGAAGTTCAGCCGCGTTTTCGAGTGTGACAATACGTTCGTCGTTCGGGATAAAGCTCGACAGCACGTTGAGCAGTGTCGTCTTACCCGAACCCGTACCACCGGAGACAACCAGATTCAGGCGGCCAATCACACATGCCCGCAGGAACTCCGCAATTTCCGGTGTCATGGAGCCGAAGCGGATCAGGTCCTGAACGGTGTACGGTGTCTTGGCGAATTTACGAATACTGATCGTCGGCCCGTTGAGGGCGATCGGCGGGATGACGATATTCACACGCGAACCATCTGGCAGACGGGCGTCCACCAGCGGCGAGCTTTCGTCAACACGACGGCCCAGCGGCGCCACGATACGGTCGATAATACGCATCACGTGATCATTATCATCAAACACGGTGTTGCCGCGTGTAAGCTGGCCTTTACGCTCAACGAACACATTCTTCGGCCCGTTGACCATGATTTCCGTGATGCTGTCATCGGACAGCAGCGGCTCGATTGGCCCGAAGCCGATGATGTCCGAGATGATCGCTTCCAGCAGGCGCTGGCGCTCACCCTTGGTGATGACGATGCTTTCTTCAGCCAGAATGCTGTTGAACAGCTCTTCAATATGCTGGCGGATTTCGTTCTTGCGGCTGTTGTCGATCTGATCCAGTTCGGCGATCAGTTTATTCTGCACGCGTGATTTCAGGTCAACGTAGGAATTTTCGACGCGGCCACCACCGGCTGCACGGCCCGTGATACCCTGCTGCGGGTTTGCAATCGCCTGCTTGCGGCGCAGCATCATCTCGCGCTTTTCGTCGTCGCCACGGCCACCGTCGCCGCCGTCGCCGCCGCTGTTCCCGCCGCCCTTTTGAATTCTACCTAATAACGACATGGTGAATGTCCTCTGACTTTTCTATCCTGTTTACAGGTGCTGCGGTTAGTCCAGCCGCAGTCGTTATATTACGGTGTGGGGGAGCTGTGACTACCTGCATTAAACCATTTATCGGGCTTCAACAGGCTTAAGATTTGGCCTGGAGTGTATTTTGAATATTCGGAAAGCTGATCTGAATCGTATGGAAACGCCGGACAATGCCTGACATGTCTGCATGTCGCTGACCCTGCAAGCCGCATTGATGTGGAATGCAGGGACCGGGCAGGCACTGTCCGGCGGCGCTCATACCTTAGACAGCCTCTAACGTCCCAGACGCAGTCCCAGACCGCTGCGTTTGCGCTGCCGGTCCTCTTCGGGTTCTTCCCGGTGGTCCGGAGTCAGCATTCTTGTCAGCGTATCCGCCAGATCCAGAATCTGACGGGTGGGCGGCTTGTTGTTGTCACGTTCCAGTGCGATCAGCGGGACCGCCTTGACGATTGCGTTCAGGATCATGCGCTCATCCACCACCGGGACCACAGTCGTGATCGGGCGCTTCAGGAAGTTCTGAATGCGCTCCAGCGGCAGGGTGGCGTTTTTACCCTGCTTTTCGTCATAGACACGGTTCATGACGATCAGCGACTTGTCCGGCGCGTATTCCAGTTTCTCGAACAGGTCCAGAACAAAGCGCACATTCTTGACGGCGGGCAGCGTGGGCATCCCGACGATGATGATCCGGGTGGCAGCATCGAACAGTGACAGCGTCACCTCATCCAGCCCGGTGCTGGTATCAACGATGATGAAGTCGTAATAGGGGGAGACCTTCTTCAGGATCTCGGCGAATGCGCCCGGCTTGGCGCGCACTTCATCGGCGAATTCAGGGCGTGCTGGCCCAAGCAGCACTTTCATGCCGCTTTCGTGCGTCTGCACCACACTGTCGAAATGTTCAGAGTCCATATCTTCAACATCCGCGATCAGGTCTACCACCGTAAGCTGCGGCTGAAGATTGAGGAAGGTGCCGATATCACCGAACTGTAAGTCTGCATCCGCCAGCAGGATCTTGACGCCTTCGCGCATCAGGGCAGAGGCCAGATTGGTCGCCAGCATCGTTTTGCCGCTGCCGCCCTGTGGGCTGTAGACGACGATGATATTGCCGCCGCGATCAGCGGTCGATGCCTTGGTCTGAAGTGCCTGTGCCGGTGTCATAATCTGCGACTGGGCATACTGACGCCGAATCGCTTCATAATCGCGGTACACACGCCGGATGGTGCTGTACAGCTCATCCATGTCGATTGGCTTGTTCAGAAAGTCGCGTGCGCCAGCATTCATCGCACGCCGGAAGTAGTCAACATCATCCTGAACCGACATGATGATGACAGCGGACATCGGCACGGCCTTGTTGATATGGCTGGTGGCCTGCAGGCCGTCCATATCGGGCATATTGATGTCCATCAGGATGACGTCCGGCTGAAGCTCACGTGCGAGATCAATGGCTTCACGCCCGGTCCCTGCTGTTCCGACGACTTTGAAGTCAACTTCAAAGGCCAGCAGTTTCTTGATATTTTCACGTGTCTCTGGAATATCATCGACCAGCAGGATCGAGATCAGGTTTCGGTTTCCATCTGGGGCGCTCATGCGTTTTCCTTCGAATAACTATACTTCCCATCACAGGGGGGTTCATGATTAGCTGTGGAGTACTGATGACAACGCCGGACCTGTCGGCACAGGGCCACGGCGCAAATGCGTACTGATCTCATTGTATGCGCACTTTTACTGTACAGACAAGTAAGCAAATATGCAGCAGGTTTGTAGCAAGTATACAGGTCAATAAGCAGATACGTAAGCAGGCAATTAAGGTAACAATTAACTTTTCGATTAAACAGCCTGTTACACACTTCTGAAACCACGGTCATCACAAGCAGGTAAGGGCGCAGTAACGCGCCCTCACTGACTGCCTGTGATACCTGCTGATGCCCTTGCGCCGTATAGCAATCCCGACGCGACAGACATCCATTACACGCGCTTATGGAAACGGTGTACAGCGCAGGCCCTGCAACGTAATTCGCGGGGGCCGGAAGAGTCCGGCCCACGCCGATACCAATTTTCAGATCGCCACTAATTTGACGGTGGCGGCGGCGGTGTCGCCTGCTGGAAGATGATCTGTTCGGTGTCCAGCAGACGGCGGATGCTGCGGATGGCCGGCTCGATGCCGTATGGCAGCTTCCTCGGGACCTGAATTCCGTAGCGCGTCATCACAAAGTCCAGTGTAACCGCCTGTGTGGTGACAGTGCCGGTTTCATTGGCGGGGCGCAGGGCAAACGAGACCGGGATCTGCGCTTCCACGTAGTGCGTCAGCACCACGGCATCCTGCGGAGAAACCGCCAGTGAAATCACGTTCGGGCGCTCCGGTACGGCAGTCGGGACGGCTGTTCCTTCTGCACGGCCTGCCGGTGTCGCCTGAACTTCATCAGGTGCCGGGGCCGGTGTACCTGCGGCAGCGTCAAACAGACGGCCATCATCCGGGAACAGGCCGGTATTGATCACCAGCGCATCCTGAACGGTCATCTGCGTGACCAGACGCGGGCGTGCCAGCTCGGTTGGCCCAATCAGGATCGGGACGGACTCGCCAGCAAGGAATGCGGTTTCGATACGGCCATCAACCGGGTTGAGGATCGTAAAGCCGCCTTCTTCACCACGTGAGATGATGAAAATGTCGTTCGGCAGGCGCGTCTGGAATTCTTCGTCAATATCGACGAACAGCAGCGAGACAATCGCGTCTACACGGTCACCCGGCTGGATGGCATACGCATTGCTGGTCAGCATATCAATCGGGATGGTGACCATACGCGTGCTGGGTGGCATGATGGCCGCCGCGTCGGAGCCGATATTGCCGAGATCATTCAGATTACGGGTGATGAGGCCCGTCAGAATCGGCTGCTCACGTTCAATATCCGTACGTGCGATGCGTCCCACAACCTCTTCGAGACTGTAGATCGAGTTGCGCGGCGCAAATTCTTCCGGCCAGGTGCGGAATTCCACCATATTCGGGCTGATCGGCTGACCACGCCCAATCGGCTGCACCGCGACCACAATATCCACGGTCGCAATTGCCGTCGGCTGAACCACCGTCGCCTGAGGCGTACCGTCATCATTATCGGCAACCTGAGTGGCCTGTGGCGTTCCGGTCGTCGCGGGCCGAGGGGTGTTCATATTCGGCAAAACCACGAATGCGATGACCGCGCCAATGATAATGATGAGCAGCGCGACCAACAAGAGTACTCGTCTTGACATGGGTCCCCCTTCCTGAGAGGAGATAAAGTTCGCCCGGTTCAATTCAATCATGATAACCGATAGCGACGTTTAGCAGCACAAAGATTGTAAGATTGTAAGAAAAATGTATCCTGGGTACCTGTACACAAGTTTAGTGACTAACCCGGAGTTGTCAAACAACCGCTGGTACTAGGGTGCATTTCAAGTTAGTGCAAAATTCGCTCGACATCAAAAATCAAGCGAAA
>CAYNDH010000152.1:0-11101 GCA_964395665.1 uncultured Anaerolineaceae bacterium
TGCTTGCAATGGCGCCCTGTCCGCACCGGTAACCAATTTCCAAACAGGTTCTAAGAGGGTCAAAACATCAAAGACCACCTTTGAAAAGAGGCACCGTTGTCACCGCCTGCGCTGATTAGAGTTCATCCGGGGGCAGGGTGTCGCGGATTTTGCCCTTTGGCCCGACAGATGCATAGCGGATTTCGTTAAATGAGAGCGCCGCCACAAACAGCATCAGGCGGCGGTTGGCGACTGGCATGTCCCATGTGATCGCCCGCAGCGCACACATCGCCAGCGCGAGATAATACTGCGGCCAGTCTACGATCCCCTGATTGCAGTGGATCATGATGCTGGCGACGATATGCCGTATATCGGAAATCGGGATGAGGGCCTGACCGATGGGATTGTCCGATGGGATCATGCCACGGTTGTTGATGCGTGACAGATAATCAATGACCTGTCGGATGTCCTTCCATGTATCACCGACACGCGGCATGACGACGGTATTCAGCAGGCTGATTTCCAGACAAGCCCAGTCGAACAGCGTATGGCCGTCGCGGGCATGGGCAAAGTCGATCAGGAAGGGCATATCTTTAGGCCCCACCATGAGATTGCCGGTGTGCATGTCCCCATGAATCTTGCTGATGAGCATCGTCATCCGGATGCCCATGTAGTAGTCATAGCGCATCAGCGGATTCGCGACCAGCCGTGTCGTATCCGGATAAATCGGGATGAACTCGTCTCTGACGTTAAAATCTTCGGGGATGAGGTCATTTACCGCCTGTACAAGCTGCCCCTGTCGTGATTCCCAGAGTTTGCCGGTCAGATGATCGACCAGTTCGCTGCGAGAAAAATTGATCTGGTCGAAATCGACATTGCGAAAGCGAATGCGGTACGCTTTCTCCACTCCCGGCCCACCGTTGATCGCCAGCGTCAGTTCGCGCTTCTGTCGGTCAACCTTCTGGACGTTAAAGCTCTCCACTGTCACCTGATCGCCATAACGAATCAGGTCAAGCTGTGATTTCTTCACGGACGGGCGTACACGAATGCTGTCATCCGGTGGGCGCGGCGTCGGCACATAATCAAGGATCATCAGCGGGGGCAGCAGCCAGTCGTATTCCATCCATAATTCGATTGGACTGGGGCGGCCCTGCATCCACCACAGGTCGCCAAAGGTCGAGTAAAGCTGGTCGCGCAGCCATGTGCCGATCTGCTCTGGCGACCATTCCTGTGCGATGTCCGTGAGATTGGTCGCACGCTGGTTGGTGCCGGTGATCAGCGTATATTTCAGGCCGCCGAAGCCGGTTTCTTCGAGTACGGTCGGGTGTTCCTCAAGGCGGGCGGTGAACGGGGGCAGGGTACGTCTGATATGGGATTCATAGCGGCGTGCTTCCTCCGCGACGTCGTCGGCACGGGCAATTTTCACCACCACCCGCGCATGTTCCGTCCCATTGAAGGTAATGGGTGTGACGACATAAAGCTCGGCGCGGGTATATCCACCGGCCAGTTGATGCTCGATGCGGATCTTTTTATAGCCATAAAACATACGCTCAAGGATACGGCGTACCGGGGCTTCGAGTGTCAGATCGGAGCCTTCTGCGCCGGGCGCAACATCGATCAGGAGCGCATATTGCAGGATGCCCGTATCAAGTTTGAAGTTGATGGCGGACTCTTTCAGTGCTTTCAGGTCAATTTTCAGGGCCTGAAATGCCTGCATGGGAAGACTGTCGGGATGATCGAGCAGGGCCAGCAGCAGATCGCGCTCCTCTTCGATGGTGCGGCCATTCCGTCTGGCATTGTCATTGGCGGCTTTAAGGATCTGCATTGCGCGCGGTGTGTCGTTAATTTCGCTGAAGACCTGTGCGGAATTGCCTTTGCTGATCTTCCGTCGGATCTGACCGATGATATAGCTGGTCGGGATGCCAAGTTCGTCCATCAGATAGGCGGTGATGCTGCCCTTGGTACCGAGCAGGGCAATCGTCAGATGCTCCACGCCGATATAATCATGGTTCAGGTTACTTGCTTCGTTGCGAGCACTCTTGTAAATATCGGCCAGCGAAATCGTCGACATGGTGGTTGTCCCCTTGCATCGCTCTATCAATGTTCTGGTTGGAAGTCCGCTGCGGGTTCTTGCCGCTGGTTTTTACTACCGGTTATGATTATTGGATTGCTATGACGGCGAAATATACGGTGGGCGGGCATCTACCTGAACAACTCAAGGCACAGCCACGTGCGACCGACGCGAAATAACTGACCGATCTCAAGGGGCACGGGATGGATTTTGTTCAAGGGTTCATCACGGAAGAAATCATCCAGCGGCGTCGTGAATGTCCCGTTGCTGCTGCCGATATCCTGAAGCCACCAGCCGCTGTTGGTGTGATAGAGCCTGGCATGACGACGTGAAACATAATCATCAGCTTCGATTGCAATATCGCAGTCATTCTGACGTCCAATCTGAATAATCCAGCGACCGTCTTCTACAATGCCGTCACCACCATGGGCATAAAGGCGTCGTGAAGAACCATCTTCCCGGCCACTCATAAACCTGACAATAATCTGATGTTCTTCCATGCGCGCTCCACCCCTTAAGCAGAGTATAAAGGGTCTGTAGACAAGTTGCTAACAAATTGTTACATAAAAATGAAACTGTTTGCAAACATGATACAGACGGTCAGCAAATAAGAGTTAATTCACTGTAGCAGGCATCGTATCACCATCGCACGCGAATGGGCGGGAAATCTGCCATAATCGCAGTCTTTCAGATCGGGTTGAGCTGCTGTTGGAGGATGCATGGGGCTGCTGTTGGGGATTGATCTGGGGACATCGAGTGTGAAGGCGCTGCTGCTGGATGCGGCGACCGGTCGGGTGGTGGGCATCGGCCAGCAGGAATACCCGCTGATGCAGCCATCCCCCATGTGGGCGGAGCAGAACCCTGATGACTGGTGGAAAGCCAGTATTCAGGCCGTGCGCCAGTGCCTGCAAGGACGGGATGGCCGTTCGGTGGCCGCTGTTGGGCTGACAGGTCAGATGCACGGCACGACGCTGCTGGATCGTCAGCATGGGCCGCTGGCCCCGGCGATCATCTGGGCGGATGCGAGGAGTGGCGCGGTCGCGCAGGCCATGACTGATCAGATTGGGGCGGCGCGTTACTGTCAGATTGCTGGGACGCTGCCTGCCGCCGGATTTCTGGGGGCGACACTGCGCTGGCTTCAGCAGTATGACCGGGCGTTATTCGATCAGATCGAACAGGTCGTGCTGCCAAAGGATTATCTGCGCCTGAAACTGACGGGTGAAGTTGCAACGGACATCAGTGATGCGTCCGCGACAGGGCTGTTTGATCCTGTGCGCGGCGGCTGGTCAGCGGATCTGCTGGACGCGTTCGAGTTCCCGGCGCGGATCTTCCCGCAGGTGCTGCAATCAGCGGATACTGCCGGGGCGCTGCGAACCGATGCGGCTGAGATGCTGGGATTAAGCGCGGGTATTCCCGTGATTGCCGGCTGTGCAGATCAGCCAGCACAGGCAGTGACCAACGGCCTGATGACACCCGGCACGGCATCGCTGACGATCGGCACGGGCGGGCAGATCTTCGCGCCGGTCGCTTTACAGCCGGATGTACCGGTGCCGGTCGATCCACGCCTGCATCTGTTCTGTCATGCTGTGCCGGGGATGCATTATCTGCTCGGCGCGACACTGTCCGCCGGATTGTCGCTGCGCTGGCTGCGTGATCTGTTCGGGCTGCGCGATCAGCCGGACGCCTACGCCCGCCTGAGTGCAGAAGCGCTGCGCATCCCACCCGGTGCAGAGGGGCTGATCTTCCTGCCGTATCTGGCCGGAGAGCGCACGCCGCATATGGATGCAGATGCACGCGGCGGGTTTGTCGGGCTGCGGCTGCATCATACCCGCGCCCACATGTCCCGGGCCGTGATGGAAGGCGTGGTTTTCTCGCTGCGGCAGGTGCTGGAACTGGTGCTGCAAACCGGCTCGCTCTCGCTTGATACGCTGACCGGTTCTGGTGGCGCACTGGAAAACGAGCTGTGGCAGCGGCTGGTGACGGACATCACCGGCCTGCGGCTGGCGAAGACGCTGTCTACCGAACAGACCGCGACCGGCGCGGCGCTGCTGGCGGGGATTGGAACCGGTATTTATGCGTCGTTTGCAGAGGCCGCTGCACAAACGGCGAAGCTGACTGCACCGACCGAGCCAGATGCACAGCGACAGGTAGTTTACGAGCCGATCTATCAGCAGTTCTGTACGCTGTATCCGACACTGGAAGCTGATTTTCACCGGCTTTCGCGGCGGATGTGATGCAGAAATCAAACGGCGGATACCGTAAGCTCGGTATCCGCCGTTTGTAACTCGTCCTGAGACAGATTCCAGGGCGCTGCCGGTTATGGCGCTGCCGGTTATGGCGCTGCTGGTTATGGCGCTGCTGGTTATGGCGCTGCTGGTGTGATGATCGGCGTGGCGGCAAATGGTGCAGCCAGCGTCAGCCCTTCCATGGTCGCGGCGAACTGCGTCAGTTCGACGGACGCGGTCTGTGTCTGCTGGACTTCACTGTACGGATTCGGTGTGATGGTCGGAGTCATCGTCGGCAGCGGCGTCGGCAGATAGGGCGGACTCGCCACCAGATTGGTCAGCACATCCACCATATCGGTCGGGATCTGATAGATCGTGCTGCTGTCACCGTTGATGGTGGCATAGTAGCGCGGCTGGGTGGGATTCTTCACGCCGATATCGACGCGATAGGTCTGGCCGCTGTCATCGGTCGCGGTCAGGGTATAGCGCGGCGCATCCAGCCCGAAGCTTGCCAGTTGAACATCCCCGAAGCTGGAAGCGGAGTGCAGGGCTGCGAACACGGCCACGGCATTCTCTGCCTGTGTGAAGTCCGGCCCCATGCTGGAGAGCGTCGTCGCTTCGGAGATCGTCCAGACCGGCATTTCCGGCGCGAAGGTGGCAGTGGGTGTGATCAGCGGATCGAGTGTCGCTGTCGGCCCGGTGGTTTCGGCAGTCGTCTGGGCAGTGACTTCTTCGGTCGCGCCCGCTTCAGCCGCTGCTTCAGCCGCTGCTTCGACGGTCACTTCGGCAGTTGCTTCGACGGTCGCATCGGCTTCTTCGGTTGCATCTGCCTCGGCGGTTGCATCTGCCTCGGCGGTTGCATCTGCCTCGGCGGTTGCATCTTCAGTTGCGGCGGCTTCTTCCGTCTCGACCTGTTCTATATCGGCTGACTGTGCTTCATCGAACGTTGTCCGTACCAGTACGGTTTTTGCCCCGGTGGACGGCTCAACGATCTCCAGCCGATTCAGGGTGGCGGCATCGATCCCGGCGAATAAGGGTCCGGGTTCAGCCGTCGGCGTGGCTTCCGCTTCGGTGGTCGGCGCATTCACCTGACTGTTATTGAAGAACAGCACGGCAGCGATGATGACCACACTGCCAAGCAGTAACGCGAGTGTTCCACGATTTAAGCGCATGGCATCAGCTTCCTTTTATTGTCCTGTTGTTTCGGTGACAGTTTCTGACAGCATCTCGGACTGCGATGCATCGATCGCCCGCTGTGTCTCCGCACGGCGTGACCACCACACAATGAAACCCAGAATCAGGACGCCGAACGGCAGCGCGAAGACCGTGATCAGGTTGATGCTGGTGAGGGTCTGCTCGGCTGCGAAGATCGGTGCATCCTGTGGGCGGGCTTCGCGGGTGAGGGCAGGTGGGATGCGTGTGAAGAAGTCCTCAAAGTTGGTCGTCCAGATCAGGGTGCTGAGCGTCATGTCGATATTCAGCACGTTGGCCGCACGGAATGCCAGATAGCGATTGGTCGCGAAATCCTGACTGCCGACGAGCACAATGCGCGAACCGGTCTGGGTATTTTCAGCAGCGGCGGCCAGCAGGAACGGTCCGCTGATGTCGCTTTCGGCCTGCTCTGATTCACCTTCGATCACCGTATCAATCGGCTTGGCGAATGACGTCCCCGATGAATTGATGATCGGCGTCAGGGTGACATTCTCCGGCGTGGCATCCGCTGTTGTGATGGGGCGCGCATAGCGGAAGACGAAGGCCGGGTCCTGAATGGTATCGAAGGCCTGCGTGATCGTGTTCCCCTGAACATAATCAAAGGTGTAGAGTTCGAATGGCGACTGGAACGCCTGTGTTGCATCCAGCACGACATCGGTACTGAAGCCCAGCCCATAATGGATGCTGAGGTAGTTACTCAGGTTTTCGGCGGTCGCCAGTGATTGTTCACCGTCCAGATTGATGTCGGCATAGATGATCGCATCACCGCCCTGGTCGAGATAGGCTGTCAGCATGGACAGGCCTTCGTCGGTCAGCGGTGTTTCACCGCCGGGGATGATCAGCACCGTGCCATCGACCAGTGGATCATTAAGATCAACCCGGCCAGAGGTCAGATCGAGCAGTGAGACCTGTTCGGTGGTCCAGTCAAGCTGATTGGACATCACATCGCCAAGCTGTGACAGCCCTTCTGCGCCGGTATCCGCGAGTTCTGCGCCATTTTCCACACTGAGGATATAGGCGCGGAAGTTTCCGGTGGCGGCCACGCGCAGGATGGCATTGGTAAGCTGTTCCTGCGTGACGAAGTCGATCACCTGTGCGCCTGCGATGTCACGGCTGCCGTCCTGATTGTGACCGATGACCGCCACCTGTCCGGCGCGGACGTTGAGCTGTTCGGCCAGCACCGGTTCGCGTTCCGGATCAATGAACTCGTAGCTGATCTTGCCATTGCCCGCTTCGATATAATCGTCAAACAGCAGTTCGTCCTGATCGCGGCGGCTGGCTTGTGTCACACCGTAGAAGGCGAGAATCTCGACCGGCGGGATGTCCGGGTCAGCGCCAAGTGCGGCGATCGCATCACGCGACGCCTGTGTGAGCGAGAAGGTATCCTGCTCGGTCAGGTCAACGCGCCAGTTCTGGGATTTGACGACACTGTAGATCCCGATCAGGGCGGCGACGAACACCAGTGTCACTATAATCGACAGGCCGCCAAAGCGCACACCACGCCCGGTGATGAACCCGCGAAATTCCTGCGGGGAAAATAACGCCCACGTGACGACCGATGCAAGCGATACCGCCAGTGCGCCGATCACGACGATGTTGATACCCTGTGTGAAGGTCACGCCGAATGCGACGATCAATCCCAGTGTTGCTGCACCGAGCAGCAGCCAGGAAGGAATGAGCGGCTCAGTGGATTCAGGTTGTGTATGGTTACTCATCGCGATTACCCTCTCCAGCGGCGTGTTTCGACGATGCGCACGGTGATAAACAGCGCACCAATCATCATAAAGACAAAGTAAAGCACATCTTCAGCCCGCAGGATGCCCTGCTGCATGGTGGCGTCGTAATGGGCGGTCAGGCTTAGTTCGCGGATCAGACCGGCCAGACCGCTGGTGAACGTCTGCTGTGTGGCCCATGCCGCCGCAGAATCTGCCAGATACAGGACCAGCACGGTCGCCGCGCTCAGGAAGGCGGCGACGATCTGATCTTCAGTGACTGCGGACCAGATCATCGAGACGGCCAGCACCGCGCCGCCATACAGCCATGCGCCGAAATAGATCAGCAGGGCACGGCCTGCATCCGGCACGCCGACCTGACTAAGGATGAAGTAGTAGACGACCGTCAGCAGCAGCAGCACGGTGTAATAGGTCCATGCTGCCAGAAATTTGCCGATGACAAAGGCGCTCTCACTCATCGGCAGCGTCATCAGCACTTCGAGCGTCCCTTCGCGGCTTTCTTCGGCCAGCAGCCGCATCGTCAGGAGCGGGGCGACGAGAAACATCAGGAAGGTCAGCAGACCGGGGATGAAACCGGTGAAGCTTTCAGCCGTCACCGGGGCCTGCCCGAATTGGGCCGCCTGCGTGTTGTACTGCACGATATTGCTCATATTTGCACTGAACAGCAGTCCAAAGAGGAACAGCAGTGCGAAGGCAATCGCATACGCCACAGGGGAACGGAAATAGAGATTAAGCTCTCGTTTGTAAACAGCCAGTACAGCGTTCATGTCTCGCTTGTCTCCTAGAGTTCGGTCGCGGCGGGTTCACTGACATCCGCGCTGGCGTTGTCAGGAACAGCGGCAGGGTCTGTGCGATTGATATTACGGGTGAGTTCGATGAAGATCTCTTCGAGATTGACCGCCAGCGGACGCAGTTCGACCAGATTCCACTGGTTGGCCGTGATCGTTCGTGCGATGTCAGGGCGCGGGTCGATGTCTGCGCTGCTGGGTGTGACAACAAAACCCTCTGGCGCGGTTGTGACCTCACTGACACCCGGCAAAGCCTGAATGAGCGGGATAAAGGCCGCCGGGTCTGCATTGGCGCGTACCAGAATGCGGCCACCGCGTTCCAGTGTCCGGCGCAGTTCAACGGGTGAACCCTGCCCGACGATCTCACCATTCTGGATGATGATCACGCGGTCGCAGACCTGTTCGGCTTCGCTCAGGATGTGTGTGCTGAAGAGGACGGTATGACCTTCGCGCAGTTCGCCGATCAGATCGCGCAGTTCCAGCACCTGAAGCGGGTCAAGGCCGATGGTTGGCTCGTCAAGGATGATGATTTCAGGATCATGCAGCAGGGCCTGTGCCAGCCCGACACGCTGGCGCATCCCTTTGGACAGCGTGCGGATCAGGCTGCCGGAGCGGGTGGTTAATCCCACACGGCGCAGTACATCCAGTGCCCGCTGACGGCGGTTGGAGATGCCACGGATCTCGCCGATGTACAGCAGATATTCCAGCGCGGTCAGGTCGCGATAAAGCGGCACATTTTCCGGCAGATAGCCGACACGGCGGCGGACTTCCATGCTGTTTTCAAACACATCATAGCCGCCGACGACAGCCTTACCAGCGGTCGGGGGTGTAAAACCGGTCAGCATACGCAGGGTGGTGGTTTTACCTGCACCGTTGGGGCCGAGAAAGCCGGTGACCTGTCCGGGAAGTGCCTCAAAGGTGATCCCTTTGACGGCGGTAAAATCGCCATAGCGTTTGACTAGATTTTGAACTTCGATCATTGCCGATTACCTGTCGCTTTCACTTTACGTTCAGGACCAGTGAAAAATCAGTTGAACTATACTGCGATTTTAAACGTCGGCAAGTGTCGAAATGATCCCGACACGGTACCGACAGGCGGAGTTTACACACGTTTTACAATCATCTGAGCGGTAAAATCGCAAAAAAAGAGGTTGAATGTCTTTCCGGTAAAACATTCAACCTCTCCTGAAATTATTAACAATGGGCGCTGCGGGCGGACACGGCGATACATCGCAGGTCGGCCCCTGCACAGAGCACGCTTGCAGAGTCCCATGATGATCGACACGTCACAGAGGGCCTGGTGAGCCGGTCAGCCGGTGAGGTTGAAGCCGAAGTAATTGCCCGTCCCCGGCCAGATGTCGAAGCGGGGGATGTCTTCCGGCAGCATGACTGGCTCCAACAGTCGGCGGAGCGTACCATCCCGCGCCAGTTCCTGCAACGTGTATTCCGTCAGCAGGCGGAAGTCGATGTCATTGCGCGGTGTCGCCATCACGACATATTCTTCGGTGTACCATCGGGTCGTAAGCTGAAGATCATCCGGGTACTGCTGGATGAATGGCAGGAGCGCGATGCTGTCGGCAAGGGCGACATCGGCATTCTTGTCTTCGAGAATTTGCAGTGCGAAGTCGGGTTCACGAGCGGCAAGGGTACGAATGCGGACGTTCTCGCGCAGGGCTTGATCGTTGGCAAACTGTTCGATTTCCGGCTTGTCGCGTGGGAAGGCGATATAGCGCCCGCCGGCCAGTTCCCTGAATCCGAAGATATTGCGATTCTGTGGGACCATCAGCCGCAGCCCGTGCAGCAGATACGGCTCGGTGAAATCGACACGCTCATCCCAGTCCCAGCTCGGTTCGACGCCGACCGCGATGTCTGCCTCACCATTCGCCACGGCTTCTATCCCCTGCACGGGATCATCGACCAGGATGTATTCGGGCTGCACCTGCCAGCGCCGTGCAAATTCATCGACCACTGATCGATAGAACGTATCCAGCCGCTGCTCACTCGGCAGGACGTTATCACCTTCTGACAGGCGCGGGATGGCGATGCGCAGAACGCGGTTAGCTGCCAGACGCGGCACCACATACTGTGTTGGATAGCTGACCTCAACCGGGAACTGGTCTGGTTTAGGGGCTTCTTCGCCCAGGCCGTCCCAGATCGCCACTTCGTAAGTCACCTGTGGGAAGTGAACCTGCCGGATTTCGTTCAGGCGCCCCTGCTGGCGCAGATATTGCAGTGTCATGTTCACCAGATTACGCAGGCTGACATCCTGCCGTGGCATGGCAATGGCGTAAGGCTCGACTTCCAGCGGTTCTTCAAGGATGACGATCAGTTCCGGCTGGGTGGCAAGGCGCGAGAGCTGAAAATGGCTGGCGACCATGCCATCAATCTCGTTGTTCATCAGCGCATTATAAGCCTGATCCAGCGTCGTATAGCGCTGGACGGTGACCGGGATGCCAGACTGCGGCATCCAGCGGCCCAGCGCATCTTCGCCGTTGGTAGCGATCACTACGCCGACCCGTTTCTCTGAAAGCTCCGCCAGCGACTTCGGCTCGGCATCACCGGCGCGGACCATGACCGACTGACTGCCGAGATGATAGGTCTGGCTGAACTCAAAATCGTCGTCCAGATCGCGATGATGAACCTGGGCCGCGATCAGCAGATCGACATCGCGGCGCTGAAGCTGGTCCAGCGCTGTCTGCCGGGTGACCTGCTTAAAGCGCACTTCGACGCCCCAGATGTCCGCCATGGTGCGCCCCAGATCGGCATCGAAGCCGTTCCAGTCCCCACGAACGTTCAGTTCGCCAAAGGGGGGCTGATTCGCCAGAATGCCGATGCGAACGCGTCCCGTATTGACGATCCGCGCAATGCCGGACTCCGCGACGACGCCTTCACCCTGACCGGTATCCAGCACCGGGACCAGCGTCGGTGGGATCAGTGTCCCGACCGGCTCGGCCTGTCCGATGTCCGTGACCGGCTGTGCCTGCCCGGTCCCGATGAGCGTACTGATGAAAAACAGAAAGATGAAAAGACTCAAACGCTTCATAAAAATCCGCGTCCTGTATGCTGTATGGAGAGGTTATTATGCACTGTTGT
>CAYNDH010000153.1:0-11101 GCA_964395665.1 uncultured Anaerolineaceae bacterium
ACACTGATCGAGCGCGGATTGATCCGCGATGAGGCGGACATCTTCTATCTGAAGCCGGAGATGCTGCTGGATCTGGAAAAATTTGCAGAGAAAAAAGTCTCCAATCTGCTGGCGTCAATCGAAAAGGCCAGGAGCCGTCCACTGCCGAGACTGATCGCCGCACTGGGCATTGATGGTGTCGGCAGCACCGTGTCGGAACTGCTGGCGCTGCACTTCGGCTCGATTGATGCACTTCAGGCGGCAGGTGTGCAGGCGATTGACGATGTGGAAGGCATCGGACCGATACTGGCACAGGGGATTGTGGAATGGTTCGCTGATCCCGGCCATCAGCAGATGCTCGACAAGCTGCGTGCGGTGGGCGTCAATATGACGATGCAGCAGGCCGAACCGCAGAGCGATAAATTCATCGGCCTGACCTTTGTGCTGACCGGCACACTGCCGACCATGACCCGTGAACAGGCCGGCGAACTGATCAAGCTCAATGGTGGGAAGGTATCAGGCGGCGTCACCAAGAAGACCAGTTATGTGCTGGTCGGGGATTCACCCGGCAGCAAGGCGGAGAAGGCGGCGCAGTTGGGTGTCCCGATCCTGAGCGAAGAGGACTTCATCCGGATGCTGGCGGATTAACACCAGTCGGTCGGATGTAAAAGTGGCGGGGGCAAATCACGGTTGTCGTGAATTTGCCCCTGTTTTGTGAAAGCCGTTGATGCTTGTGAAGGATTATACATTGTGAACGGCGCGTTGATGGTTTATCGTTCTGTTTGAGATCACGTGCGAAGATAATTCCGTATAATCAGCCGGTGAGTCAGCCAACTGGTGACTGGATCGCACGTCATTGATGGTGATATGACCTCAGGACGATATGGACTCTCTCGTTGCATTCTTTGTAGTAGGTTTTCTCGCTCAAATCATTGATGGCAGTCTGGGCATGGGTTATAAGGTCAGTTCGACGACCTTTCTGCTCAGTCTGGGATTGCCGCCGGTACTGGCAAGCGCCAGCGTACATACAGCGGGCATCGTGACCAGTGCGGTTTCCGGCCTTTCACACTATTATCTGGGCAATTTCAAACGCGACCTGATCGTTGGGCTGGCTGTGCCGGGTATCGTGGGCGGCGTGATTGGCGCACTCATCCTGACCACGCTGCCGACGCAGTTGATTAAACCAGTAGTGGCGCTTTATCTGGCCCTGATGGGGATGCGAATTATCCTCAAATCACTCAGCCGGTCCGGTAATGTTGAACTGCCGGTCAATATCACGCTGCTGGGGATGATCGGCGGCTTTTTTGATGCCATCGGCGGCGGGGGATGGGGACCGATTGTCACATCCACCCTGGTTGTCAACGGGCATGAGCCGCGCTTTGTGATCGGTTCGGTCAATATCGCCGAGTGGTTCGTGACGATGCTTCAGGCCACAACTTTTATGCTGACTATCGGGCAGTCGTACCGGTGGGAGATCATCTTCGCGCTGATGGCAGGTGGTGTGCTGGGCGCACCGCTGGCCGCATGGGTCTGCCAGCGCGTCCCGACACAGCGCCTGATGCTGCTGGTCGGGATTCTGATCGTCGCGTTGAGCCTCAGAACCCTGTTTGTGACCTTTTTCCCAGCTTAACGGCTGAACTTTATCGCTATTCGTAAAAACGCAGCGGCTGGATCATCTCCTGACCGTCTTCTGACCATCGTCAGCAGTAGAAAGCAATTATCATGGCTTCTGTCTTTATCGCTAAAGGGCGCGAAAAATCGATTCTGCGCCAGCACCCGTGGATCTTCTCCGGCGCTATCCGGCGAGTAGAAGGTGATCCGCAGCCGGGGGAAATCGTCGATGTCCTGACGCATGAAGGGCATCCGCTGGGGCAGGGCTACTGGAATCCCAAATCCCAGATCAATGTGCGCCTGCTGACATGGGCCGAGCCGGTCGATGCGGGCTGGTGGCGTGATCAGGTTGAAAGGGCGATCCGGGCGCGGGTGGAGCAGGGTGAACTGCCTGCGGCACGGCGTCTGGTGAATGCCGAGAATGATTATCTGCCGGGGCTGATTATCGACCGCTACGGGGACTGGCTGGTGCTTCAGGCACTGACGCTGACCATCGACCAGCGTAAGGCGGAACTGGCACAGCTTGCAGTCGATGTGCTGGCAGCGCTCGATGTGCCTATCAAAGGCGTGTATGAGCGCAGTGATGTCGATGTGCGCCGCAAGGAAGGCATACCGCAGCAGACCGGCGTCCTGTGGGGCGAAGAACCGCCGGAATTCATCCCCACGCACTTCACCCTGGACGGACGTGCCGAGATCTGGGTGGATGTCTACAAGGGGCATAAGACTGGCTGCTATCTTGATCAGCGTGAGAACCTGCGAATTGTCGCCGAACGGGTGCGGGCCTGTGTCGAGAATACCGGTCAGTGCCGGGTGCTGAACCTGTTCAGCTATACAGGCAGCTTTTCACTGATGGCGCTGGCAAACGGTGCGACCAGCGTGGTCAATGTGGATCGCTCACATGATGCGCTGGTGCTGGCCGAGAAAATGCATGAGGCCAATGGGTTTTCCGGCGCGGATGCGGTCGAGTTTATTCAGGCCGATGTCTTCGAGTATCTGCGCGATCAGGTCGATCAGGCGCAGGAATATGATATTGTGATCCTTGATCCGCCGAAGTTTGCCCATACCCAGCAGCAGGTTGACAAGGCGGCGCGGGGCTACAAGGACATCAACCTGAACGCCTTCAAACTCGTTCGTCCGGGCGGGTTCATGTTCACATTTTCATGTTCCGGGGCCATCAGCCGCGATCTGTTTCAGAAGATCATCTTTGGTGCGCTGGATGACAGCGGACGTCAGGCGCAGATCGTGCGCTGGCTGGCGGCGGCAGATGATCACCCGGTCGCGCTGACATTCCCGGAAGGTGAATACCTCAAGGGGCTGCTGCTGCGCGTGTATTAGCGGCAGACTGCCGCAGATTGCTGCACTATGCTGCTGCAAATGGGTGATGTCACTGCACTGTCAGGTTCAAAATCACTTTTGTTGCTGCTGCTGCCGCACACAAAAAAAGTGCTGCTGCAATTGTGTGCTTCTGAAATCACTTTGAAGGCTCGATGTTAAGGTGCAGGGTGAGGCACACTACAGGGCTTCAGTGTAGCACAGATGTTCGATCTGCGCGGTTAGAGTTTTCAAATCATTCATATTTGGCCTGACCTGTGTTGCGAGCCATGCGCTGGCGGTTGCGGTATCACTGGCAGGCATGGGCGTCATTATCCGATCCTCATCTGCATCACGTGCTTCCTCACCGAATGTTCACCTAAACCGCCTAAGCTCTTACGCATGGTGGACACACGTGAGGGATTAATGCGATGAAGAGAATCAATATCTTCAAGCTGCTGAAGCAGACCTTTACCGAGTGGAATCAGGATAAGGCGCCACAGCTTGCGGCTGCGCTTTCGTATTACACGGCGTTTGCCATTGCGCCGCTGCTGGTGATCGTGATCGCCATTGCCGGTCTGGCGCTGGGGCCGGACGCCGCACGCGGTCGGGTTGAGGCAGAGATTCAGGGGCTGGTTGGTGAAGAAGCCGCATCCGCGATTCAGGAAATTCTGGCAAATGCCAATGAGCCGACCACTGGTGTGATCTCCACCGTGGTCAGTGTGGCGACGCTGATACTCGGTGCGACCGGTTTCTTTCTTCAGCTTCAGGACGCGCTGAATACCATCTGGGGAGTGATGCCGCCAGCCCGGTCGATCCTTGAGACGATCAGGGTGCGTTTCATTTCCTTCTCGATGGTGATCGCGATCGGCTTTCTGCTGCTGGTCTCGCTGGTCATCAGCGCGGTGCTGGCTGGATTGAATGAGTACGTCAGCTCGATCATGCCGGGGATGGAATTTTTGAGCCAGTTGATCAACTTCGTGATCAGCTTCACGGTGATCACGCTGATGTTTGCCATGCTTTACAAAGTCCTGCCTGATGCCGAAATCCAATGGAGCGATGTCTGGCTGGGGGCGGTGGTCACATCACTGCTGTTTAATCTGGGAAAATATCTGATCGGATTGTATCTGGGACAGAGCGGCGTCGCGTCTGCCTATGGTGCGGCGGGATCATTTGTCCTGCTGCTGTTGTGGATTAATTATTCGGCGCAGATTTTGCTGTTAGGGGCGGAATTTACGCAGGTTTACGCCAATATGTACGGCTCAAAGATTGTCGCGCAGGGGGCAGAGGCTGAAGGACAGGCGAAGGCGGTACAGGCCCCAAAGAATGTCAACGTGAAGCAGATCCCGGCGATGAATACGATGGTCCAGCCGGAGACCAGTGCGGCGCAGTCTACTGAAGTGATGCGCAAAGCCAGCGGTGCGGGGCGCAGTTTTGATCCGGTACGCATCATCCAGCTTGGGATGGCGCTGCTGACCGGGCTTCAGGTGGTGCTGCGACTGCGTAACCGTAGCAAGCAGGTCTGACCGTAGCAAGCAGGTCTAGAGCAAGCAGGTCTGCTAGAGGCTATCTATTGGTTACAGGCGCGGACAGGGTGCCATTGCAAGCAGTGCGGCCCTGTCCGCACCGGTAACCAATTTCCAAACAGGTTCTTATGCAGTTTTACAACTCACTACGGAGAAAAACGGGCGACCACGCAGGGTCGCCCCTACAGCGGAAGCGGCACATTGTAGGGGAGTACCTGTGTGTGCTCCCGGAAAATGATCTCCGTCCTAATTTGTGAAAGATCATCAGCGTGACCAGCGTTTCTATAAAATTCAGCACAGTTTTCTGAATATTCAAATGGCCTCTTATGCGATTGGGCGGGAAGAATCCCGTCCAAGGGACAGCATCGCCTGTCCTTTTTTGTCTATAGTCCCCGGCTCACCAGTACCTTCGTGCTTTCATTATCCGGGTGAACATGCTATGCTTTGCCCCGTATTTCCACGAAAGTTGAACCACATCATTTAAACATCAACCATCTCTCAAAAGCGGCGGAGTACAGGGATTTATGCTGAAAACACACACTTGCGGCGAGCTGCGCCCGGAACATGCTGGACAGGAAGTGACTCTGGCTGGATGGGTCAATCGTCGGCGTGATCAGGGCGGTCTTATCTTTATCGACCTGCGTGACCGGTGGGGCATTACACAGATGGTGATCGATCAGGAACAGCAGCCCGGTCCTCACAGTATCGCCAGCGAAGCACGCAGCGAGTACGTCCTGCAGATCACAGGCAAGGTGCGCCGTCGCCCCAGTGGCATGGAAAATGATGATCTGGCGACCGGTGAAGTCGAAGTGGAAGCGACCGACATCACGATCCTCAACGCATCAAAGTCACTGCCGTTTCTGATCAATACGGATGAAAATGTCGATGAATACCGCCGGATGCAGTATCGCTATCTTGACCTGCGCCGCCCCCGGATGCAGCACAATCTCCTGACGCGGCATCGCATCATCAAGTTCATCCGCGATTATCTGGACGAACTCCGCTTTGTCGAGATCGAGACGCCGCTGCTGTTCAAGACCACACCGGAAGGCGCACGTGACTTTCTGGTGCCAAGCCGCCTTCAGCCCGGTAAATTCTATGCGCTGCCCCAGAGTCCGCAGCAGCTCAAACAGCTTCTGATGGTCGCGGGCTACGAGCGCTATTTCCAGATTGCGCGCTGCTTCCGCGATGAAGACCTGCGCGGTGAACGACAGCCGGAATTCACGCAGCTTGATATGGAGATGAGTTTCGTCCATCGTGAAGATGTGATCACCCTGAATGAAGGGCTGGCAATCGCGCTGGCCGAGACGATTGTGCCGGAGATGAAGCTGCTGTCGAAGCCTTTCCAGCGGATCACCTATCAGGAAGCGATGGAGAAGTACGGTTCCGATAAGCCAGACCTGCGCTATGATCTGTCCGCCATTGATATCAGCGAACTGGCGGGCAAGAGCGCTTTCCCGGTCTTCCAGAATAATGTGGCGGACGGTAAGCCGGTCAAGGTAATCCGCGCCCCCGGTCTGATGCGTAACCGCGCCGAACCCGAAAAGGCGATCAGCGGGGAAGGGCTGCGTAAGCTGGCACGTGAACTGGAAGAAATCGCACGCGGAGCCGGTGCCAAGGGGCTGGCATGGATGGCGCTACCGCTGGCTGAAACCGAAGAGGTCAAAGGGCCGATCGGGAAGTTCTTCACTGTCGGGCAGAAGCTGGAATTATTCGAACAGACCAGCGCCGAACCGGGCGATGTCCTGCTGTTCCTGTCCGACGAGCATGAGATCGTTTACGCCGTGACGGACAAACTGCGGCGTCATCTGGCAAATGTGCTGGAACTGGCTGACCCGAATGTGCTGGCCTTTGCATGGATCGTTGACTTCCCGATGTTCTACTGGGATGAAGAAAACCAGCGCTGGGACCCGTCGCAGCACATGTTCACCTCACCGATGCCGGAAGATATCGCACTGCTGGATACCGATCCGGGTAAATGCCGTGGTTCCCAGTATGACCTGATCTGCAACGGTTATGAAGTCGGCGGTGGCAGCATCCGTATCCACAGCCGCGAACTTCAGGAGAAGATCTTCCCGCTGATTGGGCAGACGATGGAACACGCCCGCGAGCAGTTCGGCCATATGCTGGAAGCATTTGAGTATGGTGTGCCGCCGCATGGTGGGATCGCGTGGGGCATCGACCGGCTGGCGATGCTGTTTACCGGCGCACCCAATATCCGTGAGGTGATCGCCTTCCCGAAGACCCAGACCGGCTCCGATGTGATGGCGCACGCTCCGTCGGAAGCAGAGCCGGGTCAGTTGGAAGAGCTGTATATCAAGCTCGATCTGCCGGATGATGAGACCGAAGACGAAGAAGAAGCGGCTGAAGCATCACAGTAGTGTCATGGTTTGGATGTGAGCTTCATCTGACTTTAACACATCGGGGCGGTTTTTTGCCTTTACTTCGGAAGTTACATCTGATATAACAGACTGCAACCTGCTGTGTGCGTGATGACATGATGCGTTTTGAGCCAACACCCACTTTACGGGAGCAAACTTCTAGCACCAGGGTGATAGGCTTGCGTAGCCAAGACCTGAAGGTTAGCAGTGTTCCCACCTGCGAAAGCAGGTTCAAGACATGTGGACACACGGCATAGCAGGCTTAAAAACAAACGAAACAGGACCCCAATCGAGGTCCTGTTTTTTGTTCTTCGTGCCGGTGCGGGGATGCGTTACTGATTGTAATCCGGGCCGAAGACTTCTTGCATCAGCGTCGCGATGCGTTCGCGGTTCGGCAGCAGCACCTGTGCCCCCTGCGCGGTGGTGAATGGCACTGAGTAGCGGTAATCGATCACACCCGTGCGGATATTCTCTGATGGTACATCCTTCAGATAAAGCCCGATCGGGATGAGCTGATCCAGTGGCACACCGGTGTAGACATTGGCCCGCACCGAATCCCAGATGGTAGACATCTGCGGCACAAGCTGGATCAGGACCTGCGTGTCGGAGACTTTATCACGGATAGCGTAAAGCACCTGCTGCTGACGTTCTGCACGGCGGAAGTCGTTGTCGCCGTGACGGGTGCGTGCAAATTTGAGCGCGGTTTGACCATCCAGCAGGTGATGCCCGGGGGTCAGGTAGAAGGGATCATACCCGTAATTCATGCTCGGATACGCCGGATCATTGATAATGTAATCCAGATCGATCTCGATGCCGCCGATACTGTCGATCAGGCTGATGAACGCCTGAAAGTCGATCACCAGATAATTGTGGACACGGATGCCGAGATTGTACTGGACGGTTTCCATCAGCAGGCGCGGACCATAGCCTGTCTCGCGCAGTTCACCCAACACCATCGGCTCGTTGATACGGTGCATCCCATAAAAATTCGGGACATCGACGAACAGGTCACGCGGGATACTCAGCAGCCCAACCGTGTCAGTCTGTGGATTCATACTGATCAGCATCAGGGTGTCGGTCCGGTAACCCAACCCTGTCTCACCCGGACGCCGGTCAATCCCCACCACCAGAATCGTCAGGCGTGATGTGCCATCCCACGGCCTGATCTCAATGCGGGTGCCGTCCGTTAGCACCACCGATCCCGGTGCGCCGCGACCATCTCCGCGCATATCAACCGCTGTCGGCAGGGCGGCGATGGATGGCGCTGTCGGAATCGCCTGCGGCTGATCACGTGAGACACGCACAATAATGAACATGCTGACACTGATCAGCACGACGATGCTGAACATGGCGACGCCGAGAATCACCCATACCCACTCGCTGCCACGTCGAGCTGATGCGTTGGCGCGTTTCCGTGAGCGCTCACGAGCGCCGCTGATCTGCGGGGCGTTGACGGGCGGCGGTGTCGGCGCGACCTTGGCAGTGTTGCGGTAAACACCATGATCCGGTGATGGGATGCTGGCAGCTGTGCTGGCAGCGTTCACCCATGCGGCGGCGCTGCGTACCGTCCCCGCGCTTTCGTCATCGGCAAAATAACCGCTGCGTTTCGGTTGTGAAGGGTGTGTCATTGTGCTCTGAAGGTCCGGCTGTACAGTAGAAGGAGAGGGATGCTGTCTGTTTGGCTCGTCGGTCGGCTCACCGCGAATGGTAGGTTCGTCGTCATCAGGGTAGTTATCACGGTTTTCGGCGCGTTCGTTATCGAACTTGTGCATAAGTCGCCAATGGATTAGATTTTCGATTAGAATATCAATTACAGTTGAAGTATACGGGAATTTGAAAACGTGCGTCAATGGCGCTTCATCTACGATCAACCTTTGCCTGGTGCGGTTAATATGGCGGTTGACGATGCGATCCTTGAACATGTACTGAACGGTCAGAGTCCGCCTACACTGCGCCTGTATGCCTGGTCCCCCCCATGCCTGTCTCTTGGATATGGTCAGAAGCTGCACGATGCCGACCTTGAGCGCATCGCCGCCTTTGGCTGGACTGCGGTCCGTCGTCCGACCGGTGGACGTGCGATCCTGCACACCGATGAGCTGACCTACAGCGTGACCGTCCCGGCGGATCATCCGCTGGCGCAGATCGATATTGTCACCAGCTACCGCCAGATCAGCGCGGCGCTGGTGGATGCACTCCAGCGTCTGGGGTTGTCTCCACAGGCGGAACGAGCGACAGACATGCCCAGGAATCCGGGGGCGGTCTGTTTCGAGATCCCGTCGCATTATGAGATCACCGTTGAGGGGCGCAAACTGGTCGGCAGCGCACAGGTCCGCCGGAAAGGGGCATTGCTCCAGCACGGTTCGCTTCCTCTGACGGGTGATCTGGCCCGAATCTGTGATGCGCTGGCCTATCCCGATGACGCCAGCCGTGAAGTCGCACGGGAACAGGTGCGGTCACGGGCGGTGACACTTTCCGAAGCACTGGGCACAGAAGTCACCTGGGTGCAGGCCGCCGACGCCCTGGCCGCCGCATTCGAGTCCGTCTTTCAGGCAGATGGCCGCAGCACTGCCGGTACACTCACTCCGTCTGAAGTTCAGATGGCGGAAGCGCTGATAGCCGGTCGCTATGCCACACCTGACCGTGTTCGTTTGTCGGGGCAATCGTCGGCCCACTCATCGGCCAGTGCGAGTTAGGAGAAAAAATGGACAAGTTTGGAAGAATCCGTCAGCTCCCGCTGTTCAATGACGAACCCGCCACTCCCGATGATATTCACAAGGGGACGCTGCTCAAAAATACGCTGAAGCTGTTCTTCGAACATCTGCAGAAGGAAGGCAAGTCGGAACATACCATCAAGGCATTCGCGGCGGATCTTGATCTGCTGATGGAAGCGCTGGGGAATGACCTGACCGTAGGGCGTTACAGCACAGCAGACCTGAACAAATTTCTGCACTGGCTGGAATTTGAACGCGATGTGCCGTGCAGCCGCAAATCCTATGCGCGGCGGGTGACGACGCTCAAGGTGTATTTCCGCTGGCTGAATACGATTGGCGCCATCATGCATGATCCGGCCAAGGCGGTGTTACAGCGTTCGGGGCCAGCGCCGCTGTCAGATGCGCTGTCACCGGTGCAGATGCGCGCCGTGCTGGATTTCGCCCGGGGGATGCGCTATCGCCGCACCGATGAGCAGGATACCCGTCCGGAACTGCTGTTCCGCCTGCTGCTGGATACCGGCATCAAGAAGAATGAGACCATGCAGCTCGCGCTTGCGGATATTGATCGCACCAACCCGCGCCAGCCGATCCTGAACGTGCGTTACAAGGTGCGGAATGTGTTCAAGGAGCGCAATATCGAACTGGATGCGGAATGGGTGAAACTGCTCGATCTGTATGCCGTGCAGTATGACATCAAAGAGACGCTTTTTAACTGCACATCACGCAATCTGGAATATATCCTGACTGATCTCGGTGCTGGCGCGGGGATTCCGTTCAAGCTCTCTTTTGAGGTCATGCGCTGGACGAGTGCCGTCCGTGATTTCCGCGCCGGGATGGAAGAGGGCCATATCCGCCAGAAGCTCGGCCTGAGCGAGATTAGCTGGCATGAAACCGGGACCAAGATCCGCCAGATCGCGGAGAAACAGGTACACGCTGCAACACGCCAGTGAGTTCATCCGCGCACCCCTCTCCGGGCGGAGAGGGGCTGGGAGTGAGGTTCGCTTTTAAGGGCGAGAGTGACGCCGAGAACGCTCTAGCTGAGGCTTACGTTCGGCGTGTTGGACTGCTCATCCGCAGCGGGGCGCAGCGTGTCCAGCATGGCTTCAAGTGAGGTCTTGATCTCGCCCGGTTCTGCATGGCGACCGGTTGCCTTTTTGGAGTAGAGCAGTTCGCCATTGACGGTGACTTCAAATACACCACCACGGCTCGGAATCAGGTTCCATGACCGGATATAAGTCTCAACGGCGCGGTCCTGCATGACTTCGGTGGTGAGTTCGATCACGCGGGGTATGTAGCCGCACGGCGCACAGTATTCAATCGTAATATCGAGCATTCCCTGCTGCATGATGCTGTCCTTTAACTTGTCATGATCATACTATCGGGCGGAGTCTAACGTACCCGTGACAGTCCATCAAGCGGATTATATGAGGCGATGTTTACAGTCGGGGAATGCGTGAATGAGGCGTCATATTTATTACAGGTAAAATACAGTGGGCCGGATTCTTCCGGCCCATTTGCTTTGCTGTTACGCTAGGTTCTGTTGACGTTTCGATCATAATGCGCCTCTGCAAGCCGGTTTTTG
>CAYNDH010000154.1:0-11100 GCA_964395665.1 uncultured Anaerolineaceae bacterium
AGTCCGCACCGACATCACCTGCAGAAGCGACTTCCATATCCAGCACACCTGTGACATACCATACGCCCTCTCGCTTTAGCAGAAAGAACTGGCTGGCATGACAATCTCCATGTACGAAACGGGGACTCATATATTCCTTTTCCAGGTCAGCCATATAACTGCGGCTGAAACGCTCGACCTGATCCATCAACTTGTCTGAGACCTGTTCGCGATCATGCTGCCAGGTCGCAAGGGCATCCCGCTGAAACGCCTCAAATGTCCAGATCGGGTGCTGCCATTCGTCTGTCTGAAGGGGTGCAAGCGGTTTGCTGGTGATGTATCCCGGAAACTCAAATCGGATGCGGTGCATTTGCGCGAGATAGCTTCCTACCGCATTCAACAAGGCAGCACGTTCTGCCGCATCTGCCTGCTGAACGAGTACCGTCAAAGGCTCACCCTCTAAACGGACTGTAATTAAAAAAGGCCGTTGTAAGGGATTGTCGATGGTTTCATCAGCCAGCAGGACTTTCGGCACAGCGAGGCCAGCCGAAGCAAGGGTTTGCCATGCAGCGATTTCGTGATCGACACAGTAACCGGTTCCTGCGACATCATCGCCGTACCAGTCTTTGGTATACAGCTTGAGAAAGCCAACCAGATCATCGATGTTGATCTGATAGAGATGGTTATGCTGTTTGATCAACTGGACACGAGGCGAACGCTCAAAACTCATACCACTGTGGCGTAACACAGCCTCAATCTGATTTTTATCTAACATGACTCTTGGCATCCAATTCGGATCATGATGTCACTTTATCACGGTGATTCAAAGCAGAAGCCCGCCATAGCAATCACAGGTAATGAGGGGCAATTCTGTGAATTTTAGCCGATTGAGGGTTATGATCACACCTATCACAGATTGATGCCCCTGCCAACTTCAGGAGTTCAGGCACATGACGCAGCTTTTGATCGCCAGCCAGAACCAGCACAAACTCGCCGAATTTCGCTTTCTGCTGGCTGATGTCCCCTATACCCTTGTCCTGCCGTCCGAAGTTGGCCTGACGGATTTCGATGTTGAGGAAACCGGCACGTCACTCGGTGAAAATGCCACGCTCAAAGCTGATGCCTTCGCCCTTGTCAGCGGACTGCTGGCGCTGGCCGATGACAGTGGGCTGTTTGTCGATGCGCTGGACGGTCAGCCGGGGATCTATGCCAAGCGCTACGGTGGCCCCGGTCTGGATGATGCCGGACGCCGCCGCAAACTGCTGGAAGCGCTGCACGGTGTCCCGGATGAGCAGCGCACCGCCCGTTTTGAGGCCGTGATCGCGCTGGCTGATCCGCATGACGGCAGTGTGATCACTGTGCACGGCATCTGCCCCGGACGCATTATCCATGAGGATCGCGGCACGGGCGGTTTCGGTTACGATCCGCTGTTTGTGCCAGATGGTTATCACGAGACGTTCGCCGAGATGGAATCAGAGATGAAAGATCGCCTCAGCCATCGCGGACGCGCCGCCGCGCAGATCGTCCCGCTGCTGACAGCCCGCGCCCAGCAGGAGTAGTGTATGTTCCATAGATGATATAATTAAAGCAGTAATAAGTTGTGAGAGGCTTAGTATGGCACAGCCAACACGAATCCGCATTCGTGCAGCCGATTATTATCAGCTACCCGATTACGAACAACATGACCTGATTCAGCTCATCGACGGAGAGGTTGTTATCTCTATGGCCCCAGTCCCCCGACATCAGGTGATTGTTGGCGCGATTTTGTTCATTCTGATGACAGTGGCAAAGCAGCGCGGTGGTAAAGCTCTGACTTCACCAATAGAAGTCTATCTGGATGAGCACAACGTTTATGAGCCGGATGTGCTGTATCTGACACCGGACACACGCTGCACCATCGGGGAAAAGCGGCTGACCGGTGCGCCGGATCTGGTGGTTGAGGTGCTGTCGCCACGCACAGCCCGTTATGACCGTCAGGAAAAATACCGGGCCTACGAACAGCATCACGTGCGTGAATACTGGATCGCAGACCCGGCGCATGAAGTGATCGAAGTCTGGACGCTGGCGGGTGAGCGCTTCGAGCGTCTCGGTGCATATGCCGGTGATGATACCTTTTTCTCACCTGTGCTGGATGAGACGGTCAGCGTGCAGGCGATTTTCGAAAGTTAGTGGATCTCGCCGGTGATGTCATCGCCTGCCAGCGCATCGCCTGCCAGCACATCGTCTGCCAGCACATCGTCTGCCAGCACATCGCCTGCCAGCACATCGCCTGCCAGCACATCGTCTGCCAGCGCATCGTCTGCCAGCGCATCGTCTGTCAGGACTGGTTCGACGCTGATTTCATCTGCCCATCAAGGCGCATTTTGTCCATATAGGCATACACTTCTTCGTAACTGCTGAACCAGCGGATATTGTTGCGCCGTGTGGCATTGGACAGCGACCGGGCGATGACACGCGCAAGGGTATTGGTGCCGATCACCAGCCATTCGTTCAGTGTTGGATGGCGAAATGGCCCCCACAATGCCCCGGCAATCGTATCCAGCAGCGGGAACTGTGGGTTCTCCAGCAGATCAACCAGTACGTACATCGGCTCGTCTGCTGCATCCAGACGCTCGTTAATATCGCGAAAAGCTACGGAGACATCCCGGCTGTGGATGGCATGTTCCCATCGCATCACCATCGCGGGATAGCCCTCAACGGATTCGATATAGACGGTAGGCGGGGTCATAAAAGAAATCCTCTTAGTGAACGTGTCTACAGGTCTGGCATTTTCATTGTAGGTAGCTTCACTGCATCTGTATACCAAACTTTACTTTACAGACCAAATAGTTACATTCTCTTGGGATCTCTGCCTGTTATTCTCCGCTCAACTGCCACACCCATGTATTATTGAAGCGGCAGGTGGTATCAATGCTCTCATAATTCACCACTGCCACGCCGATCTCGCCTTCGCCAGCAGTGAGTGATGTCTGACCGGCATAACGTCGGTTGACGTACAGATACGCCTGATCACCCTGACGGATGACGAGCAGATTCTGGCTGCCGGATGGTGCCGCATCGGTTTCCGCAAACAGGCCGGGGGCGAACTGATCCCCTGCACGGCTGGCAAGGCCATAGCCGCCGGTCTGATCGATAAAGGCCAGACTATATTCAGTCTCGGAGAGGCTGCCCAGCACCAGCCCGCACCCGGCGACGCCGCTGCCGCCGGTCTGCCATATTAAATCCGTGCTGATGACCAGATCACCGTAGGTCACGCCGCGTCCCAGCAGCACACGGCTGACGCCGGGATTGATGCGCTGGCTGAAGCTCTCCGCCACTGTCAGGCCCGCCTGTCCGCCAGGGGCGATCATCCGCCGCCGTTCCAGTTCCTGAAGGGTCAGGGCCTGTACACCGGGCATCAACTGCATCGGGATGATCTCGGTATTGCCCAGCCGCAGCGGAGTCGTCAGCGTGATCACTTCGAATCCGGCCTGCGACTGCGCACCGATGCTGTCCGGTGTTTCGATATACAGGCCGATTTCTCCGCTTAGCAGTGGCCGGTCAGTATCGACCGCCTGCCCGACGAATGCGCCGTTATAAAACACATCGAACGCCGCCTGATTCGCCAGCACACCGAGCCGGAAGCTGTCCGTCCCGGCCACAATCGCCGGGTGTGAGGTCCAGTCGCGCAGGACACGTTCGCCGCTGCGATCCACACGGATCATCCGCCACTGCCCCTGATGATTGACCATCACGGCATAGTAGACATTCCCCGTGCGGCGCAGCATCAGTCCGGCGCGCCAGCCGGGGCGTCCGCTGACATTCACCATTTCAGCATCGAGATAAAAATCATCGTACTGCATCAGGGCAGCGGCTGCGGTGTCACCGCCTGCGTCGCCGGTATCATTCACCGTGAGCGTCGCCTCTGTCGGCAGCGCATAACCACGGATCGCGGTCCCCTGTACCGACAGCGTCAACTGACCGACGACCTGATCGAGAATCACATCGCTGGATGCTTCCCATGTCGTCGTATCGGCTTCGAAGTCGTCGGCTAACTGCGCCTGTGGATAACCATACGTCAGCAGCAGATGATAGCCGCCGCTGGTTTCACCATAGCCGCTGACCGTCACGGTATAGGTATCGGTGCGCGGCAGGGTGACGGCCTGAAGCAGTGCATCCAGTGCGCCGGGATACGCGACATCATCACCGCTGACCAGCATCCCGCCGCTGGTACTGCCGAGCGTTACGGTCGGATCAAGGCTGCTGCCTTCAGACGGCTGCACATAAATCGAGACAACCGAGCCTTCAATCCCACGGAAGCGCCAGATGGCCTGCTCGCCCGTGTTCAGGTCGCCTTCAACGGTGATATACGGTTCAAGGATGCCTTCATCGGCTTCCTGTGCCAGCACAGGCAACGACAGGGCCGCGACCAGCAGCAATGCAATCAGACATAAAAAGAGACGGTATTTCATAAGCCTACCAAATTGGGGAACAAGTCGTGAGCCGATGGGCGTGTGAGCTATCGGCAAAGGTTAATGATCCAGCGGCATCCATTCCGGGAACTGCTGTTTCAGACGGACGATATAGCCGCGAAAATCGTCCTGCGACATCTCCGCCCCTTCATTCCAGCGTGCATCTTCAGCCGTATGCAGTCGGCGCTGCTGACCGGCCAGCTTCAGATCCTGCATCTCTGACTTTTTGCGCGGTTGCAGGGCGGTAATCTGCTTGTTGTAGGGCATCATCTCAAATTCAGTGGGCGAGACGAAGGTATATACCGGCAGATACAGGTCATCCTGCTGGAGCGCAAGCGCGACCATGTACCAGCCCTTCTGGATGCGCGTGCGCTTGGAGATGGTAAAGCGCCACATCAGCACGTTGACATGCTGGCCGCCGTCGATCTCACGCTGGATGTTATCGCGCAGCGCCAGTTGAATGCGGTCGGCATCTATACGCAGGACACGTCCACTCGGCCAGCGGTGTTTGAAAAGGCGGTCAGTGACCTGCGTCATGATCGTCGCACCTGCCAGCGCCCCGCCCGCCGCGATCAGATTGATGCCACCCATCTGCGGGATCAGCCATGTGATCAGGAAATAGAAGAAGGCCGCGCTGATCAGGAACACGCCGACAACCGCCATCCGCAGTCCGCTGTGTTCAGGGTCCACCGGGATGGTGAAGGCTTCAGAAGCTGTCGGTGAGACTGTATCGTTTGTCAGATCCATATTGATCGTGCTTTCAGTCGTGTTAATGAGCTTGCTTTCGGGCTTGCTTTCGGTCGTACTGATGGGCAAGGTCTGATTTCGGTGGATAGCTCAAACTCAAACCAGCGCACCACGCCGGAATCATAACGGTAATCGCGGCGAGTGCAAATGGTGGACGAGCCATACGGCTTCACTGCACGGCCAGCTTCACTGCACAGCGAGCCGCACCACACCCGCAGAGGCCAGTGAATCGAGTTCCTCATCCGTGTAACCAGCGGCTACCAGCACTTCCCGCGTATGCTGGCCGTAATCCGGGATCTGCTGCGTGATGTCCGGCGCATGATCACTGAAGCGCAGCGGACTCCGTATCCATGTCGTGCCGTCGTCAAAGCGTCCGAGCGCCCCGCGAGCCTTCAACTGCGGATCGTCGTGGATCGTCCCCGGCGCGGCCACCCGTGAAAAGCAGCAGTCGGCATTGCCAAGCAGCGCTTCCCATGCGGCGCTGTCCCGCTGGCCGAAGAGTCCCTGCAATTCCTTCTTCAGATAGGTCTGCATCTCCGGCGTCTGATGGATTTCGATCAGGTCCGGGCGTTCGATGGCCGTGCAGAAGTTCTTCCAGAATTTCTCTTCCAGCGCGGCCAGTGCCACATGCTGACCATCGGCGCAGCGATAGACATTGTAGCACGCCAGCCCGCCGCCAAGCTGTCCCGGCACCGCGTGTCCAAAGGCCGCTTCAGTCCATGCATAGAGCGCGAAGGGCAGCGCCGCCTCGGTAAAGCTGATGTCGATCTGTGCGCCGCGCTTCTGCTCATCACGTTCACGCCGGAACAGCGCCGCCGTGATCGCTGCAACCGCCGCATACGCCCCGCCGATGTCGGCAAACTGTCCGCCGGGGGCCTGCGGCTGTCCGGTCGCGCCGATCAGCCCGGCCTGTGATGCGTAGTTCAGATCATGGCCGCTGACCTGTGCCTGTGGGCCATCCGCGCCATAACCGGACATTGAGCAGTAGATCAGCTTCGGGTTGAGCTTCTTCAGCGTCTCGTAATCCGCGCCGATGCGCTCTGTCACACCGGGCCGGAAGCCTTCGACCAGCACATCAGCATCCATGATCAGCCGGTGCAGCACCTGCTGGCCGCGTGTGTCCTTAAGGTTGATCACCGCGCTGCGCTTGCCGCGATTGTCCATGCGGAAGAAAACGCTCTGACCGTTCAGCAGCGGACGAAACCAGCGTGCATAATCGCCGCCCTGCGGATCTTCGATCTTCGTGACTTCCGCACCCAGATCGACCAGCATCAGCGTGCAGACCGATCCCGGCAGCAGGCGTGTCAGATCGAGAACGCGAATCCCCTCAAGCGGCAGTGAAGCAGATGTCATTGATATTTCCTTCCAGATGAGCGTTAAATCCTCACCCCTGCCCCACAGCGTAGAGAGGGGTTAAAGCAACTCGCTAAGGGTCAATGGTCCCCTAAATGGAGAAACATAGTTTCTCAGGGGTGAGGACAGAGAGCGCACAGCACCCTCTCAACGTCATATCATCATATGCTATTCGATTTCGAGATCAAACCAGTTTCCCGCCGGGCTGCCTGCGGCGTCCAGCACATCCAGCGGGAAATACTGCCCCGCCTCTGCACCGGTCCCCAGCCGGTAAAACCCAACGCGCAGCACAACCGCCTCATCCACCGGCTGCCTGGCATCCACCGGCTGCCATGTGAGCAGACGGTCGCCTTCACACCAGTATCGCGCCAGCCAGAAGCGGCTGTCCCGCTGCTGGATCATGGCCTCGTCCGCGTCCAGCAGATGCGTGAAGAACTGGACATCCGCCTCATCCGGCATCAGCAGCGACTGCGCCGGTGATGCTGGCAAACGCCATTCCAGATAAACCCGCTCCGGCGTCAGGGCATAACCTGTCAGCGAGACACCATTACTGTACTGCACCGGCACATCCAGCGGTCGGATCTCGGCCAGCGCATCACCGGCTGGCACAGCATCAGGCGTGCTGACGAGATACTCGCCTTCGCCTGTACGCGCCGGATACCGGGCTGATATATCGGACTGATATAATGCCGCCAGTTCACCCGATGCCGCCGGAGTCCGCAGTACGGCAAACGGGGCGGATGTTTCCGACGGGAACACGGCGAAGCCATCCCCCGGCAGCACCTGCACACAGTCCGCAGAACGTCGCAGCATCGACAGCCAGCGCGCCGGTTCGACATCGAACAGCGGATCAAGCCCGTCGGTCAGCGTTTCGCTGTCATTGACGATCAGCACACGCTCGAACGGCAGCAGGGCATCGCGCACTGGCAGCAGATCGCGCAGCGGCGTGGTATAGCCGGAAGTACCCGCGCCGAGTGCGATATTCTGGCTGGTGACATACCGCAGCGCCCCGCGCCACCAGACGCCCTGGGTGAGCAGGATCACACCGACGCCGATCAGCAGCGCCGCCCGGACATAACGCGACCGCCTGCCGACCAGCCGCTGCGCGATGTCAATCAGGCTGTCGGTTGCGGCCCCGGCCAGCAGCGCATACACGGGCAGCGCCGCGATCAGATAATGCGGATAAAAGACCGTCCATGTGATGCTGAAGACCAGTGTCGGCAGCAGCAGCCATGCCGTCAGCAGCGGCGCGAGTGGCCGCCAGTGTGTCCGCAGCCAGACGGCGATCAGGCCGAGCAGTGTCAGCGCCGCGATCATCAGCCAGAGGCCGGGCAGCGGCGGCACATTTGACAGCAGATCGGCCTGCTGCTGCGGTGCGATCCAGCGCTCAACGCCGAGTCCGCTGGCGAATAAAACCGTTGTCTCCAGTGCATCCGATGTGATCAGCGCGTCCGTCTCTGCTTCAGCGCGGCTGTCGGCTGTGGAGAGCGCCGCACTCACGCGGGTCGGATCAGCGCCCAACGTCTGCGCCAGTCCGACCGCATACGGCAGCATGACCAGCACCGACAGCACCGCCGATATCATCAGCGCCCGACGGCCAGCCATCCGATGACGCCAGCCCATCCATAACAGCACCGCGTACAGCGGCAGCAGCGCCCACCCGGCAAAGTGAATCTGAAGCGCCCACAGCATCACCGGCAGACACAGCGCCTGCGCCCAGCGTTTGCGCTCGATAAAGCCGAGTAATCCGAGCGCCAGCGCCAGCAGCAGAAACGGCGTCATAAAATCCTGCGCCCAGATCTTGCGGCTGTACAGCACCGCCCACGGGCTAAGCGCGTACACCAGACCGGCGATCAACCCGGCATTGCGCCCCAGATAGCGGTGTCCGATGGCCCACACCAGCCCGACACCGATCACGTTCAGCGCGGCCACGTAGATCGTCGCCAGCAGCGGATCATCACTGAACAGATACGGCAGCGCCATGACGTAGACCGACTGCGGCGGATTCGGCAGCCCGACCGACGAGATAATGCCGGTCAGCGGAAAACGCTCACCGAGCGCCATGTCCTGCGCCAGCAGCGCGACCATCGCTTCATCATGATAGAACTCGACCGCCGCCGGATCACCGAAGCGCAGCACCGCCGCGATCAGCAGGACGAGCAGCAGCGTCACAAGATCCCGTGTATGAAATGGTGTCATACGCAGCGGCGTGTTGCGCAGCGCTGGCAGCATCGGTGATGTATTCGGATCAGAGACCGCCGATGGAGATTGGATCGGTTGAACAGATGAATGTGTCAAATGATGTGTCCGAACGATGCAGGGTTGATCGTAAAATCAGGTTGTTTGCAGATCAACAGGACAAATACAGACGAATACGCGAATCTTAGTCGCTGCACAGGGTTGCGACAAGGTCGATCAGGTCTGACCGGGTTCATCCAGGCCTTCAGGAATCGGTATTTCTATTTTTGACCCCTCCCTGGCCCTCCCCGATTTCAGGGAGAGGACAGACGCTGTTTTTAGCCCCTCTCCCCTGAATTCGGGGGAGAGGGGTAGGGGTGAGGGGGTCTACTAGCGCCGAGAGTTAAGTACCTATCCCTGTAAGGTCTGATCACGCCTGATAGAACCACTACAGACAGAAACGCGCTTTCGTCGGTACAATATGCGGCTGATTTCTGCACCTTTAATTTTGGGAAGCTTTTTCAGACAGTATGTCCCGACGTTTTTCTACCGTATGCCTCACCCTGATCCCGATTGCCCTGCTGTCGCTGCTGACCGGCTGCAATCTGCGCACCCCGGACGACGAAAACCGTGGACCGTCACTTTCCACGCCGGCTGCCGGTGATCCGTCGGCGGTCGTGATCGCATCAGATCCCGTTTTTCAGCCCGAAGCCGTGACCCATCCACCGTTCAATTCGCTGACCTATGGCATTCAGGCGTTTTTATGGTGGGATGGCGGCGAAGTCGGCCAGAATCTCGACCGTGTCCGCATGATGGGCTTCTCGCACGTCAAACAGGGCTTTGCATGGCGTGACCTTGAACCGCGCCCCGGTGAATGGGACTTCTCACAGAGTGATCGCATCATCGGCGAACTGGAAGCGCGTAACCTCAAGCTGGTGGCGCGTCTGGGGGAAACACCGGACTGGGCGCTGACGAGCATCGCATCCGGTGATATTCACGACTCGCCGCCCGGTGATCTGGCCGCGTGGGGGAACTTCTGCGGCACACTGGCGACGCGCTATACCGGGCGCATCGCCGCCTATCAGGTCTGGAACGAGCCGAACCTCAGCCGCGAATGGGGCGGTCAGCCGCCGGATGCCGCCGCCTATACCGAACTGCTGCGGGTGTGCAGTGAAGCGATTCGCGCCGCTGATCCAAACGCCATTGTGATTTCGGCTGGGCTTGCGCCCACAGGGAACGAAGACGCCGCCGCCCTGCGCGATGATCTGTATCTCGACCAGATGTATCAGGCCGGGTTCCAGCAGTATGCCGATGTGGTCGGGGCACATGCGCCGGGATTCAGCCGCCCGGAAGTCGATCCGTCAGAGCCGGAGCAGGGACGCTGGGCCAGCTTCCGCCGTGTCGAAGACCTGCGCAAGATCATGATCACGCATGGCGACGCCGCCCGTCAGATGGCGATTCTGGAAACCGGCTGGACCACCGACCAGCACAATCCCGTGTATGCATGGTTTGCCGTCACACCGGAAGAGCAGGCCGCCAATCTCGAAGCGGCCTACGCCTACGCCGCCGCGAACTGGCGTCCGTGGGTGGGGCTGATGTCTTCGATCTATATCGCGGATTCAAGCTGGACGCCGGACAATGAGGAATGGTGGTGGGCCATCACCGAACAGCGCCCTGAATATATCTTCGACCGACCCGCGTTTGACGCCCTGCTGCGGATGCCGAAAGTCTGCGGCAGCCATGTCACACCGCGCCTGACCACACCGGAGACGCCCCTTGTCCCAGACAATCCTTGCCGCTAGCCTGTTTTTTCATATCGTCGCCACTGCCGTCTGGATCGGCGGCCTGATCCTGACCGTGCTGCTCGTCTGGCCGGAAGTCACACGCGCCCTACAGGAAAATGCCGCGCTGTACCGTGTCCTGAATCAGCTTCGGCGGCGCTTTACCGTCTATGGCAATCTGGCGCTGGCCGTGCTGATCGCCACCGGCATGTTTCAGATGGCAGCAGACGAGAATTACGACGGTATCCTTCAGTTCGACAATCTGTGGAGCCGTGTGCTGCTGCTGAAACATTTCGTCATTGTGCTGATGGTGATCAGCGGCCTGATCCTTCAGTTGGTCATCAGCCCGTCGCTGGAACGTACCACCCTGCGCGCCGAACACAGCAAATCCGATCCGGCGGCACTGAAAGACGAGTGGTCCACCCTGCGCCGCCGCGAAGCCCTGCTGACGTGGCTGAATGCCGGAATGGGTGTGGTGGTGATCGCACTCAGCGTCTATGCGAGTGTGTTGTAAGTCTTCTGTTACACATGTGTAACACAGGACGGGATGGCACGCAGGCCATCCCCTGCAAGGTATTTGATTCTCAGTAGGGACGCCCGACGGGGCGTCC
>CAYNDH010000155.1:0-11088 GCA_964395665.1 uncultured Anaerolineaceae bacterium
CATGCAATGGCACAATCGGGATTACCGAGGCAACCTGTCGTATCTGCGCCGTCATATCGGCTATCTGCCTCAAAAATTGGAACTGCCTCCTCATCTTACCTCTCATCGTTTACTGCATTATCTGGCACAGATGCGGAATACCCCTCCTGCCTCTGTCGATGAGTTGATACAAAGGTTGTCATTAGAGCAGATTGCACACAGACGTATCGCACAGCTTTCTGAGGGGCAGCTTCGACGGATAGGCATCGCGCAGGCTTTTATCGGTCAGCCAGAACTGCTGCTGCTGGATGAACTGAGCAGTGGGCTGGATGTCATCGAACGCGAGCGGGTGTACCGGCTTTTGTCCGACGACAGGAAGCTGACAATTTTCAGCACACACACCCCTGATGAAGCCGAACGCATCGCACAAATGCTGATCGTTCTGCATCAGGGACGGATTTTGTTCTCAGGCACAATCGGTGAGTTGAAGGCCAGCGTCGGTGCATGTTATGAAATTACCGTGTCTCCTTTAGAGGCACAGCGGGTGATGCAGCAGGTAAAGGTGAGCCGTGTCGTGCATCAGGATGGTTATGTGAGACTACGCCTGATGTCGAAGCATTTTATAGGTGACGGTGCATATCTGGCAGAGCCGTCGCTTGAAGATGCGTATCTGTCTCTGGTAGCGCGTTTTACCGAGTAAGTTTCACATAGCTTTGAAGGGTGGTGCCGGATATCGGGTGCAGTTCGAAGACATTCCCGAAGCACATGAAGCGTGCTGCGCGGATGCTGTCCGCCGCGTATGCCTGAATACATCCGTCCTGGCTGGGGACGTTATCTCCAGTCATTTTTATACTCTATCCCTTGGTTTTCATTCGATACTTAAAGGACATATTCAGATCTGGAATCAAAATTTCCAACCTCTGGATACAGTTAGGATAGATCAACCAACGGATACAGGAGTCGACCCGATGCCCCCCCACGCTACTGATGATACCCATGCTCGTAAACAGCGCGTTTACTTGCTTATTAAGCAGCATCCTGATGGACTGCGTGAAAGTGAAATTGCAGAAATGCTGCGCGTAAATCGTCGCAGTGTAAATAACTACCTTATAGCCCTTGAGCAGGAAGGCAAAATCTATAAAGAGAATGCCCTGTGGTTTGTACAAACCTTTACTCCAGCAGTCATTCGCCCGCTTGAGGTACAGGCAGAGGAAGCTGTCGTCTTATACCTGGCTGCGAGAATGCTGGTAAAACAGAATGATCGCCGTAACGAAATTGCAGAAACGGTACTGCTCAAATTAGCGCACGCACTCAATGTCGATGCCGGAGTAGGGAGTCATATTGAAGAAGCAGCCCTGGCACTGGCACAGCGTCCGCACAATAAAGCCTATCTGGATATTTTTCGTGATGTAGCACGCAGCTATCTATACCACCGCAAGATCGAAATTATTTACCAACCTTATCGGGGCCAGGCGTTCAGGACGACCTTTGCCCCCTATTTAATAGAACCTTCCGTGATAGGGTTTTCGACTTACATGATCGGCTTCAGCGACACCGTACAGGCAATGCGAACCTATAAGGTCGAACGAATTGTTGAAGCCAGACTTTTGCGAGATGAATATATCATCCCGGCGGATTTTCCGGGTTTGGATCTTCTGCGAAATGCCTGGTCGATCTATTACGGCGACGAAACCATTGAGGTTATTCTGAGGTTTCATCCAGATGTCGCAAAGCGAGTTCAGGAAACACAATGGCATCCTTCACAACAGATCCTTTCTGACAGGGATCATCCTCATCATATCTGCATTAGTCTGAAAGTTGCCGACACCACTGATCTGATACCGTGGATTCGCACGTGGGGTGCAAACTGTGAGGTACTGGCTCCACCTGAATTACGGGACACAATGATGGGAGAGGCACGCCGCCTTGCTGAGTTATATGGCTGGCTGGGTAATGATGCCATGGACGATTCGCGCCGTCAGTTCAACAGCCTGTGGGGAGATTAAGCATGAGTGGTTTATGGCGGCATCAGCAGCATGTTTCGGATTTACTCGCAAAGGGGAAAAATGTGATTCTGCAGGCTCCTACGGGTTCCGGCAAAACACGGGCTGCACTGGATTACTTCCTCTTTCAGCTCAGCACCCCTTCTCAGCAGATGACATTTCCGAGAAGATGTATTTATTCAGTTCCGATGCGCGTACTTGCAAAGCAGTTTTATCTGGAATACGAGACGATTGTCAGTCGATATAACCAGCGTTTCGGTCTGATCAACCCGGCTGCTGTCAAAACGCAAACGGGAGAACAGCCTGAAGACCCTGAACTGACGGCAAACCTCATCTTTGCCACCATTGACCAGACTCTCAGTAGTTATCTATTGGCTCCTTACAGCCTGGGACGGCGTAGAGGCAATGTGAATGCGGGCGCAGTAATGTCGTCCTATCTCGTATTCGATGAATTCCATCTGTACGATCCGAATACGACACTGCCAACAACCCTGATGATGCTAAAGAATCTGAAAGGTGTTACACCGTTTGTGCTGATGACGGCTACATTCAGCGAAGTGATGCTTCAGGAATTGGGCCATCTGCTGAACGCTGACGTTTTTCCCAATACAACAGAGCACCGAACTGATCTCGAAGCATTGCCATCACAGCAGAAGCAGCGTTTTTATCATGTGGTGGATCATCCGCTTTCAGCACGCACAGTGTGGGATACACATACACAGCGTTCACTTGTGATTTGCAATACCGTAGATCGTGCTCGCAGGATTTACGATGATCTGGTTGCACTGGTGTCACCAGATGTTGAAGTGATTTTGCTGCACAGTCGCTTTTTGCGTGATGAGCGCAATGCTATCGAGATGCGTATCCGTGAACTGTTTGGTAAAGAGGCCGACCGAACATCTGGAAGTGCCATCGTTGTCGCGACTCAGGCGATTGAAGTAGGCGTTGATATGAGCTGCTCGACGCTGCACACCGAACTTGCCCCAGCGAACTCTATCATCCAGCGTGCTGGACGATGTGCCCGCTATCCAGAAGAAACAGGCGTTGTATACATCTATTCTCAAACAATTAATCCCGCTGATTCTGAAAACCCACTCGATCTGACTGATCCGGCTCATGCAGCGCCTTACATTGCACGGGAACCACTGAAACCACTTTTTGGGCCAACCCTAAGTGCTTTTCGGGAGCGACAGGGAGAATTCAGGTTCTCAGATGAACAGTCGGTCATTACCGAAGTGCATAGTGATCAGGATGCACAGATTCTCCGAAATATTCAGGACAGTGGGTACGGCAACGCCAAAAAGGTTTTTGCCGTACAGCGGGGGGATACTGGCACTGATCCACGACATTTGATTCGTGATATTCAGCAGCAGAACATCATCATTCAGGCAGATCCTGACGCACTGCTCAACCAACCACATATCTCACCTTTTGGACTTTCAGCTTTCAGTCTGCATCCAGGTACGCTGCGGAAATATGTCGAAGCATGGCTCGAAACTGCGTTAGAGTTGGATACCTGGGCAGTGAAAATCCTGCATGACTTTGGTGAGGATGAACAGGGAGAAGCTGCTAAACAGAGTAATTACGAGCGCTATCAGTGGATCGAGATCAGATCATCCAAAGATGTGCATTTTGCGCTATTAACGGTGGTCAATCCATTGTTGGCAACCTATGACAGGTTACGTGGCTTTGTACCTGATCAGGGTGGGACATGGCAGACACCCGTTCCAGAGCCGAAAGATGCCACCGCTTATAAAGAAGGACACAGGTATCGGCTGGAGACATACCGTGAACACATCCAGCATGTCTATGACGCCTTCCTGAAAGACTGGTGGGAATCAGAGTGGGCGGCCAAGCAACTCGAAATCCGCTTCGGCTGGTCAGCAGGCAGTGTGTACCGTGCCGCTGAACTGGCGGTGCTGCTGCACGATATTGGGAAACTTAGTGAAGGCTGGCAGAAATGGGTTCAGGATTATCAGGCAGAAATCGCAGTGCTAGAAGATGATCTTCGTCTGGAGGTAGAACCCGGTCAGGTCTACGCGCACACACATCTGGAAAAGGACTCTCACCGCGAAATTGAACGCAGTATGCGTAAACGTCCCTGGCATGCCGTTGAAGGGGCAGTGAGCATTGCGCCAATTCTGGCCGCCGAACTGGATAACGACAATCTGCTGTGCGCTGCATTCGCAGCAGTGGCACGCCATCACTCTCCTTATTCTGACGCCCATCAACCTTATCGCTTAGTGAAAAATGCCTACCAGCACATCAGAGACACGTTCCCGAAGCATATACAAGCACCTGATCTTCAGGATCTGATCACCTCTGCTGAGCGGGGAAATCCACAGGAATTAATCCCAAACCCTGACGGAGATGTGGCAGCGTTTCTGGGGTACCTGTTGATCACGAGAGCACTGCGCCGCGCTGATGTCGCAGGGACAAAGGCTGGAAATCTTGGATAGCTCAACAATTAACATAAAGTTGGAATCATTTTTTCCAACTAGTGGTTATCGTATAGATAAGGACTGTTTGCAAAGAGGAGGATTTTATGCATGCCATCGATATCCTATAACGTATTTTATGTAGACAAAGGATTGAATGCATTCAGTGATTTGCTGACTGCTTTTGGTTTGGCCGAAGTCATCAGCAATGTGCTGTATGCGCCGACGGACAACCAGTTTCAACTGGTAATCACAGACAAGGGCGTGTGTTACGAGCTGCGCTGTTCGCCCGCAATTGACGAAACTATGCTGGCACAGCGCATCATGCCTCAAAAGCCGATCCGCACGCCAAAGACCAAACTACCGGACTCGCTCAGTGCAGTCTATGACTATGAGGCAGAGAAGGCGCAGGTCAATGATTACTTCGCCGCTCGCCGACAGAATGTCGAAGCGATGCTGCCCAGTACCTATTGGGACATTCTGCGGGCAATCAATCCAGCCGCGCTGCCAGGCTATAACACGCTCATGGTGGATTGGGATCGTGTTACAGGAAATACCGATGTGCTGCGGTTGTTGTTTGATCTCTTCTCCACAAGGCCTAATGATATTGAAACCGCTGTTGAACGCTGGAAACAGATGGACAAAGTGGAGGCCTGGGGGATCAAAGCGGAGTCGACTGCACAACAGCTTTATAACCCTGATAGTGGTAAGGGCCAAAACCGCACAAAATCGAATGGCCTGAGTATCGGCAACGTCGATAATTTCTGGCTCATTGAATGGCTTAAGGCAGTAGGCTTTTACGAGGCCGCGCTTACACGACTGGTGCGTGGGGCGAAGGATCGCAAGACGTTTGTGATCGCCCCACGTGAGCTGACCTATCAGGAACATCAGGCGGTGATGAGTAACTTCAACCGTACAATGCAGATCGCTGAAACATCGACGCGCTTCGACATTCTGGCTGTCCTGCGTTATATGGAAGCCTTGTTGAATCATTTCATGACATCGGAGTCAGGATTAAGTCGCCTGCTGAAGAACCACAACGTGAAAAAGCGGGTTGTCAGCGGCTTTTACACAGCATTCTACAAGGACATGGGAAATGCGGTTGCGACGATGAATATGGCGTTCCTTGCGTTACCCGGATGGATCACCATCAAAAGCCGTGATGATGTCACACTGTATCTCAATGTTCTTAAGGAATTTGCGCGATTCGTGCGCCAGTTTGACGAATCTCATTCAGATGCATTCACACTGCTGCAACATCTGCGCGATTTTGTCTCTGCAGACGATTTACGCGCCTTCTTTCGCTTCACGAATGCGTTTCCAGCTTACCTTACAGGGATGCGCGAACGTAATAAGCCTGTGATGCAACTGACCACTGATTTTATAGAAAGGTTGATAATGAGCAGCGATAAACCACTCTATCCCATCCTTACTACAACCGGGTTTCAACATATTGCTTATGCCATTCGACAGAGTACTGTGGTGGCGCAGTACCGCAAAAAACAGGGTGATCGCAAATATGATGTCCGTTATGGGCTTGGACAGGAACTCGCCCGTAAAGCACGCTATCCGCAGGAATTCATCACTGCCCTGAGCGACTTTCTGCACAAATTTAATTCTGAGAATGCCCAGATTATGGAGACACGCCCTGGGCCGTATCGTCGCAGTATTCAAACGTCCGATATCGAGGATATCGTACGACTGATCGACGAATACGGCTCAGAGACAGTCGCCAATATGCTGATTGCCTACGGATATGCGCGTGAACCGCGTGACCCACAAGACAACACTGACCAGCCTGAAACTGAGACGAACGAAAAAATGGAGACAGAATAACATGGCCGATTACGCACTCTACAGCCTGTCTATCAGTGCCCGCGCTACACTGGACCTGCACAGCCTGAATAATGAAGGTGGGGAAGGAAATCAAATCCAGACCCGCATGGTAAATGTCATCGACCAGCGCGGTGACCTGCACAATGTCAATGCGATCAGCGGCGATATGTACAAACATATTCAGGCTGAGCATCTGTTCAATATTGCGAGCAATCATTCTGCCCTGCCGCTCTGCGCGGGCTGCCGGGAATTCAACGCCAATCGGATCAATGCCGATCCAGAGTTTTTTCAGCGCACAGCCAATATGCCCGACCGGGATGTCATCAATGAGCTGTTGAAAACGTGTGCAATGGATGACATCGAAGGTATCCTGATTACGGAAGGCAAACGCAGTCTTCCACGAAAGAGTGTGGTGGAATTCGGATGGGTAGTGGGCATCCCGGACAAAGTCGAAACCGACAGCTACTTCCATGTGAAATATGCCACTTCTGATCGAACCAAAAGCGAAGCCAGCCGTGCAGCGGAAGAAAAGACGGGATCGAATCTGGGACAGGCGATTTTCCACAGGCCGACCTCATCAGGGATCTATGCGGCGATCTGCCATGTTGAACTCGCTCGTATTGGGTTCAATGACATTTCACAGCAGTATGCGATTGATGCCGAACAACGTGCGCTGCGAGCCAGAGCGCTGCTGGAAAGCGTTCTGTACACCTTCTTACAGCCTAATGGAGCCATGCGTTCGAGCCAGGCCCCACACATTGTTAACCTCGAGGGCGTCGTCAGTATCAGCGCAGGAGCGACACCCGCACCAACAGTCAGCCCATTAAAAGATGATTACCGTGATCAGATGCTGCGCCTGAAAGACTCACTGAACCGAATCGCACCCAATGCAGCAGTGGATACCCTGTCATTTAATTCACTTGGTGACCTGACGGACATCATCGGGGATATTATGGCAAATACGACCCCGTATACCTTGCAGTACGCTTAAGGAGATCATGATGTGGGTTGCAGCGGAATATGAGTCAACTGCGTTATTCACACTCAAACCCGCCACTGCTACCGCCTCAGGGGGACGGACCTTACCCGTCCCCACTCCCTTTGCGATCAAAATGGCATTGCTGGATGTCATATGTCGAGTACAGGGAGTTGAGGCCGCAGAGGAAGCGTGGGGCTGGCTGAACCTCTGCCGTGTTGCACTGCGTCCAGCAGCGCGGCTTGTGGTAAATAACACCTTCATCAAGGTGTTAAGACCACGTCGCAATCCTGCTGCACCGGGCAGTTCTGATGCAGGGTTCTTCCAGAGAACGATTAGTTACCGTGAGTATGCATATCTTGATGGCAGCTTTGGAATTGCGCTAGAGGTAGAGACACAGGAACAGGCCGAAGCGCTGACCGGCTGGCTGGCATGTATCAATTATCTTGGAAAGCGGGGCGGGTTCATCCAGATACAGGAAATACCACAGACCCATGACGCACCTGATACGCGGTTTGTCATTGTCGGTGAGCAGATGCAGACGTTTGCGCTGGATGCACTGCTCATTCAACTGGACGACACCAGTGACAGGCTGACTTTTAACAAAGCGAACATCTATAACAATGATCCTATCAGACTTGGCAGGGAACGGGTCCTGCATCATGTGGCCCTGCCTTATCGGCTGATTCAGAGCAGTAGAGGCTACAGCTACTATGCGCTCGCTGAAACAGGCTCCAGTGATGACGCCGCCTTTTGAATTGACACTGCACCATCTCCGCCTCACCTGCCAATCCATAACGGCTGTCCATTTTGGAGTTCACGCCGGGGCACAGTGGCGTGGAGCGCTGTGGGATGTGCTGCGTACATTCGCCTGCACTGATCCGCAACAGCAGGGCAAGGTGGTGCATAGTTATCACTGCCCGATGTGTTTCCTTCTGGCACTGGAAGCAGCAAGCCCAAGAGGGATCAATCCTGCCCGACCACTGGTGATCCGTCCGGCGCTCGCAGTGCGCGCTGATGAGGAATGTACGTTTGCCGTAGGCGAGAATTTTACGCTGGACCTCATTCTGGTAGGAGAAGCATTGAATGTTTTTCCGTATCTGGTGCAGGGTATTCAGCGTATCGGGCAGAGAGGGATCGGGTTCGGTCGGGGACAATTCAGTTTGCAGCGTGTAGAGGCACTGAACCCGCTCACACAAGCACATTCCCTGCTTTATGAGGTTGGCAGCTCAGTGCGTATGCCTGATCTTGCCATCACGGGAACGCAGGCGCTGGAATGCGCAGATCGACTTCCTGCTGATCATCTTCGGCTGCACTTCCTGACGCCGACGCAGTTGATCGATGAAGGCAGACTTCTGTCACGTCCGCGGCCTGATGTGCTTGTCATGCGAACTTTGGAACGCCTGCAGGCGCTGGAATATCATTATGGTCATCCATTGTCACAGGAAATATGGAAATCGCGCCATGAAACCCTGAGTGAGATGGCGGCGGGTGTCCATATCAGGCGTGACGAAACCCGCTGGATACGTGCTCACAGCGGTTCACGCAGGGCAAACCGTATGCAGGATGTGAGCGGTTTCGTAGGCAGCGTGATCCTCGAAGGAGATGTCACTGCTCTGCGTTTGTGGCTGTTGTGGGCTTCACTGGTCAATATCGGGAAAAATGCCATCAAAGGGAATGGCTGGTTCGAAATCAGTGCGTAAAAGAACCACACCGCTGGTTGGAATCATTTTTGCCAACTGCTCCTTATGCTAAGGGTAACGACCCAGGCAGAATAAGGAGCAGTTTTCATGATTGTTGAACACCTCATTGCAGACACCTTCGGGACATTTATCGGTAAACATAACCAGCGACTGCGTATTACCCGCCAGCAGGAAACGGTAACTGAAGCACCTCTCATGCACCTGCGTTCAGTTCAGGTATTGAGCAACGGCATCAGTGTTTCGGCAGACGCATTAGAGGCATGCTGCGAACAGGGTATTCCGATCTTCTTTATGGATGCCATCGGACGCTGCTATGCATCGGTGTATGCTGCTGGATTAGGTGCTACCGTATTGACCCGTCGTCAGCAGCTCATGGCCTACAATGACGACCGTGGGCTGATGATCGCCAAAGCCGTAACTGCTGCCAAGCTCCACAACCAGGCCGTGACCCTCAAATATATGGCGAAGAATCGCAAAGAGACCGCACCGGAGATCTACCATGAGCTTCGATCGACTGCTGAAGCCATCCGCAATGCACAGTATCAAATTGAGATGCTTGAAGGTAACCACATTGAAGCGATACGCGATGTCATGATGGGGATCGAAGGCAGTGCAGGCCAGCGTTACTGGTCAGCCGTGCGCTTAATTGTCCCGCAGACGTATGAGTGGACAACCCGCCAGCATCGCGGTGCCAAAGATCCCGTCAATAGCTTACTCAATTACGGTTACGGTATCCTCTATACCCGCGCAGAACAGGCCTTAGTGCTGGCAGGGCTTGATCCTTATGCTGGATTTCTCCATGCCGACCGCCCCGGAAAACCATCCCTCACATTGGATTTTATCGAAGAGTTCCGACAGGCCGTGGTTGACCGCGTCGTTTTTGGTCTGGTGGCACGCGGCTTCAGAGTCGAGCAGCACGACGACGGCAAACTGACGATTGAAACACGCCGAACGCTCACTGAGCACCTATTGAGCCACCTTGACTCCAGTATGCGTTATAACGACAAGCGTTTTCCGCTGCGGAGTATTGTGCAAAGTCAGGCACGGCGTATGGCCGCTTTCCTGCGTGGTGAATCACCATTTTATCAATCGTTCAGAGGAGAATGGTGAAATGCAGCGGGTTATCCTGGTCTATGACATCGTGGAAGATCGCGCCAGAACGAAGATCGCCAATGTGTGCCTCGATTACGGGCTGGATCGTGTCCAGTACAGCACGTTTTGCGGCAGGATCTCGCGTAATCATCAGGATGCGATCATGCTGCGTCTGGAGGAGCTTCTGGCAGACGGCAATGGCAATATTCAACTGATCCCGATTTCCGAAGATGACTGGAATAAACGGCTGGAGGTGAGCAGTGCAAGCGGATGAGAACACCCTCTTTACCATTACGGATCTAAAGCAGTTCGACTACTGTCAGCGTATTCTCTACTATCACCGCTGTCTGCCCGATATTCGTCCGACAGTGACGAAAATGGAGGTTGCAATCCGTCGGCATGAAGATGAACCGAAACGAGCCTTACGTCGGACAATGAACCTCGAGGGTTTAGAGCGTGCCGAACGGCGGTTTGATGTACCGCTTGTTTCGATGCAATTAGGACTCACTGGGCAGGTCGATGAGCTGATCTGGCATGAGGGCACAATTATCCCTGTGGATTATAAACTATCCCGTCGGGAGCAGTCTCATTTCAAACTTCAGCTCGCCGCCTATGCGATGATGGCGGAGGAACAGTATCAGGTTCCCATCAGATTTGGACTGCTTTATCTTATACAGGCGCGAAAAACGGTCCGTATTGCCTTCTCTTCGCAACTCCGTCAAAAAGTGGTCAGGACGGTGACACAAATGAGACAGATTGCTCATACAGAATACATGCCACCTCCACCGGATTCCATTCGTCCCTGCCTCGAATGTGAGTTTCGACGCTTCTGTAACGATGTCAGTTAGCTTTACGCAACTCCTACGGGTTTTCGTACAGAGACCGAGTTGCGAAATATCGGCCTGAAATGAGTGATTTTTGACGCGATGCGAGTAAAAACGACAGCCAAAAAGGGCTGTATTTCGCGAGATTCCGCAAAAAAGGTGCTGCAAGTCCAAAATGCGGGTAAAATGGCATGGGCTTGCAGACCTACTCAACCCGATGAGGGTACTGAAACTTTG
>CAYNDH010000156.1:0-11007 GCA_964395665.1 uncultured Anaerolineaceae bacterium
AGGATATACGGAAATATTCAACAGGCGGTGAATGATGTATTGGTATTGGAGATAGTGTTTCATGCATAAGATTACAATGCTCGGTACCGGTCTGATCGGGATGTTTTATACCATGACGCTGCATGGTGGGCGCAGCCGTGACCGGGTTGAGGTGGTTTATTCCCGCAGCGAAGAACGGGCGCAGCAGTTCGCCAGCGAATGGAACATCCCGCACGTGACAACCGATATGGCAGAGGCGATCCAGCATCCTGATACCAGTGTTGTGGTGATCGGCCTGCCGAATTCGCTGCATGAAGAGGCGGTGCGTCTGGCCGCTGAAGCTGGTAAGGCGATTCTGTGTACCAAACCGCTGGGACGCAATGCAGCCGAAGCCCGACGGATGCTGGAAATGGTCGAAAAGGCGGGTGTGTTTCACGGCTATCTGGAAGATCTGGTATACACGCCCAAGACACTGAAGGCGATTAAATCGGTGCAGGGCGGGGCGCTGGGCAAAGTGCTTTGGGCGCGTTCCCGCGAGACCCATCCCGGCCCGCACAGTGACTGGTTCTGGGATAAAGAAATCTCCGGCGGCGGCGCGATTGTGGATATGGGCTGTCACTGCATCGAGATCAGCCGTAACTTCATCGGCAAGGATGTGCGCCCAGTGGAAGTGATGTGCTGGGCGGATACACAGGTGCATCCGATTGAAGCCGAAGACAGTGCTGTCGGCCTGGTGCGTTATGCCAGCGGTGCAATCGGACAATTTGAGGTGAGCTGGACCTTTCGCGGCGGCATGGACCTGCGCGATGAGGTCAGCGGCACGGAAGGGACGATCTGGCTTAATCACTGGCTGCGGACCGGCTTCGAGATGTTCACAGCGGTCGGCGAAGGCGGCTATGTGGCCGAAAAAGCGGAGTCTGACACCGGCTGGCTGTTCCCGGTTGGGGATGAGGTCGCGTCACTCGGATATACCGATATGTTTAGCGATATGCTGAATGCGATCGATGAAGGCCGCGAGCCGATGGAGACGTTCTACGACGGTTATGTCGTCAACGCCATCATGGACGCCGCCTATCGCTCGGTCGAAAGCAAACAGTGGGAACCGGTGCAGCTTGACATCTGGCGCGGCTCTGATGCGGCGGATACGGGCGTCGAGCAGCAGTCCTATGACGACGCGCACTGGCTGATCAAGGAAGAGAAGATGCCCGATGGCCGCACGAAGGTCATCCTGAAGGATAAGCAGTCCGGGCAGATCAGTCAGAAGGTGGTTTAGACCTGAAATGCGAGGGGTAGGGGCGCAATATATTGCGCCTGCTATCAGTATTTTGAAATTTCAGGCGGACATGCTGAAGCATGTCCCTACAATTTCCTTTTGTCGTCGTCTCATGGGCGGGAAGAATCCCGCCCCTACAACATGCGTAATGCGTAGGGACAATGGCATGCAGGCATGTCAGACATACAAGCATGTTGGGTATACAGGTATGTCAGGCATTGTCCACCGGATGCAAATTCAGGGATGCAGTCTCGATTTAAAAGATATATCGCCCCGATAGATAAAGGGTTAAGGATGATGGAAAAAGTACGTGTAGGTGTCATCGGCAGTGGATTTATCGGCAATATCCATGTCGATGGCCTGAAGCATGTGAAAGAAGCCGATGTGGTCGCAGTCGCATCACGCAGCCCCGGCAAGGCGCGTCGATTCGCCGATGAACGCGGTATCCCCGACGCCTATGAGGATTACCGCGAACTGCTGGCGCGTGACGACATCGACGCGATCACCGTCGGCGTGCCGAATTATCTGCATGAAGAAGTCGTGGTGGCGGCGGCACAGGCTGGTAAGCATATCATGTGCGAAAAGCCATTCGCCCGGACGCTGGAAGAAGGGCAGCGGATGCTGGATGCCGTGAAACAGGCCGGTGTGAAGCTGGTCTACGGCGAGATGCTGTGCTTTGCGCCGAAATACGTGCGTGCCAAGCGTCTGGTGGATGAAGGCGCGCTCGGTGATGTGTTCCTTGTCAAGCAGAGCGAAGAGCATGACGGCCCGCATTCGCCGTGGTTCTGGGATGTCAACCTGTCTGGCGGCGGTGTGCTGCTGGATATGGGCTGTCATTCGATTGAGTTCGCCCGCTGGATTCTGGGACGTCCCAAAGTCAAGAGTGTGACCGCCACACTCGGACAGTACGTGCACAAGGATCGCACACGGGGCGAAGATCACAGCATCTGCATTGTCGAATTTGAAAATGGCGCGATCGGTATGGCTGAAAATAGCTGGGCCAAGACCGGCGGCATCGATGACCGCTGCGCGATCTACGGCACGAAGGGCCATACGTCAGCCGATCTGATCCGTGGGAATGCGCTGCTGACGCACAGCCAGGTCGGTTACGGCTATGCAGTCGAGAAGGCCGACACGACTACTGGCTGGACGTTCACCGGCTTTGAGGAAGAGTGGAATTACGGCTTCCCGCAGGAAATGCAGCACTTCGTCAATGTGGTGCTTGGCAAGGAAGAGCCGATTGAAACCGGCGAAGACGGGATGGAAGTGCTGAAGATCATCTACGCTGCCTATCAGTCCGCCGGGGAAGGCCGCCGCATTGACTTCCCGTATGATCCGCCGAAGGTCGAAAAGCCGATTGACCTCTGGCTGCGTGGGTTGGCTGGTCAGTCCGGGCAGGGCTGATTTTCACGCATGAGTTATTACACAGGAATTGATCTCGGCGGCACGAAAATCGCCGCCGGGATTATTGATACAGACAGCGGAGCGGTCATGCTGCGCCATGTGATCCCCACGCCGACCAGCGGCATCCCCGAAGAGGTGCTGCACGCAATGGGATCGCTGGCGCTTCAGTTGACTGCGGAAAGCGGTCTATCAGTGGAAGGGGTCGGCGTCGGTGTGCCAGCGGTGGTGGATTACGACACCGGCAGGACGCTGTTAGTGCCGAATATCGCCGGGGACTGGTATCAGCGGCCCGTGGTGGATGTGCTGGCGCGGCAGACCGGTCTGCCAGTCGCTATTCTGAACGATGCGCGGTCCTTTACCCTGGCGGAAGCGGTCTTTGGCGCGGGTAAAGGCGCACAGACCTGCGTCTGTTTTACGCTGGGGACCGGCATCGGCGGCGGTGCGGCGCTCAATGGTCAACTGCACATGGGACTGAAGGGCGCGGCGGGTGAATTCGGGCATCAGATCGTCCAGCCCGGCGGCCCGCAGTGCGGATGCGGCAGTCACGGCTGCCTGGAAGCGATTGCCAGCGGCGCAGCGATTTCGGCCAAAGCTGCACAGATCGCCGCACAGCATCCGGACAGCGCACTGGCCCGGATTGCATCGGATCACATCACACCAGCAGCCGTTCGGGATGCAGCGGCCAGCGGAGATAGCTACGCGGCGGATTTACTGCGCGAAGCCGGTTTCTATCTGGGGATCGGCCTTGCCAATGCCATCACCTTCTTCGCGCCGGATCGCGTCGTGCTGGGCGGTGGCTTAACCGCGCTTGGCGACTGGCTGCTGGAACCGGCACGAGAGGCGGTGCGCCAGCACTGCCATACCGTTGACCTGGGTACGGTGCAGATTGTCCGCGCCGCGCTTGGATTGGATGCGGGGATGGTTGGGGCGGCGTTCTGGGCTTCACAGCGTGCTGCGTCCGCACAGTAGCCGCAGCAGCCTGTAGAGGCTATCTGAATATTCAGAAAACCCGCTCTGAATGTCGTGAAAAACCACGGACAACGCAGGCGTTGTCCCTACAAAAGCGACGGAGTGTAGGGACAGGGCACCATTGCAAGCAATGCGGCCCTGTCTGCCGCGATAACTAATTTTCAGGCAGCCCGCAGTAAATTGGATCGTGAAAGGAAACAGACAGCCTTATGTCAGACAGCCACAGGACACAGAAACCACAACCTGCATCCATGCAACCTGCATTCGCCTATATGGACGCTGCCGCCGCGATTGTACAGCGCATCCGCGATACACAGATCGACAATATCGCCGCTGCTGCCCGACTCTGCGCGGATTCGATCGCCAGCGGCGGACTCGTGCATCTGTTCGGGACCGGTCATTCGCGCATCCCGATTGAAGAGATCTTCCCGCGTCATGGCAGCTTTCCCGGCTTTCATCCGATTGTCGAACTGTCGCTGACCCATCATACACAGGTGGTCGGCGCGAACGGTCAGCGTCAGGCCATGTTTCTGGAGAAGGTCGAAGGACTGGGTGAAGTCATCCTGCGGAATTTTATTTTTAACCCGCATGACAGCTTTATCATCTTCTCCAACAGCGGCGTGAATAACGTCGTGGTGGAAGTGGCGCAGGGGGCCAAAGCACGCGGGCTGCCGGTGATCGGGGTGGTGTCGGTCGATCACTGCGACGCATCCCCGGCCAGGCACCGCAGCGGGCAGAAGCTGACCGATCTGGCTGATGTGGTGATTGATAACGGCTCACCCGCCGGGGACGCAATGGTGCAGATCGAAGGGCTGGAGTATCCGGTGGGGCCGGGATCAACGGTTGGATATGCGGTGGTGGTGAATGCGCTCAAGGTGCTGGTGGCTGACGAGCTGACGAAACGCGGACAGCCGCCGCTGGTGCTGACCAGTAGTGTGATGATCGGCGGCGAAGCATCAGCGGAACTGTTTGACCGCACGTATGATGATTATCGCGCCCGGATTGCACAGGTATACAGTGGGGGACAGCGTGGATCTGACCAGACGCCTGACGAATAAGGTGATCATCGTCACCGGCGCGGCCAGCGGCATCGGGCGGGCTTCTGCCATCCGGTTCGTCGCTGAAGGGGCGCGGGTACTGATGTTTGACCGGAATCCTGACGGCCTTGAGGACACGCGTTACGAGATCCGCCAGATGAACGGCGAGTGTCATCCGGTGATGGTCGATCTCACGCAGCCGGATGCTGTCGCGCAGGCGGTGGACAGTGCTGTCGGTGTCTGGGGGGCGCTGCACGGTGTCTTTAACGCCGCCGGTGGCAGTGGCCGACGTTTCGGTGATGGTCCGGTGGCCGACTGCACGGTCGAAGGCTGGGAACAGACGCTTGCCCTGAACCTGACGAGTATCTTCCTGATGTGTAAGTACACCGTGCCGCATCTGCTGCGGACACGCGGCGCGGTGGTCAATCTGTCATCGGTGCTGGGGCTGGTCGGCGGGGATGAGGATTTCGCCACCCATGCCTATGCTGCCAGCAAGGGCGGGATTGTGGGGCTGTCACGTTCGATGGCATCGTACTATGCGCCGCAGGGCCTGCGGGTGAATGTGATCGCGCCCGGCCTGATCGCCACGGCCATGAGCAAGCGCGCCCAGCAGGATGAGCGCATCCTCAATCGACTGCCACAGCTTCAGCCGCTGACGGGGACCATGGGCGCACCGGATGACATCGCCGCTGCTGCCGCTTATCTATTGTCGGATGATGCGCGGTTTGTCACCGGTACAGTGCTGCCTGTGGATGGGGGCTGGACGACGCGGTAGGGGGCTGCTTAACCTGTCGCGCAACCATGTGTACCAAACGACGGACGCCCCGTCGGGCATCCCTACAAAATATCACATAGGGCGCACCTTCAGAGCACCATTGCAAGTTCCCTGCGGTAACACGATAAACGATCATTTTCAGGCGGACGAAACCGCGACCTGAAGATGAACGCAGATGGATGGATATGGTCCTTCCTGTCCGCCGCTGTGAGGGTTATATTTCGATCAATCGCGATTTCGTAAAAGGTATAAAACAGAGTGGCACGGATTAAACTGGTCTATATCGGCGGGGGCAGCACCCGCGCCCCTGGCACGCTGGCTTCGCTGATCGAGCAGGGCGAAAATTTTCAGGGATCGGAAGTCGTTCTGGTGGATTTCGAACCTGAACGGCTGGACATCGTCCGCACGATTTCGGAGAAGCTGATCGCGCATAAAGGGCTGGATATGCGTATCTCCGTCACCACCGACCGGCGCGAAGCCTTTGCGGATTGTGACGCCGTCCTGACCAGCTTTCGCCCCGGCGGGTTTGAGGCGCGCTATCTGGATGAGAGCATCCCCCTGAAACACAATGTCATCGGGCAGGAAACGCAGGGGCCGGGCGGTTTTTTCATGGCGCTGCGCTCGATTAATGTCATGCGCGATCTGATCGGTGATATGGAAACGATCTGCCCACAGGCGATGCTGTTCAATTACACTAATCCGGTCAATATCGTGTCGGAAGCAGTCTCGCATCACACCGACATCCCGGTGATTTCGTTCTGCGAAGGGCCGATTGTCTTCCCGCGTGAGGTGGCCGCCGCTGCTGATCTGGACCCTGACAGGATCGATGCGATCATGGTCGGAGTCAATCACAATAGCTGGACCGTCCGCCACGAGTATGACGGGCAGAATGTCATCCCGCTGCTTCAGGCCGCCTATGAGCGCAGGATGGGGGAAGGCAGCCTCAATCTGTGGGAACAGCGCCTGCTGCATATCGCCTCAACGATGGAAGCGATCCCCGCGTCGTATTACGTGTATTACTATTTCAGGGATGAAATCCTGCACGAGATGCAGTCCAGGCCGACCACCCGCGCACAGGACATCGTCGCGGCCATTCCGGATTACTGGGCGCATTACCGCGAACAGGCCGCCCGTGATGTGCCGGAACTGGACCCGAAGCGGTCACGTGGGGGGCTGCACGAACTGGAACTGGCGCTGGATGCGATGGATGCGATATTCAATGACCGTCACGAAGTGCTGCCGGTCAACGTGCCTAATCGCGGGGCGCTGTCGGATTTCTCCGATGATCGTGTGGTCGAAGTCCCGGCGCTGCTGAATCGGCACGGCGCACAGCCGCTGGTGTGTGATGCGCTGCCGCCGCAGGTCGTCGGGCTGACGCAGATGCTGGCGGAATATCAGGCGCTGACGGCTGAAGCGGCATGGAGTGGAACCCGTCAGCAGGCGATACAGGCGCTGGCAAGCAATCCATTAGTCCTGTCTCTGACGAAAGCCGAAGCCCTGTATAATGAGATGTCGGCAGCCCTGCGCGATTATCTGCCGGAACGACTGCTTCAGTAGCGGTATGCCGCTGTAAGCGATACGCCGTTATAAACGGTACGCCGCTATAAACGGTATGCTGCTGTAAATGATAGGTCAGGTAGCTGATGAACTTTATACTGGGTGTAGATGGTGGCAATACCAAGACGCTGGCCTGCATCACCCGCCCTGATGGAACGATTGTTGGGTATGCACGCGGCGGATGCACTGATCTTTACGCCTATCCGTCGCCTGATATGGCGATCAACGAGATCCGCCGGATTGTCGATCAGGCGCTGGCGATGGCTGACCTGACACGGGATGACATCCACTCGGCGTGCTTCAGCCTTGCCGGTGCTGACTGGCAGGAAGATTACGATGATCTGGCGGCGCTGCTTCAGGTAGAAGGGCTGGGCCGCGAACAGTCCGTGGTGAATGATGCGATTGGTGCGCTGCGTGCCGGTTCGCCTGATGGCACGGGCATTGTGATCGCCTGTGGGACCGGTGCGGCGGTGGCCGCCCGCAATGCTGAAGGGCAGTTCTGGCACAGCAGCTTCTGGCAGGAGCCGATGTGCGGGCGTGAACTTGCCAACCTGACGCTGCGGGCTGTGTACCGCGCCGAACTGGGGATTGATCCACCGACGGCGCTGACGCAGGGTGTGCTGGAGTTCTTTGAACGGCCCACAGTTGAGGCCGTGCTGCACCGGCTGAATTCCCGCATCGAGACACCGCCTGCGTATGCTTATATGGCAAAACTGACCGTGATCCTGATGGATGCCGCGCAGCAGGGCGATGCGGCGGCGGTGGCGATCTGTCATGATCACGGCATCCGGCTCGGACAGTATGCCTGCACTGCTGCGAGTAAGGTCGGGCTGAATGCCGCGCAGGAGATCCCGCTGGTGTTTCTGGGCGGAGTCCTGCGCCACCCATCGCCGGTGATCCGTCAACCCGCTGCCGATTATGTGCGCCAGACGTATCCACATGTGGTCACGGTGACAGATGCACTGGAACCGGTGGCCGGGGCGGTCCTGCTGGCAATGGAAGCGGTGAATATCGTGGTGACGGATGAGATCCGGGCGACGTTGAGCCGCACCCTGCCAGCGCCCGACTTTTTCGCCACAGCACACCGTACCAGCGCCCACTCTGCCGCACCATAAGGCGGATGTGTCCGGCACAGGTTATTGACGCGGCTGGGTGGTATCGACTCCTATCACGACGTAGGCATAATCCTGCTGGAAGGTCGGTGCGCCAAGGCTGTGCAGCAGTCTGAAGACCTGTGCGCGATGATCGGTCGCATGGTTGATGACGTGCAGCAGCACCTGCCAGACATGAAACGGCTCGTCGTAAACCCGCAGCAGGTCTTCGTCGGTCAGCGCGTCCAGATACGTCTGGATGTCAGCTTCGACCTGATCCCATTTGACGCGCAGTGCTTCGCGGGTGGGATAGTGAACCGGATCGGCGAATCCCGGCACGTCTGCACCCCGCAGGCCAGAGAACCAGCGATCCTCAATATTCATCAGATGCACCATCTGATTGCGGACGGAGCCGACCGAGTAATCAGCATTCTGAAGATACTGCTCCTGCGTCAGCGCCATCACACTGTGAGTCCACAGCCGCCGGTTCAGTGTGAGGTGATAGTCGTACAGCTCTCGGATCTGGGCAGCACCAATCATGACAACACCTTTCAGAAATGTTTGTATACGTAAATTTCAACGGTGAACGGAGACTGATAATCATACCCGCGACCGGATTTTTGGATAGTCATCAGCGCGGATTGTGGACTTATTTCACTGGTTATCAGACCAACTTCACGATAAAGTATTGATGTAGCAAAGTGCCTGTAGCAAATTGCCATTCACTCTTTTTTATCTATCTTTGGGAACGTTCCCAACAAATGTATTTTGAGGAAGGTCAGGAATGCCAGAAGCACTTCCGATTGCCGTACAGCTTTATAGTGTGCGGCAGGAATTAGAGCAGGATCTCGACGGGACCATTGAACGGCTTGCCGCCAAGGGGTTTCTCGGGGTTGAAGGATTTGGTTATGAATTTGAGAAGGTCGCCGCCGCCTGTCAGCGTCACAACCTGAAGGTTTGCGCTACGCATGGCCCGGCCCCGGTGGGGGACAATCGTGCTGTGGCGCTGGCGATGCTTCAGGCGTTCAACACGGGCCGTCTGATCGTGCCGTGGCTGCCCGGTGAGCGTTTCGCATCGGCCAGCAGTGTGCAGGAAGTCGTCGAGATGATGCGTCAGGGGGCTGATGCCGCCGCTGAAGAAGGCTTCGAGCTGGGTTATCACAACCATGATTTTGAATTCCAGCCGGTCGAAGGCCGCACCGCCTACCATTATCTGGTGGATCATCTGGACTCACGTGTCTTCATTGAACTCGATACGTACTGGGTACAGGTTGCCGGTCAGGATCTTGTCCAGCTTGTGCAGTATCTGGGTGACCGGCTGAAACTGCTGCACATCAAGGACGGCCCGGTGAGTCCGGCGAAGCCCATGAGCGCTGTCGGTGATGGTGTGATCCCGTGGGCGCCGGTGTTCGAAGCGGCTGGTGCGGCTGAATGGGCGATCGTCGAACTGGACGAATCGGCCACGGATATGATGGAAGCGATTGAGAAGAGTTACGATTACCTGACAGGGGCAGGGCTGGCATATGGCAACGTCTAGTAAAGTTTATAAGATCGGTGTGATCGGCACGGGCAATATCGCACCGGCCTACATGAAGGGGATTGAACGCTTTTCCAATGTTGAAATCGTGGCCTGTGCGGATATGGATGCAGAACGGGCCAGCGCCTTTGCCGAGAAGGTCGGCATCCGCGCCCAGAGCGTTGAGGAACTGATCAATGATCCTGAGATCGACATCATTCTGAACCTCACGATCCCGGCGGCACACGCCGCTGTCAGCATTGCCGCGCTGAATGCCGGTAAGCACGTGTATACCGAAAAACCGCTGGCGACCTCACTGGAAGACGGCCAGCGTATCCTTGAAGTCGCGAAGGAAAAGGGGCTGCTGGTCGGCTGTGCGCCGGATACGGTACTCGGCGGCGGCATCCAGACCTGTCGCAAACTGATTGACGAAGGCGCGATTGGTACGCCCGTCGGCGCGACGGCCTTTATGGGAAGTTCCGGCCCGGAAAAATGGCATCCGAACCCGTTCTTTTTCTTTGAAGAAGGCGCTGGCCCGATGCTGGATATGGGACCGTATTACCTGTCCACACTGGTCACGCTGCTCGGCCCGATTGAGCGTATCGCTGGCGCTGCCCGGATCTCGTTCACCGAGCGCGTCGCCGGTCATCCGACACTGAAGGGGCAGAAGTTCGGTGTGACGACACCGACTTATTTCTCCGGTGTGGCGGAGTTTACAGCGGGGCCGATTGGAACAGTCACCATGACGTTTGATGTGTGGGATCATCGTATGCCGCGCATCGAGATCTACGGTTCGCAGGGGACGTTGAGCGTGCCGGACCCGAATAACTTCGACGGCAAGATCGAACTCTGGACACCGGAAACGAAGCAGTGGCAGGAAATCGCCCTGACGCACGATGGATCGCTGCTGCGTGGAACTGGCCTTGCAGATATGGCCTACGCGATTGAAAATCAGCGTCCTCTCCGTGCCAGTGGTGAACTCGCGCTGCACGTGCTGGAAGCGATGCTGGCTTTCCGTAAGTCAGCGGATACCGGCACGCATGTTGTGCTTCAGAACAAGGTCGATCAGCCGGAAGCGATCCCGGTGGGTGACATTGAGGCGACACTGGCGCAGTAACGCCGCGCATCACACGGCACAGGGTCAGATACCGTCATGGGGCTGGACTTGTCCGGCCCCACGCGTAGCAACTTAAGCCGTGAAAGCGAGGTGTAAGTCGGGCCACGGCTCACCCCCATCCCGGCGCGATAGAACGGCGCCACCCTTCCCCCAGAGAAAAACGGGCGACCACACAGGGTCGCCCCTACAGCGGAATCGATCTTTGGCACATTGTAGGGGAGCACCTGTGTGTGCTCCCGAAAAATTACTCCGTATTTATTTGTGAAAGATCATTATTGCGCCCCGACCT
>CAYNDH010000157.1:0-2240 GCA_964395665.1 uncultured Anaerolineaceae bacterium
ACAGCGGACAACGACATGCAAGCATGTTTAGGCGTTGTCCCTACAAAATACGTACCGCGCATTCATGCGCCATGTAGGGACAGGGCCTGCCCTGTCCGCGCCGGAAGCCAATTTTCAGATAGCCTCTACAGTACCCATACTACAGCATCTGTGTTGGTTTCACGTCAGAAGTGGATGCTTCGTCCGTCCGTGGCTCAAACCATGCATACAGATGATGAGCGCGGCGCGGATAAACACGCCCGTGTTCCAGCAGGGTGTTGGTTTCACCCTCCACTATGGGGCGCAGACGCAGACGCAGGGCTTCATTGGCCGGTTTGCCCGCATCCACCCACTGATTCAGCACCGCATCAACCATCATAAAGGCATCCGCACCGGCGAAACAGTAGGTCAGGCTGGTATCGGTATAAGGGATCAGACAGGCGCTGCCGGGTGAAAACAGCGCAATCCCCGCGCCTTCGATCCCATACGCCTTGCGATCCTTCAACACATCATAGATCACAAAGGTCGAATCAGGGGGATGATTCAGCATCAGATAGGGCGCAAAGCCGCGCCACATTTCATCGAGCCTGGGCATATAGGTCAGGTAACATTCATCCTGATCGGCTGACAGCAGCGCACTAAGCGCGGCGGTGTCGATGTGCTGTGTCTGCTCACCGCGCAGGAACATCGCCGTGCTGCCCACCTGTCTGGAGATGTACGGCGGGGACGCAATGCCCTGCATCGGCACAAATCCGCATGGCAGATTGCTGCTGCTGAACAGTTCACCCTGGCCTGTCGGACGAAAAGCGGCGCTGTACTGAAGGCCATCAACCGAAATGGGCGCGACGATGATCCCATCGTCCTTAAGCTGGCGAATCCATGCCGGCGGGATGTCCCAGATATTGGCGGTACAGATAATCCGGTCATAGGATGCACGTGGGGCATAGCCATAAACGCCATCCCCGGCGATCACCAGCACCTGACTGCTGCGGGCGCGGCGCAGATTATCCTGTGCCTGACGTGCAATGGCTTCATCAAATTCGATGCTGGTCACGGTGCCCTGCGGCCCGACAATATGCTGCATGATGGCCGCGTTATATCCGCTGCCCGCGCCGATTTCCAGTACATTATGTCCCGGCTGGAGATCAAGCTGTTCCAGCATCAGCAGCATCATGGATGGCTGACTGGACGAGCTGATCACCTGCCCGTCGGATGTGCGTTTGATCGGCACGGCGGCATCTGCATAGATCTGTTCAGGGGACAGATCAGGCAGGAAGTGATGGCGCGGCATGGCACGGAAGGCGGCCTCAAATTCAGGCCGCTGCAGGATTCCGCTCAAACGGAGCTGTTCGATCATCGCGTCAACGGTCTGGCTGACGGGTGGATTCTGCTGACTCGATTTTTTTCTGGGCAATTCGAAGCCTTTTAAACTACATGACGACGTGTTTCGACCTGCCGCTCTCGGATCTGCGCGCTAGTCTGTGTGCTGGCGTGTCTGACGGTACCATGCGCGGCGTTTACGAAGTGAAACACCGGCATCGGCAGCCGCATCTCTGGGGCGTGCGGTACGCACCCGGCCCCGTTCATCAATATGCACCTGACCGGCCTTCTGCAGGCGGGCAAATTCTTCGGGTGTGATGACCGGCGCAGGCTCTCCGCCAAGGCGCTCCAGTCGGCTTTCCATCGCGGGATCATCTGTGCCGGAAACGGGTGTTGGCGCTGCACTGGCAGGTGTGGAAGCAGCCGGTGATGCAGGTGCTGGCACTGAACTGGCAGGCGGTGCGCTGCTTTCCGGGATACGGCTGGGCGGCGCTACTGGCTGCGCCGGGCTGGATGTATTGCTGGTATTCACAGCGCTGTGCGGTGGCACCGTCGCCTGTGGATCTTCAATGAAGTTATCTTCATAATCATCGCCGGGTGCGCCGCTGTCGGGAAGATCGCTGTTGAGGACCTTTTCATTCTCGGTCAGGCTGGCCGAGGTCGCGCTGTGATCGGTGTTCCCGGTGTCGGATTCTTCTGGTGTGTTGGAAGTGATCTGATTCTGATCAGTCATGCGGTCTGATTACCTCATACTTTGGGGCATACGTTCCGTTCATACTACGCATACTGTACTGTAATGTGCGCAGCCTGTACATTGCATTGTGTACATCACGCGCACACACGCGCACACAATGGAGACATTACTATTATTCAGATGCAGTTAGCCGCTGGCTTGCTTAGCTGCACACTTGCTACCTGCACACTTGCTACCTGCACGTCTG
>CAYNDH010000157.1:2340-10554 GCA_964395665.1 uncultured Anaerolineaceae bacterium
GCTGGCTTGCTTAGCTGCACACTTGCTACCTGCACACTTGCTACCTGCACGTCTGTTTCCAGTATACATCAGTCTATACGAATTTTGGGCCGGATGGTCGCAGGGCTTCGGAAAAATTCACCGACCGGCGGCTGTAGATCACTCCCGCCCTACTCGAATGACTGGAAGCAGGCTAAAGTTGTGCCAATGTCAAAAAGCGAGTGGGACGGAAAGAATCCCGACCCTGCGTGAAATGTCATGCGTGACTTAAAAGAGATCGAATCGGACAAGAGGCTGCACACATGGAACTGATTCTGCTGATGCGGGTACTGCTGCGGCGCTGGTATCTGGTGATGATTCCGGTGGCGATTGTGACCGCGATCTCCCTGCCGCAGTTACTGCGACAGGAGACTACTGCCAGCGTCGGTTATACGACGGTAGTACGCTACACCGCCGCGCAGTCGCTGGATGCCCTTCCGAATCGGGACGGCGATTTTCAGGATGTGTGGCTGGCATCGGAACTGGCGGTCAATGCGCTGACGGAATGGATTCGCACCACAGGGTTTGCGGATGCCGTCAATGTGCGGCTGGCGCAGCAGGGCGTCACAGGTGCGGCGGGTGAAGCGGTCGATGTGCGTGGACGGCTGAATACCGATAACGAGCGCAGCATCGGCACGATTCAGATAAGCTGGACCGACGCCGAAACCCTGCCGCTGATCGTCGATGCGGTGATCGATGTGCTGGAAACCCAGAGTGCGGAGACGTTCCCCCAGCTTGGCGGCACTGAAGCGGCTGTCCGCCTGCTGGACGAGCCGATGATCTCCGCCGCGCCCCCGCCGATTACCGATCGCCTGCGTCCACTGCTTCAGATCGGGCTGGGACTGCTGGCGGGGATCGGGCTGGCATTTCTGGCCGATTATCTTGATCCCATTGTCCGGCGGCGCGATCAGCTTGAAGCGCTGCGGCTGCCGGTGGTGGCGGTCATCCCCGGCGAACGGTAAGCACAGAGTATCAGGGCTTTCGCAGGGACGTGCCGCTGTACGTCCGCTGAAAAGTGCATATACGAAATATACAGACAGATCCGCAAGGAGTTATTGATTGTTCATCACATTTGAAGGTATGGATGGCAGCGGCAAGACGACGCAGCTTCAGCAGCTTGCGGTGACGCTGCGCGAACGCGGCTACGATGTCATCACGACACGCGAACCCGGCGGCACACGGCTCGGAGATCGCATTCGCGGCCTGCTGCTGGAAAAAGCCGATGATCCGACGCCGATGGATCGCCGTGCGGAACTGCTGCTGTTCTGTGCATCGCGGGCGCAGTTGGTGCATGAAGTGATCCGGCCCCATCTGGAGCGCGGCGGCGTGGTGCTGTGTGATCGTTATATCGACTCGTCGCTGGCGTATCAGGGCTTCGGACTGGGCATCGATCTCGATGTGCTGCGAACCCTGCTGGAATTCGCGACGGGTGGCCTGCTGCCGGACCTGACGCTGTATCTCGATATTTCACCGGAAGAGGGCCTGCGGCGACGGGCGCAGGCATCGCTGTTTGGTGAGGAATTCAACCGGATTGACGATCTCGACCTTGATTTTCATCATCTGGTCTATCAGGGTTATCAGTGGATTGCTGCACAGGCAGGCGAGCGCTGGCATCCGATCGACGCCCGCCAGACACCGGAGCAGATTCAGCCGCAGGTGCTTGAGACGGTCGAAGCGCGTCTGCGTGCCAGCGGCGTGCAGCCGGTCACTGGCAAATCGAAGAAACAGCGCACCCGTGCGGCACGCGCCAAATCCTGAACATCATCCCAGAGAGGACCGATCATGGTCGAGATTGAATTTCAGTTCGATATTCAGGGCGAAACCGGGCCGGATGGCCTCTTCGACCCGCATGAGATCGAAGAACTGCTGGATACCACCCGCACACAGATCCGGCATCACATCATGAAGCGCCTTAACGATCTGGAAGCGGACGAACACAATCAGCCGGTCAAGGTGCTGGTCGTGGGGCATTACGATGCTGACACCGAACAGATCGAGTACAGCTATAACATCGACGCCTGCTGCAATCTGATGACGATGCGCGCCGCCGCCCTGCTCAGCCGTGTGTAGTGACGGCTGAAAACTGGTTATCAACGTTGGGCCGGATTGTTCCGGCCCTGCATTTTATGTACTGTCTCTCACGGTCGAATCGCCAGCCGCCGGGGGAGGGGAAAGACCTCTTCGGTCACCGGCTGCATCTCACCGGTCTCCAGTGTATAAAGCCCGATGACGATTGGGCCGGTGCCGTCTTCACGGCCAAAATACAGCAGGGTTTCGTCATCCACCACATCGACAAACGAGAGTCCATTGGGCAGGGCCATCTTAAATAGCTGCTGATCGCTGGGCCGGTAGAAGTAGGTGATCTGTTCTCGTGAAAGATAGCTCACCACCAGTACACCTTCAGACAGGTAATATACATTGGTGAAATTCGGCACATTCTCCGGGTCACTGCGGATGACTGCCTCACCGGTTTCAGTATCGATCACGGCAAAACCACCCTCATCAGGATCAGGCATGACCGCTGCGAACCGCCCATCATTGGAGATCATCGCCGTGCCGCTGCTCGTGAGCGCTACGTTATTGAAATCCCCGAAAACTTTGAAGCGGCCATCGGTTGTGAGCTTCACAATCTGATTCGGGTCAATCAGTTGTCCCAACAGGCCGCCATCAGGGCTGAAGCGATGCGGAAAATACATCCGGCCCCAGCCTTCACCCGCATTCGGATAGCTGGCTGAAAAGGTGAGGGTATCGCCATCTCTGGGCTGTAACGTAAACTCGCAGTTTCGTTCGCAGAGGGCGTCGTTCGTCAGCAGCGCATCCTCAATCCACATCATGCGGATCGCAAGCGGCGCGGTGGTCTGGCTGATCGCTTCGCCATCCTGCCAGACAATTGTGGTCCGCTCTCGTGTATCCGGATGATTGACAAACAGCAGCCACTGATCCCCGCTCTGATTCACATAACCGGTACTCAGATTTTCATCGATGAACAGGAACTGCTCTTCACCGCTCTTTAGATCGCGCTCGATCAGTGCGTCCTGCCGGCCAGCGTCAGAAGCGACACGGGCGTAATACTGGACGGTCCCCTGATCAGTCAGCACGCAGCAGTTCGTTAAGTTGTAAAGCGCACCCTGATCGGTCCGCTGTGCCGTGTGATTTTCCAGATCGATGATCACCAGTGGATCACCCATTCGACCGGTGGCAAGCAGCACATAGGGCGCACGATAGCTGATCAGCGCACTGGCATAAAGATCATCCGAATCACTGTCACCAGGGTCAATCGATGTGGCCTCAGTGCCGATGATCTCATACCAGGCATCAGCGCCATCTTCTTCTATGAACGCCAGCACATGATCCTCTCCCAGATCGAACACAATCGGGCTGCTGCTGATCCCTTCAACAACCGGGACCACCTCACCCGTCAGGGTATAGGCCACCAGATCATAAAGGTCCTCTGCGCTTTCATCGGAAACATCACGATAGCCATAGCGCCATTCGTCCGCGCCTGATGGCTGCGCGGTAATAAGGCCGGTCATAAGGGAAAAAGAGAGGATCAAGAGGACAGCAGTGAAAGCCTTGAAAAGAGCTTTCCTCGCATACATTTCGCACTCCTTTGTCTGACAATACGGATCACCGAAACAGCCGCCAACACCGGCCATGATCGTCGGTGTGCATTATGACGCACACATTCTAGACGTCCGTCTGGTGGGTAAGGTTCCGGAATAATCAGAAGAACTCATCCGGCAGACGGTAGAACGTCATCTTATCACGATCGATGCCGTCAGCCCGTAGGCATGGAAGAAGTGTTCGGCCCATTCTGCGCCAAAGTTACAGGCGATGCTGCGGGCATCAAGTGCCAGATCCTGACAGCGGGCAGCAGTGAGCGCGGCATCAGCGGGGACGCAGCGCCCATTTGCTTTCCTCAATCCCGAAGTGCTGATTTTCCCGGCGTGCCAGCGTAAACAGCCAGTCTGACAGGCGGTTGAGATAGGTCAGCACATGCTCTCCGATCGGTTCATCCGCGCTAAGTGCAACCGCCTGACGTTCCGCACGGCGGCAGATGGCCCGTGCTACCTGAATCTGGGCGGCGGCAGGTGTCCCACCCGGAAGGATAAAATTCTTCAGTTCGGGCAGTTCCGCCGTCATCGTGTCGATGGTGGTTTCCAGCCATGCGACGGTCTCGGCATCCATGCGGACGACCCAATCAGCTTTGGCATCCAGCGGCGTGGCGAGATCCGCGCCCAGATGGAAAAGCTGATTCTGTACCTGTTCCAGATAGGCATCCGTCTGGGCGGAAGGCTGATAGGTACGCGCCACCCCCAGCACGGAGTTCAGTTCATCGACGGTTCCGTAAGTTTCAACGCGCAGGTCTGACTTCGAGACGCGCCCGCCGGAAAACAGACTGGTCATACCACTGTCGCCGGTTTTGGTGTAAATCTTCATAAGAATGGCCCTCATCAAAATCGCTGTATGACTGTAAGTTTAACGGATAGATGCGCACGATGCCGGTATCAGGCGACGCTGTGCAGTAATCACAGACCATTAGCGGGAAAATTACCGTGAAACTACCCATACTGTATCAAATCACTCGCAGGGGCAGCAGGAACAGCACAATCATCCTGATCTGGCTGATGCTGGCTGTACTTAGCGCCTGTGAAGCCGATATGACCCCCACTGTCACACCATCACCGGAACCGCCGCCGCTTCAGGCCAGCCCGACGGTCAACCCGCTGCCGCCGACCCCACTGGGGGATGATTTTTCAAATCTGCCGCATGTCGGCATCAGTAATCCGACGGCGGCGGCACAGGCCAATAACGCCGATCTTAACGAGTCCGGCACACTGGCCGCCGCAGAATACTCGCCGGAACTGCTGGTGGTGAATACGGCCAGCGGCAGCCCGTTAAATGCGGAGCTGTATATCCCGGATAATCTCTCATCGACCACCCCGGCCCCCGGTGTCGTGATCGTCAGTGGACAGTTCAACGACTGGCGCGGATTTCCACTCACCCTGCGGGAAGCCGGGATCATCGTGCTTCAGGTCGAGACGCGCATCCCAGCGCTGGAAGGTGATGCCAGTGCCACGCTGAACACGCTGGCGACCCAGCTTAATGTCGACTCGAACCGGCTGGCAGTGATCGCGGCGGAAGAGGGCGCGGTACTCGCGCTGCAAGGCTGTGCGGAAGATGTACGCTGTCTGGGGGCGGCAGTCCTCACACCATCGGGACAGGCGGCCCTGACGCAGTATATGCCTGCATTTGGCAGCCGCGAATTGTGGATCGCCGTCAGCGAAGAGGATAATGCATCGGTGCTTGCAGCAGAAGCAGTGCGCCAGTCCGCCGCCGGGACAGTGACGGTGCAGTCGCTGCGGGAAGCAGGACGCGGCACGCAGATACTGTTCACCCAGCCTGCGGTCGATGCGATGCTGGTCAACTGGCTGCTGGGGCTTTTAAGCTGACAGCATCGCCTGCCAGCATCGCCTGCCAGCACTACAGATCGGCAATTGTAAGTATTTCACAAAAATCCCGAAAAATTCTAATGAACTTAAAACGAAAAAACTTACCCAACATTCGCTATACTGTGGATTGTTGGGTAAGTTTTAACCTCGCTTCCCTCCCATAAGTCAGCTACGTCAACACGCACCCTTCTGGATACAGTGATGTCAGGAAAGACACCGCAGGTTGTGGATTGGCTTCCTCTGTGACACCGATAACAATCCGATCCTTGCACTTGGATCATCCGGTTGGTTTGCCTGACTCTGTGGGAAAGGGAGTACCCGCTTTCGTTTTCACCATTCCACTGGTGGTTTTACGGCCCGCAGGGAATACAAACAGCGTGGAGACTGTTACTGGGTCGCCTATCGGCAGGCACACAATAAGCCCCACAAAACCTATCTGGGAAAATCGGCCTGCCTAGACAGCAAATCGTCTCTGTAATGCGTCGTCAGCACTGGCAGCGCAGATTATTGAGTCCAATCAGCAGCAGCAGACCTCAATTTGAAGGCTTGAGGTGAGCGAACAGGCTCACTTTGCACCGTATTCAGTTTTATCGTAATTAAGGAGTGAGTCTATGCATCAGGATTTCGCGCTGATTGCCACCTTCACCATGGCGCTGCTCATGGCGTTTATCGGTGGATATGTCGCCCGACGATTAGGATTGCCAACACTGGTTGGCTATCTGTTTGCCGGGCTGATCGTTGGTCCATTTACACCGGGTTTTGTCGGAGATATTGACGCTACCGCACAGCTTGCCGAAATGGGTGTGATTTTCATGCTGTTCGGTGTCGGTCTTCATTTTTCACTTAAAGATTTATGGGAAGTACGCAATGTCGCCATCCCCGGCGCGACCTTTCAGACACTGCTTTCAACCATGATCGGGTTTGGGCTGACACAGCTCTGGGGCTGGAGCATCCAGGCCAGTCTGGTGCTCGGCCTTGCGATCTCGGTGGCGAGTACGGTGGTGCTGCTGCGTGGTCTGTCGGATAACGGCCTGCTGAATACCATCCACGGGAAAGTAGCAGTCGGCTGGCTGGTCTTTGAAGATATTGCGACAGTCGCTATTCTGGTGCTGCTGCCTGCACTGGTCACGGAGTCCGGAAATGTGGTCGAAGGGCTGGTGCTGGCAGTGGTGAAAACTGCCGTTTTTGTCGCCATTATGCTTTTCATCGGCGCACGTGTGATGCCTATGGTACTGACAGGGATCGCCAGCACCCGCTCCCGCGAGCTGTTTATCCTGGCAGTGGTCGCCGTTGCACTGGGCACTGCATTCGCCGCTTATGAATTATTTGGCGTATCACTGGCGCTCGGCGCATTTCTGGCAGGTGTGGTCATCGGTGAATCAGACATCAGCCATCAGGTGGGTGCAGAAATAATTCCTTTCCGAGATCTTTTTACTGTACTGTTTTTTGTTTCAGTCGGGATGCTGGTCAATCCCACGACGCTGATACAGAACGCCGGTCAGGTCATCGAAATCACGCTGCTGATCATCGTCGGCAAAGGATTGATCACCTTGGGGCTTGGGATGTTCCTGCCTGCTTCGGGCCGCACGATGATCGTCGTCGCTGCTGGTTTGAGTCAGATCGGTGAATTCTCGTTCATCGTCGGTCAGGCCGGCGTTAGCCTTGGGCTGCTTTCACAGGATCAGTACACGCTGATCCTGGCAGGGTCGCTGATCTCAATCCTGCTGAATCCGCTGATGTTCCGCCTGATTCCGCGTTTCGAACGGCTGTTGAGGCGCGTCCCGCTGGTCAACGACCGTCTGCAGCGCGGCGGAGATGACGCCGCCTATCCCTATGAACCGCGTGTCTATGATGCCGTGATCGTCGGTTATGGGCGTGTTGGACGGCAGGTGGGGCGCGTGCTGGACAAGCTCAACCTGTCCTATCTGGTGGTCGAACTCGATCCGGTGTTCGCGGATGAGCTTCAGAAAGAAGGCGTCAATACGATCATCGGGGACGCGGCCAATTCGGAGATCCTGCTGCATGTGGGGCTGGAAGACGCCAAAGTCCTGATCGTGACCGTCCCACAGCAGACCGCCGCCGAACTGATTGTCGCACCTGCCCACCAGCTCGCGCCCGATCTGCCTATCATCGCCCGTGCCGAGATCACATCGGGGGTATCGCGGCTGATCGAACTTGGCGCACGCCACGTCATCCACCCTGAACTGGAAGGCGGTCTGGAGATCGTCCGGCATACCCTGCTGACGCTCAATTATCCGATGGGGCAGATCCAGTCCTATGTCGATAATGTCCGTCAGGATGCCTACGCCGGGATGCTGCGCACTGACAAGGGGTATCCGGTGCTGGATCAGCTTCTGACGGCGATTCGCGGCATCGACATCGTGTGGGAACCCGTGCTGGATGACAGCCCGGTGATCGGCCAGACGCTGGCTGAAGCCAATGTCCGTTCAAGGGCGGGGGCTTCAGTCATTGCACTGGTGCGCGGTGATACGGTGATCCCGAATCCCAAATCCTTTGTGCGTTTTGAAGCCGGGGATCTGCTGGGATTAATCGGCGATCCGCATGAGCTTGCCAATGCCGAACGGCTGATCAATCCGGATGCCGAGCCGCGTACAAGGCCCGGCAGAGGGACCGGTGCGGGGACCAGTACGGCACCGCAGGTCGATCCGACCGCGCCGCAGCCTGCGTAAGTGTGATGTGATGGTTTCAGAGGGGCGGCGGTGTGCCGCCTCTTTTTTTGATT
>CAYNDH010000158.1:0-10524 GCA_964395665.1 uncultured Anaerolineaceae bacterium
CCTGCATTGTCCGGGGGGTCTGTAAGGTTCAATGAAAATACCTACCCTTGTAAGCAGCCCCTCTCGGCGCAGCAAGCAGCGCTACGGAGAGGGGAGTCAACTGCGATTGCATGGAGAAGGGCAAGAAGCGCGTTAAGTCATGATTCACAAAAAATCCCCTTCCAGGTATTCGAAAGGGGATTTGAGCAGTCAGGCTATGCGGGTTATTCTTTGCTTTCCAGATGGCGCTCCGCATATTCCAGCACGAAATCGGACTCATAGACATAGCGGTCCACAAACGGATTGCCCATCACCGGCATTGTCAGCGCTTCACCATCGCGCTGGAGTTCGAAATGGTAAACACGGATAAAACGCGCCCCCGCAAACCAGATCGTCTCGCGGCGCAGCCTGCGTGTAAGCTTCCAGCCGCGATTGAGATAGGTCATCAGGGAATCGCCCCCAGTATACTTTTCGGAATCCTGATCCCAGTGCTGGACGATATCGGCATATTGAGTATGAAAATTATTGGCGTCAGAGGTAAACATAGGTCTTCCTTATTTTTTAGATTAACTCCCAGTATAGGCCACAAACTTAAACACTATTTTAATAACTGTAGTGACTTTGGTTACTTTCCTGTTTGCTCCTTCTTCTGCGTTCACTCACACTATAATCCCAAATCCCTCTGAAGTAGTCAGTCAGTTTTACTGATTGTTTTTTTCGGCTCACAACCTGTCACCAGACCATGCTCACAACAGTAGTCACATCGGAATCTGCTGTCTGCTGCAGCGCCTGACATACACGCCTGACACCGAGACTGCTATAATATCCCACATCTTCAGGTCAGGGCATCGCGCACCTGACCATCATCAGACACCGAGTGAAGGAAATATTGTGGCCGAGATCATTCGTATTGAGGACGTAGCCCGCTACGACGGTCAGGAAGTAACCCTGCGCGGCTGGGTTTATGATCGCACTGATAAGGGCAAATTGAGGTTCATCCAGCTCCGCGACGGCACCGGCGTGATCCAGTGTGTGGCCTTCAAGCGTGATATGGATGAAGAGCAGTTTGCCGAAGCCGGAAAGCTGACGCAGGAGTCGTCAGTCGTCATCACCGGCACCGTGCGCAGCGACGAACGCGCCCCCGGCATCCCAGGCGGGTTTGAACTGGGCGTCCAATCGCTGGAAGTCATCCATATCGCTGAGGATTATCCGATTACCCCCAAAGAGCATGGGACCGAATTTCTGATGGATAACCGCCACCTGTGGCTGCGTTCCAGCCGACAGTGGGCGATTCTACGGATTCGGGCGACGATCATCCGCGAGCTGCGTCACTGGCTGGATGATCACGGCTTCCTGCTGGTGGATACACCGATTATCACGCCTGCCGCCGGTGAGGAAACTACCACACTGTTCAAGCTGGATTACTTCGGGGAACCGGCCTTTCTCGCACAGACCGGTCAGCTTTACAACGAAGCCAATATGATGGCATTCGGCAAGGTGTACTGCTTTGGCCCCACCTTCCGCGCTGAGAAATCCAAAACCCGCCGTCACCTGATCGAATTCTGGATGCTGGAACCGGAGATCGCCTTCTGTTCGCTTGAAGAACTGATGGATGTCGAAGAGCAGATGCTGAGCCATGTTGTTCAGGTTGTGCTGGAAAAGCACCGGCCAGAACTCGACCTGCTACAGCGTGACATCACACGGCTGGAGAGCATCACGGCGCCGTTTGCCCGTATCAGCTATGATGAGGCCGTAGAACGGCTGCAGAAGCTGCACGCTGAAACCGAAGATGCGGAACAGAAGGAACTGCTCAAAATCGAATGGGGCGAAGATTTCGGCAGCCCGCATGAAACCGCACTGGCCGGGATGTTCGAGCGCCCGGTGTTCGTCTACAACTATCCGTCGGCGGTGAAGGCGTTCTACATGCAGCCGGTCGAAGGTCGCCCGGAAGTCTGCCGCAGCGTTGACCTGCTGGCCCCGGAAGGCTATGGCGAGATCACGGGCGGAAGCGAGCGCATTTACGATGCTGATCTGCTCGAACAGCGCATCGCCACGATCGGGCTGCCACGCGAAGCCTATGAATGGTATCTGGAACTGCGCCAATACGGAACCGTGCCGCACGCCGGTTTCGGATTGGGCGTAGAGCGCACCGTCGCATGGATCTGCGGTCTGCCGCATGTCCGCGAGACAATCCCCTATGCGCGCATGTTGAACCGGAAATATCCGTAGAGGGTGCAGGGCCGGATTCGTCCGGCCCCTACAACCAGGTGCCTGATATCGGTTATGTAAGCTGGCCTGCTGAATGTTAAGGGTTCTTTAACCAATCTCTGTTTTTGTAAAACAGAGGTTTTTTTACCTAAATCACCGATTATGATGCGTGATATACTCTTAATATAAGGGTTTATTCATATTCGGTCTCTTTACAAAGATACCGTTCTCCTGTAGAATGTTAAATATATTTTAAGAGCGTTGCACAATCTTTAAAGAAAGGGTTTCACAGTGAAAGGAACCGCAGCACTGGCCCTGGCCCAGAAGGTCTCAGAACTGATTCAGCTTTGCGCGTCATTTCAGGCGAAATATGGCCGCTATTACACACAGGACAACTCCAATAATGAGGATGCCTGTATCCTGTGCGAACAGATTCTCGTCTGCCAGATTGAGATCGCAGCCCTGCTGGACCTCAGCACGCTGGAAGCTCAGAAGACAGGTGGAGATGAGTGGTGGAAGCGCCACGATGTGATTGATCTGAGTGTTGCAAAAACCATGATGCAGCAGGTCAGCCATCTGATTGCAAGCTGCGCCTATCAGGAAGCAGAAGCTGGCGGAACCGTGTCACACGCGGTACGCAGCGCACAGGCGAGCATTGCCGCCCTCCTGCATCCGTCTGCCCGGATGATGGCGCTGACCACGACAGTGAAAAGCGAGCGTTATGCCGGTTGATACCAGCAGGCCCGATCTCATCGCCTTGAATGAGATGTAAGACAGCGCTTCTGAAACCGGGGGCGCTGTTTTATTTTCTCTGACAGAGACAGGGAATGGGCGCTTTTATCATCATGGCGAATCCCTATAATAGAGGCATACATTCGGCCAGGTTCTGTTGACGTTTCGATCATAAATGCGCCTCCTCAAGCCGGTTTTTGTGTAGGGGGCGGACCTGCGTGTCCGCCCGCAGTGCTTAAGCAGCCAGCGGGCGATGACGTGTGATGCGAAGCATCATCCATCGCCCCTACACATGAGCGATTTTTGTAAATGTCAACACACCCTGGCCTACCGGCTTGCTAACCGATCAGCCGGATACCGTTACCACAAGGATTAAGCGGAATACTTATGCGTATTGATGTGCTTACCCTGTTTCCGGAAATGTTCGATGGGCCGATGAACCACAGCATGATGTGGAAGGCGCAGGAACACCAGCTCATTGATTTCCGGCTGCATAATATCCGTGAATACACCACAGACCGGCATCGCACCGCCGATGATATCCCCTATGGCGGCGGCGGCGGCATGATTATGAAGGCCGATGTGCTGGCACGGGCGCTGGATGATGTTATTCAGCAGGATGTCCCTTCGCCGGTGATCTTTCTAAGCCCACAGGGACGGCTGCTGTCGCATCAGGTCGCCGCTGAACTGGCGCAGCATCCGCGTCTGGTGATGCTGTGCGGCCATTATGAGGGCATCGACGAGCGGATCAGTAAGCTCTATATCACCGATCAGATCAGCATTGGGGATTACGTCCTGACGAACGGCGAAATCGCGGCCATGGTCCTGATCGATGCGCTGGCGCGGCATATCCCCGGCCTGCTTGGGGCAGAAGGCGCACACGAACGCGACAGCCATGCGGATGGCCTGCTCGAAGGCCCACATTACACCCGTCCGCCGGTCTTTCGCGGGTTGAGCGTGCCGGATGTGCTGCAAAAAGGCAACCATGCTGACATCGTCAGGTGGCGGCGGCAGCAGGCGCTGCGGCGGACATGGTATCAGCGGCCCGATCTGCTGATGAAAGCAGAACTCACTGAAGAGGATCGCTACTTTCTGGCGCATCTGGCGGCAGAGAGCACCCGTCAGGCCTGATCAGTGTCACACCCGGTTGTCAGCCAATACGATTTCAGTCCAATTGGGCGGTATGGTCGTTTGAGACTATACTAGAAGATATTACAAAGGTAACATCAGGTAACACTTCGAAGATGTCGGTGTACATCTTCGGCCAGCTATACAACAATTTTGCACGACGAAGCGACAAAAGCGGTGGTTTTCAGGCGAAGAGGGCCAGGATGAGTACTCAGTATCGTAGTGAAGCGCTTGAAGAGAAATTGCGTATTCTCCATTCGGTCGTCGAAGGAGTGAAAGCGACTGTTATCGTCAATAACGACGGTCTTCTGGTCGCGGCATTCCCCGCAGGCGATGAAGATGATCCCCATAACAACCCAACCAGCAGCCCACAGGTGGCAGCGATGTCCGCTACCCTGATCAGCCTTGCAGAACGCACCCTGCGCCGTCTCGCACAGGGTGATCTCGAACGTCTGCTGATGGAAGGTGAAGAAGGGGTGATGGTGGTCTATCCTGCGGGCCGCGCATCGCTGGCCGTACTGGTCGAAAATGACGCCAAACTCGCGCACATCCTCTTTGCAGCGAAAAAAGCGGCTGCCGAAGTCGCCGAGATTTTAGGCGGCTAATCTGCCAGCCGGTTTGCCAGCCGGTTTGCCAACCGGCATTCACAGAAGAAATGCCGGATGCGCCGTTGCGCGTCCCTACAGAATACGTATCGTTTAGGGTGTTGACTCGATACGGATCAGGCCGCGCGGCGCGACAATCACATAACGGATGACCTGATCAGCCGATGTGAAGCTGCGATGTTCCAGCAGCACGCCGCCGATATACTCATACACCGTTTCATCAAACTGCGGGGCGATACCGCTGCTGCCGCGATCCAGTTCAAAACGTCCGGCGACATCTTCAGGGACGACAAGTGTGATCGCGCCGCTGCGGACGGTGAGTGTCCCTGGCTGGGCCAGCGCCGCCTGAGAACGCGGTTCGTACTCCGGCATCGTGATCAGCGCGTCGCCTTCAGCCAGGTCAAGATTGAGCCGTTCCAGCGCTGTACCGCTTAGATTGAGTGTCACGCTGCCCGACTGACCACGGACGACAATATCCAGCGGGACGCCGGCTGGCATCCGCAGCCGCAGCGTGCCACGTCCGACTTCATCCAGACGCGGCAGGTCACTGGATTTGGATTCTTCAAAGGTATAGACACCTAACCCGCTGCCATCTTCAACATAATCGGTGCGAATGACACTCTGGCTGCTGCCGGTGAATTCGCCGGTAATGGTCCGTTCGGTGTCGGACAGGTCGATTTCGATGTCAGTCGTAAGTGCTGTGACCTCTACCTGTAACAGGCTGACACCACTGTCCAGCGCGGTATCGATCCCCTGCATCTGATCGGTCCGCTGTCCGCCAGCGCGTGAGGAGTAGGCCAGCGTTGCAACACCGGCCACCAGCGCGACCGTCACCCCAATCGCCGCGACACTGCCCAGCGGGAAGCGCCTGCCCAGCAGCAGAAATAATCCGACCAGAATCAGCAGCGCCCCCCATGAGCGCTGTAGAATATCCACCGCCCCGGCTGGCAGCACACCCGCCGCAGCAAGTATCAGAAGGCCCGCAATCACCACGGCTGTCAGGCCAGCCCAATTGAATTTCATCTATGTCACCTTGATTAGGCCGATTTCAATTAAACAGGCCACCTGTTGATAACGATCAGGTGGTGGACTGGCGCAGCATCAGCGCCAGACTGAGGACCAGAAGCGCGGCGGGCAAAAACAGTGATGCGCCGCTGGCGGTCATCAGCCACGGCATCGCACGCCCCCACCATAACGCGCCCATAACCACGATCACGAGAACGGCCAGCAGCAGCCGCAGCACACTGCCACGCTGATAACGGCTGGGCACACGCAGCGGCAGAAGCCACCACAGCGCCAGATAAACCGCCGCCGCAAACCCTGATGTCAGCACTGTCAGCAGGATGAGAAGCCCACGAAACAGGCTGGCAGGCAGACGTGTCAGCTCGGCAAAACCGCCGCAGACACCCCCCAGAATACGCTGACTGAAACTTCTGCTCATGGCTTACTCTGATCCGGATGCCGCGATAAAACGCACAGAAACACGGACACGGCCAAACTCCACCATATCGCCGTCCCGAAGGCGGTATTCGCGCCCCGGCGTCAACTGCGAATTGTTGATGCGTGTACCATTGGTACTTTTCAGATCTTCGATATGCAGCACGTTGCCACGCCGCCGGATAACCGCGTGACGCCGCGATACGCCATTCTGATAACCACTCTGTGGCGAAAGGTCAATATCAACGCCGTTGTAATCATCCCCTTCAACGGCCCGTCCGATCACCAGTTCCTTGTCTGCAACCGTCACGATCAGCTTGGTGTTGTCGATTTTAAGCTGTAACCGCGAATTCGCCGTAAACTCGGTTATCATTGAACCCACCGCAGCCGCATCAGAGGCCATCGGGTCAGAGCGCCCGGTGATCTCTTCGCTCGGCGGTAAATTCAGAAAATCTGTGTCTTTCCTCTTCGGCGCTTCGTCAGGCATGGATGACCTTCGTCCTCTGACTTGCTGTTACGCACAGCCACACCTCAATCGGTGTCAACTCATTAGGTATCTGACTATGAACGAAATCGGAAAAATTTGCAATATGAAGGGCCTGAGTGTAATGTTCGCCTCATGATTGCTCTCTGACCGATTTGGGGACTGCATCCGCCAGTGCCCCCTGCCCCGGCATGGTATTCGTCTCGGCAAGGCATTCAAGCCCCCGGCGATCTGCCACGTAAACTTCACGTCCTTTTCGGCGCAGCAGACCGGCATTCAGCAGGCCGCGCAGCGCCCGCCCGACGACCTCTCGCGTGGTCCCAAGGATAGAGGCGATCTCTTCCTGTGTCAGCCGTGTCGGTGTTTCGGCGATCTGCTCGGCATAGGTCGTCTCATACAGAAACAGCTTTGCCAACCGCGACGGGATGGACCGGAATGTCATATCTTCCAGCCGTTCGAGATACTCGCGATTCATGTGGGCCAGCGCCTGAACGTAATTACTCAACAGGCGCGGCTCATCGGAAAGCAGTTCCAGCAGTCGGGTATGGCTTAGCACCAGCAGTTCGACACTGGTCACGGCGACGGCGTTGAACGGATTTGCGCCACCGTCAATGGCCGCTACTTCGTTGAAGGTGGCAAACGGGCGCAGCAGGCTTAAAGTATGCAGCCGCCCTTCAGGATTGACGCGATAAATCCGCACCAGCCCTTCCAGCACAACATGAAAACCGGCGCAGCTATCCCCTTCCGCAAAGATCGTCGCCCCCGCCTGATATTTGTGGCGATGAGAGGCCTGCTCCAGGCGCTGATAGACACTGGGACTCAAACCTGCAAAATACGGAAGTTCTTTCCAGAAGTGAAGCTGCATTACCATTTAACCTGACGAACCGTGACAGCATGCAGCGTGTGGATGTGATGGATAAGAGACAAAATGGCTTACCTGATCCCACACGCAAACGGATGAGAAGATACCTGTAACATAAGATGCCTGAAAATACCGATAATGAACTCCCAAAAGTTGAGTTCATCTTGCGACCTTAACCCCACCCCTAAATCCCCTCCCCACCGCTCTTTGAGTGCTGGAGAGGGGACTTTCCCTGCTCCAGCGAAACCTGTTTCGTATTGGAGAGGGACGGGGGGTGAGGTTTTAAAAGTGCATAACAACCGCTAGCGAATGAAAAAGAGCGCCAGCACGACCATTGACCCCATCAGCGCGGCGGCCAGCAGTCCCATATTACGCAGGTCGGTCAGCACGAAGGCATAATCCCGCCGCAGTTCTTCTTCCGTTACGAATTTGGTCGGGTTCGCCAGCCGATCCTCAATCACCTGCGGCGTCAGTTTTTCCTCATTCTGACGGCCTACACGACGCGGCTTCCCGGCTTCGCGGGTGGTCGTTGCCTTGCGGACACGGGCGCGGCGCTCGGCACGTTCTGTAGCGGCAGTCTCGGTCACCTGCTGACGGGCGCGTTCGAGCGTCTCTTCGCTGATCTCTGGGGGCTGGGTGGTGGTCTTACGTCTTGCCATTATTACAGTCACCTTCTCTCGCAAGCCTAAAGCTGATTGCGATAAGCATCTTCACGGACAGCATATACGATGTAGCGCTTGTTATTGATCCCATAAGGATAGCAGGAAATCAGCGTCACCATCGGCACGCCCTGACTTTCCAGCACGTGCACATCATGCGGGTCCACGGTTTCCCAATGAGTCACATAATAGTTGAATAACTGGTTCTCGGTCTGAAGCTGGATCAGATCGCCTTCAGTGAGCTGGTCGAGATGTTCGAACAATGCGCCGTAAATATCATTATGTGCGGCCAGCGAGACATTGGCGTCGTCATCGGTCGGGTTGGCGCCGTTCTGAACCTGCCCCACACCGAGCTTGAGCGCTTCCCAGTCTGTCCCCTGCACGATGGTTGCATCGACATCGAGTGAGGGAATGAAGACCTGAAGCGCGGTCTCGGATGTGCGCGGCGGACGGACAAAATCAATCGAATAGGCGGTACTGATCATATTGGCCTGAAGATGCGCCGGAACCGCTTCGAAGATCTCGCTGGTATTCAGTACGGCCCGCCCACTGCTATCCAGCAGATGACCACCGGGCAGCACATAATCTTCGAGCTTTGCCAGTTGAATGACCGAGGTCGGCGCGGCTGTGGGAATGCCTGCACGCCGCTGCGCTTCACTCTCGGCCTGCACCAGTGCGCTCTCCTGCTGTAATTTGTTCATCTCGGCAAATGTCAGGGAAACGATCGTGATCAATCCCACCACCGCCGCCACTTCAATCACCAGCAGCAGCCGGTCGAACAGTTTACGACTCACAGATTTGACCGGTGTTTTGTCGTCTTCATCCAGATACAGCAGTTCATCATCATAATCATCGTCATACGCGTCGTAGGCATCGTCGCGGACAGTATGATGGGTGCTGACGTGATCTGCGGCGGAGTTTTCAGCCGGTGGGATGTCCACAGAGGCTGATGGGCCACCCTGAAGCATCGACTCGAGTGTATCGAGCGTGAACGACTCGGTCGAAATCGCTGATACCTTTGGCTTTGTCGGCTTTGCTTCGGGTTCCGGCCTGATGGGTGCGGCGGATGTCCGGGCAGATGATGCCGGGGCAGCAGGCGCGGGCTGCGTGCGTCTGGGGCGTGGTTCTTCGGGCGCGACTGTCACCACTCGTCCCTGTGACTTCATGCGCGTCAGGCGCTTCTGACGTTCCTGGCGACGCCGAATCACCAGAATACGCTCCAGCTCTTCGATTGAATACTCGTTTAAGTCACGTTTACTGCGCATGGGGCATTCGGGATTCCAACTTATTTATCAGTCTGTGTCGGGATGACCGACCATCAGGCAGGCAGTCATCATGACCGGTTGGCTTTACGCGCAACAGCAAAGACTTCGCGCTCAAAAAACCAGTTGAGCGGCGGCATGCTGAAGGCGATCTTCCGCATCAGGGCCATCAGCACATTCTCGCTGCGATTCTGCGGCGGACTATCCAGCCAGACCTTGCCGTCAAAATCCGCTTTCTTCAGCGCCTGCGAGAGACTCCACCATGACTGCTCGTTGACGTGGACATGCTCGTTGACATCGACAAGGAACTGGCGCGGATTCCTGGGATATCTGGCGCCCTGTCCCAACAGTGTGCGGAAGGCGCGAACCACCGGATAGGCGTAGCGGTCATACCAGACATTCGGCGCGGTATGGATGATAAAGGCACCATCAGGTTTCAGCACGCGATGGACTTCCTTCATCGCCATTTCCAGTTCCCACGGGTGAAGATGCTCGACGACATCAAACATCAGCACACGGTCAAAATACGCTGTAGGGAATGGCAGATGTTTGGCATCGGCCAGCGCAACTGCGGTATGACCGGGGGCGGTATCGTCGATGGTCTCAATCACCTGCTGCGACATATTGACGGCAACCGGCGCATAATCGATCCCATAGGCATCGGCGCCGAGTGCGGCACAGTGGCGCAGGATCTCGCCGCGCCCGCAGCCGACATCCAGCACCTGCATCCCCGGCACGACTTCTGCCAGCGCGAATGCTGCCGAAAGCCGCCGTGAGAGATGCTGGCCTTCGCTCTCGTTGAACTCATCGAAACCTTCACACGCGGTGCGAAAGTACTCTTCGGTATAAAGTGTAGGGGAAAGCGGTGTTTTCTGGTTACTCAAAGGTCCGTCTCTGCCTGTTGTCACAGTCAATATACGCTCAAACGTGCAGAGCGATCAATGAAGCGATTATACAGAACACCTGAGGCAACGCAATAATGAAGTCGTGTCAGTGTGTTTGTAAGCAGATACAAAGACAGGGACAAAGCGCACGCTCTGTTCCTGTTATTCCAGTGGGTTTTCGAGAATTGCGAATCGGCGCGGATGGCAAATCATGGGCCGGAAGAATCCGGCCCCCTGGACTTTGGCGGTTTGAAGAACGTCGCTGTGCTGAGACAGGGACGTTT
>CAYNDH010000159.1:0-10478 GCA_964395665.1 uncultured Anaerolineaceae bacterium
CCTCTAAGCGAGCTTGCGAAACGGAGTTTCGGCGCGAGCGGAATGGGGGAAAGGGTCGGGGTAGGGGGTGCTTCGCCCTTCCTGAACTCTAATAATACTAAAACCGCCACTGTAAACCACTGTGAAATCGTTTATCATTATCCGCCGACCCAATAACTCCCTGACGTATACAAAGTGACGTGACCATGAACACAGGTCCCGCTGACGCGGCTGTACGCGAGACGGAAAAAGCGCCGCGCAGCCCGATGATCGATATTTTGGTCCTGACTACCGCCCGTTTAGGTGTCAACGCGGCGCGGCGCTTTGCATACCCGTTTCAGCCTGCCATCAGCCGCGAACTCGGTGTCTCGATTGAAACCGTCCAGAATGTGACCGCGCTTCAGGGTGGGATGGGGATGATCAGCCCCTTCTTCGGTGTGCTGGCGGAGCGCTACGGACGCAAGCGCGTGATGCTCGGTGCCATGCTGCTGATGTCTGGCGCGGCGACGCTCGGCATGATCGCCCCGGTCTTCGGCATCTACATGCTCGTTATGCTGATGTTCGGCTTCGGCAAGATGATCTATGACCCGGCGATGCAGGCCTACATCGGCGACCGCATCCCCTACGAACGGCGCGGGATGGCGCTCGGCGTGGCGGAGCTGTCATGGGCCGGGGCGCTGGTGCTCTTCGTCCCGCTGGCCGGATGGCTGCTCGAAGTCAGCACCCTGCGGGCGGTGTTCGCGGCGCTGGCCGTCATCCTGCTGACCTTTGCCGTGATGCTATGGCGCATCATCCCGCCGGATACCCGATCCGCACGGCCTGTTTCTGATGATGCCCAGCGCGAGAGACGCGCCTATGAGCGCACCGCGCTCGAAATTGCCCGCCAGATTCTGCGGACACCGGCAGCGCTGGCCCTGCTCGGATTCGCCCTCTGCATTGCCATCTCGAATGAGGTGCTGTTCATCAATTACGGCCTTTTCATGGAGCGCTCGTTTCAGCTTCAGCCCGCCGAACTCGGCCTCCTGACCACCATCATCGCAGCGGCGGAGATCTGCGGCGAATTTCTCGTCATCGGCGCAGCGGATCGCTTCGGCAAGCGCCGCATGGCCGTCATCGCCACCGTGATCGCCAGCGCCGCCTATTTCATCGTCCCGCAGTTGACCTCTGCGCTGTGGCTGGCGCTGATCGGCATTTTTGTGATGTTCTTCGCCATTGAAACCGCGATTGTGAGTTCCATCCCGCTGTTTACCGAAGTCATGCCGCACATGCGCGCCGCGATGCTGTCCGCGTCAGTCGGCTTCACCGCGCTCGGACGCCTCAGCGGATCACTGCTCGGCAGCCGCCTGTACAGCACCACGCAGGATTTCGCCCTGATCGGTGTGATCGCGCTCATCATCGGCCTGACCGGGGCCGCGCTGCTGCTGCTCTTCGTCCGCCAGTTGGATTAGGGCTGTTCACCCCCCATCCCCACCCGTAGGGACGCGCAACGGCGCGTCCGCCTGCCCCCACGTCCGCACATCGTAGGGGACGGCCTGTGTGCCGTCCCGCCCCGTCCGCATCCGCCTGCCCCCACGCACCCTAGCGCGACCTGTTTTTCTCCCTTTCCCTCGCAGCGTCTGACGAACGCTTTTCTCGTCAGACGCGACCTGCATTGCTTGCAATGCAGGGATAGGGGAAAGCATTGCTTGCAATGCCGGATAGGGGGTACTACCGCCCCCACGCACCCTGCTTTTCTCCCCTCTCTATGCAATGGAGAGGGGCTGGGGGTGAGGATCAGGCGGGAAGACCAGATAGCTCAGCATCAGGCCGATGATCGCCGCGATGAACACCGATCCAAGCCACAGGTGAATCTTCCAGTGAATGCCGTAAGCCGCAATCGCCAGCAGAAAGAAGGACAGGAACAGCGGGATCGTCGCCAGAAACGAAAACAGCCGTAACTGCGGCAGCCGGTCCGCTGATGGACGCAGCAGCCACAGCAGCCCGTCGAGCGCAATCCCGCCGATCACCGGCGCAGCGAACAGGGCCGGATACGGACTCACATCGCCCCAGCGCATCCAGATCATCAGGGCGTTGACGATCACCAGCATCAGCGTGCCGAAGCCGAGCGGGATTTTCCCCCATCGGCGGATGGCGAACAGCACGACGCCGACCGTCAATGCGGCGTGGAAGAAGATCCCGAACAGGCGGTAAACACTGTAAATATCCTGACCGGCAAACCGCCGCTCGATCATGCCTTCCGGGTTGTTCAGGAAGTAGGCGTACTGCATGAAGAAGGCGAACACCGCCGCCACCACAATCAGGGCAAACAGCGCGGGGAACAGCGCCTGCCAGTTGACCTCTGTGCGACGTCCCCATGCCGCCCGCAGCGGCGCGGTGAGGAACAGAAAGGCCCCGGTCGCCAGAAACAGGTGCGCCGGGCTAAGCAGAATATCGATATTGGCTTCGAACCCGAACAGCTCATGCCAGACGAAATCCGAGCCGCCAGCGAAGCCGAACAACAGCACACCGGCCAGCGCGATCCCATACCCACGCGGCAGTGCCCGGTCGAACCGGTGCCCCCGTGACACGTTGCGGAACTGCGTCACCACCAGTAACAGGCCGATCAGCACGTAAGAGCCGTATAAAAAGGCGTGCCACGGCGTAAAAAATGTCGTGTCAACGCGTCCGTTATTATGCGCCCATCCATCCAGAAACAGCCCGAAGATGAAGAATCCTGACAACAGTGCGTAGAGATAATCGAAGCGCAGGTGATCTGCTGGCAGCGCTGCCCGTGCTGATTTGTGCTCTGCCGGTAAATGTTCTTTTGCCAACCGTTCTTCTGCCAGCCGTTCTTCTGCCAACCGTTCAGCCGTTGTGGTCATAAAAACAGTTCTCCTTTTTTCGAAAAAAAGCGGCTCTCGGACTTCAGTACGAATTATGATAAGGGAAGTTTTAGAGACACGGTAAAATTGTACACGCGACCGTGATAAAATAGTGTTGTCATCATCACAGAGTATAGACGGCGCCCGCTGATCGCCCAACTGTGCAAACCTGCACGGGCCATCACATGAGCTTATAAGGAACGATAAACGAAATGAAACGACGCATTCTGATGCACCCCGAAGACGAAAAGATCCTGCGGACGCCTTCCACGCCGGTGACTCGCGTCGATAAAAAGACGAAAGCGCTGATCCGCGACATGAAGGACACCCTGCTGGATGAAGCCGGTGTCGGGCTGGCCGCCCCGCAGATCGGCGTCCTGAAGCGGGTGTTTGTCATCCGCCTGGGGCAGACCCATGACGGCGACTCTGACAGGGAACTCAGCCAGCCGATCGCCGTGATCAACCCGGAACTGGTGTTTGAGTCCGACATGGAAGAGCGTGATTATGACGCCTGCCTCAGCATCCCACGACTGTATGGTTATACATGGCGTGCGGATAAGATCAAAATCCGGGCGCTGGATGAAAACGGCCAGCCGATGGAGATGGAGCTGGAAGGGCTGGATGCCCGCGCCGCCCTGCATGAGATGGATCATCTGGACGGTGTGCTGTTCCTTGACCGCATCCGCGATCAGGATGATCTGTTCATCATCCAGCGCGGGAAGGACGGCCAGAGTGTCCTGATCCCAATCAAACACGTCATCAAATCGACTTCATCGTGACTGCGGTGCGGTTGACTACGGCCATTCGTGACCGTTGACCGTTGACCGACCTGGATAACAGCGTAGGGCAGGCGTATGGGAATCGCTATTCCATCCATACGCCTGTTTTGTTATGCTGTTAGCCGTTTTGCCGAAGACAAGGCTTGTAAGGTTAAACATTTGCTGTTGATCCATGAGGATAATATGCGCCGAATTTTAAGTGTTGTGACACTGGTCGCCGCCTTCCTGATGCTGGCTGTAGTCAGCGCACAGGGGACGGTTTACAGCCAGACATTCATCACCAACACCCCGCAGCCGACTAAAATCGTGTTTGCGACCAACACACCGAATGTTTCGCCTACCCCTACCATTACACTGACTCCTACCCAGACGCCGTCCGAAACGCCGACGGCCACACCGACCGCCAGCGAAACACCGACGCCGACACCCGTCCCGATTGGCCCGGCGGTCTATCCCGATGGCATCAATTCGCTGACCGGGCTGGCCTATCCGGATGAAGAAGCGCAGTTCCGGCGTAACCTGATGGTCAAGATCTCGAATTACCCGCCGATTGTACGCCCGCAGAGCGGGTTGAATCAGGCGGATGTCATCTGGGAATATGAGGTCGAGGGCGGTGTGACACGCTTCGCGGCGGTCTACCGGACGAATGCGCCGACCCATGTCGGGCCGGTCCGCAGCGGACGTCTGGCTGATCTCGAAATCGCACCTATGACCAACGCGCTCTGGGCGTATTCCGGTTCCAGTGAGCCGATCAGGAATATCGTGCTGGATGGCGAGCAGGTTCCATGGGGATATAACATTTTCTCACCGCAGTTCGGTGATAACTGTGAGGATTCAGGTTTTTGCCGCTTCCCGAAGGATGGGATGGCCTTCGAGCATACCCTGTATCTGGATACCAATCTCCTTTGGATCAAGGCCGACCGGCGCGGTGTCAATATCCCCGAACGCGCCAGAGGTTTCTTCTTTCAGGAACAACCCGCGCCCACTGATAAGACCGCCAATGATGTCTTCATCAACTGGTACGGGCAGACCAGCGCCCGCTGGCAGTATGACGCGGAAACCGGCCAGTATCTGCGCTTCACCGATGGCCTGCCACACTTCGACGCGGCGGACGAACAGCAGGTCTGGGTCGATAATGTGATTATCATTCAGGCCCCGCACAATGACCGGCCTGATCTGTTTGAGCCTGAGAGTAAGTCGGCGTCGATTGAGATCGCGCTGTGGAATGAACCCGATGGTTATTATCCGGCAGTGGTGATGCGCGATGGCGTGGTCTATGAGGGCTTCTGGGCGCGCAGGGATCGCGAGCTGGGCAGCGGTTTACAGCTCAAGTTTGGCAACAATGAGCCGATTCCGCTGAAGCCGGGGCGCTCGTGGGTGATGGTCGTGCGCTGGCTCCAGCGGGATGTCGTGATGTCTGATGAGTATGCCGACATGCCTGCGACGGCCACTGTGATTGCGGAGAGCGCGACACCCACACCGACGCTGACTCCGACTGCATCATCATAAGGGTGCATGGGTTATCATCAACATCTACCGAACAACATCAGTAAATGTCATTGTCAGGTTTTAGAGGTTTGAATCAATGTCCGATCTGTATCATGCAATCAATCGAATGAAGCTTCCGCGTTTTGTCCTGATCGCTGGCCTGCTGCTGTCCGTTGGAGCCGCTGCGGTGGTCAATGCAGAACCCGCCGCAATCCGTAAGCCGCTGAAGTACGATCCATCCGTGTGTGATGGGGCGGGTGAAGCTGCCATGGCTGACCATAGTGCTGAACTCTCTCCGGCCTGCGCCGAGATGGTCGCGGCCTTTCCCCAACCCGTAGGTGTGACCTACGTCCAGGAAGACCGCCGTACACTAAGCAGCTACAGCTTCTGGAAGGTTGGGCCGGACGCGACGCCGACTTACGATGGGCCGGGTGGTAACATCATTGGCGAGATCCCGGCTGGCTTCAATTACGTCAATGCCGTTGATCAGAGTGTTGATGGCTGGATTCAGATCCGGGGCGGACAGTGGCTCCCGACTGATAGCGCCGTCAATAATCCGCCGTCCTATCATCGCGGCGTGCAGCTTCTGAATGGGCTGGTGCATCCGATCGCAATCGTGCTGGACCTCAGCCGGGTTTACGTCTCCGAATATCCCGGCGGCCCTTCTTCACCGGATACGGGGCGCTTCCTCAAGCGCTACGAACTGGTCAACATCTACGATGAAGTGTACGACGAAGACGGCTGGCACTGGTACATGATCGGGCCGAACCAGTGGGTGAAACAGACCTTTGTGTCGGTTTTCAAGAAGACTGAGAGGCCAGAAAACGCGACCAGGCGCTGGGTTGCGATTGACCTGTACGAGCAGAGCCTGATCGCCTATGAAGGCGAAACGCCGGTCTTCGCGACGCTGGTTTCTACCGGCATCCCGCCCAAGGATACCAATGAGGGGGTGTTCGAAATCTGGGCGCAGCTCGAAGCAGATCCGATGTCGGGTTCAACCGGTGCGCCGGATGCCTACGCACTTGAGTTCGTGCCATGGGTGATCTATTTCGACGGCGGTATCAGCCTGCACGGGACCTACTGGCATGACCTGTTCGGCTATCGTCAGAGCCGTGGCTGTGTGAACCTGTCGATCAGTGATGCGAAGTTCATCTACAACTTCCTGCTCTACAGTGAAAATGAAGATGAGGAAGTGACCGGACTCGGGAAGACGGTCTACGTCTACAGTTCCGGCGAATACGGCAGTGGTGTACTGCGCAGTTAACCGTTGCGCGGACAGCGGTTTATCGGTTGTATAGAAGCAAACAGGCAAATGGGGTGTCTGATCGGTTTTCAGATGCCCCATTTTTTGTTTCCCGCTTTTGCTTGCACAGGCGGTCAGACCGAGATGCCTGCGATGTAACCGCTGCTCCATGCCCACTGAAAGTTATAGCCCCCGATGCGGCCATCGACATCGCAGATTTCGCCGCAGAAATACAGGCCGGGACACAGGCGTGACGCCATCGTCTCCAGCCGGATTTCGCTCAACGGGACGCCGCCTGCGGTGACTTCGGCATAGGTGTAACCACGATCACCGGTGATCGGCAGCGGATAGGCGGTGACGGTCTGGACCAGTGCGCGGCGCTGGCTGCGTGTCAGGGTGGAGATCGGCTGCTGTGGTTCGAGTCCGGCCTCTGTACACAGACTGCGCACCAGACGATCCGGTAAATCGCGGCTGTCGGTCAGCAAGCGCAGGACACTGATTTTACCGGCCTGTTGAAGCGCCTGATCAAAGGACTCGGAGTCGGTTTCGGGCAGCCAGTTGAGGATCAGGGCCGCCGCCGGATCACCTGCACGGGCATCCAGATAATAGCGGCTGATGTCCAGCACGCCGGGGCCGGACAGCCCAAAGTGGGTGCAGAGCATCGAGTCGGTGAAGCTGACCAGCCGTTTGCCGGAACCAGCGTGCAGTTCCAGCGTGGTACGGCGTGTCAGGCCGCTGAGCGCACAGATCCAGTGATCACGTGGCAGCGTCAGCGGGACCAGCGCCGGTGTGATGCGCCGTGTCAGCGTGTGGCCGAGTGACTGCGCCAGCCGATAGCCGCCGCCATCCGAGCCGGTTTTGGGCAGGCTCCGTCCGCCAGTTGCAAGGATCACCTTATCGGCGTGGAGCGTCCCCCAGTCACCAGACAGGTAAAACCCATCTGCATGATGCTCGATTGAGTCAACCCGCTGCGGATGCCGGATCACGGCCCCGGCGCTGTGGACGGCATGCAGCAGGGCATTCAGCACGGTATGGGCGTCATCGGTAACGGGGAACAGCTTGCCGGTCTCTTCCCGCTTGAGTTCGACGCCGAGTTCACGGAAGAATCCGACCGTCTGCGGGACATCGAAGCGCCGTAAGACCTTGCGGATCGCGTTGCGGGATGATCCGGCGTAGGCGCTTGCTTCGACCACATCATGCGTGACATTACAGCGCCCGCCGCCTGCAACAAGGATCTTCGCGCCGGGCTTTTTCGCGCCATCCAGCAGGACAACACGGCGATCCGGGTGCGTGCGTGCCGCCCAGATACCGGCCATCAATCCAGCGGCCCCAGCCCCCACAATCGCAATATCGGCAGTGCGCCGGTCCCTTTTCACGGATTCTGACTGCAAATTTTTCACCACTGTTCATCATAGATTCAGATGCGCCATTGATAATCGCTGCATCCGAATTTGGCAATTGGCAACTGTGGAAAACGGTATTGGGTACTGGAACGACTCTTGTGAACCGATAAGCGTGAGGACTAAACGAGATGCAGACATTAAGCAGATTCTGGCTCAGACCTTTGCTTGCAATTCTGACTGGACTTGTGATCGGGGGGACAGCGCTGATTCAGGTGATAGCTCAGGAAGCCAGTGAAACCGCCGAAGCCGACCAGATCAGCGCCGTGGCGAATGTGGTTTATCCCGCCGAAGATGGGACCGGGATCAGCGGCTATCTGGCCGTGCCGGAAGGTGTGGATGTCGGCCTGCTGCCGGAGATGATCGAACCGGCGGGTGCTGACATCGAGCCGGATGAAGCTGACACAGCAGCGATGACCGAAGACGCCGTCGAGACCGCCGAGCCTGCTGCTCCGGATGCTGACGGCCTGTATCCGGCGGTGCTGATGGTGCATGAGTGGTGGGGCCTGAATGAAGAAATGACCGAGATGGCCGAGATCCTTGCAGCAGAGGGCTATGTCGTGCTGGCGGTGGATACCTATCGCGGTGTGCTGGCGACGACCGTCCCGGCGGCGATTGCGGCGCGTGCCACTGCCGATCCCGCACGGGCGGACAGCGATATGCAGGCCGCTTATGATTATCTGGCATCACTGCCGTTTGTGGATGTGGAGAATATCGGTGTGATCGGCTTCTGCTATGGCGGCGGAGTTGCGCTGCGCCATGGCACACAGAACGCCGGGATTGCCGCCGTGGTCGATCTGTATGGCGAGACGATTGACGATCCAGAGGGTTTCGGCGCACTGCTGGAAAGTGGGGCAGAGGTGCTTGGGATCTTCGGCTCTGAAGATCAGCAGTTCCCGGCGGCGCGTGTCGAAGCATTTGATATGGCGCTGACCGATGCCGGGATCGTCCATGCTGTGACGGTCTATGAAGGTGTCGGCCATGCCTTCGTGAATCCTGAAGCACTGGAGACTTCCGAACAGGCGCAGGATGCATGGGATCAGGTGCTGACGTTCCTTGAAGAAAATCTGAAGGATGAAGCGGCTGCCTCATAAGTTGCGGACAGCACAAATTCACTGAGAATCAAAAACGCCCCGCGCGGTAGGATGGTTATGTGCGTTACCATCGTTTAAGCCGCACGGGGCGTTGTCAGTTTAAGGTGTGGCGCTGATTTCTCCCGTCACGCCTCGTCAGTCAGACCGGAGCCAGACTGAACACCGTACTTTCTCGCTCCGCCGGACTCAGGTGCTGGTCGGCGTTGAGGTGGATCACTTCCGGCGTCGGGAAGCCGTTGAAGGCTGCGCCGTATTCGGTCACATAAGCACCAGCATCCAGAAACTGAAGGCGGTCACCGATGTGGATCTCCGGCAGGGTGACGCCGCGTGCCAGCACATCACAGCTATCGCAGCTTGGCCCGGCCAGTGTGTAGACCTTCAGCGGGCGCAGATGAGCATCCGCAGCCATCAATCGGATGACCGGCGGGAAGCCCTGATAGGTCTCCATCAGGCCATTGAACACACCCGCATCCAGATACAGCCATTCATCAGCATCACGCGGGGCCTTGCCCTCAACCGATGCGACCAGCCGTCCGGATTCCCCGACCAGACCACGGCCCGGTTCCAGCACCAGCATCAGATCATCGGTATGGGGGATATATTCGCGCACGGCGAAGGTCACCCTGTCCGCGATGACTTCCAGATCCGGGATCGCCTCATCGTGATAATTGCCAGCCGGGAAGCCGCCGCCAATATCCAGAAAGTAGAAGCTGAACCCGCGTGCCTGCGCCGCCTGCCACACCTCACCACAGGCGCGGATGGCGTTTACCCAGTTATTGGGATTCAGGCACTGTGACCCGACATGGAACGACAGCCCGATGACATCCAGTCCCTTTTCCCGCGCCAGTTCTGCAATCTCAATCGCCTGTGCGCCGCTGACGCCGAACTTGCCTGCCAGCGGCAGGACGCTGCCGGTGTTATCCACTGAGAGCCGGATATAAACCCGTGTGCCGGGGGCGTGCTGGGCGATCTTCTCGACTTCGTAGGTCGAATCCACTACACAGGCGAAGACGCCTTCAGCCTGCATCCGACGGATAAAGGCCGGGTTTTTGATCGGATTACTGCAAATGATCTGATCGCCATATGCGCCGACCCGCAGCGCCAGTTCGAGTTCCGCCAGCGATGCGATCTCCAGACCGCCGCCGCTCTCCACTACCAGACGGCAGATGCGAGGGGTAGCGTTGGCTTTCATCGCGTAATAAACCCGTCCACCGGGGAACAGGTCGATAAAGCGGTGATAGGTTTCGCTGATGATGTCGTAATCAAGGATCAGTGCAGGGGTGGGTAAAGTAGAATCTGAAGCTGTCGTGTCCAATTGGACTGTGTTCATTCTATAGAATGCCTCCAGTGGCATTGTGTGAAAGGGTGTAAAAGGTCGTTAAAGGTGCTGCCGCAGGGGAGAGTGTGAGGTTGAAGCAGCATCGAGAATCATACAACTATTTCGTTAAAAAGATATATAAATCTTCTGACATTTTCCTGATATTTCCCCCTGTTTTGCGGGGGATTTCGGACGGATCATATAACGCTTTTTTTCGAGGCAACAAAGCAGAATGACCGCTGATTTCAGAGGGCCTGCATGTAGAGTTTCTGTAGGGTGTGTTGACATTTACAAAAATCGCTCATGTGTAGGGGCG
>CAYNDH010000160.1:0-10473 GCA_964395665.1 uncultured Anaerolineaceae bacterium
GGGACAATGCCTGCGTTGTCCGCTTGTAAGCACCTGAACTCGAAATCCCCAATCGGACGATCAGCGCGGGTAGGGCACCATCGGCTGATAGCCGCGCACATAGTCAACGGTAAAGGTTTTGGGATAAGGATCGGTCGGGTTATAGGGGCCGGTCCATGCATTCTGTGTACGGCGCTCAAACATCCCCAGCATGAACTGCATCGGATAACGCGGTGACTGGTCAATCGTGCGGATTTTCACATTGTCAATGTAAAAATCGATGTGCGTCGGCGTCCATTCCACCGCGTAGATGTGGAAACAGGTGGAGTCCAGTGGGAAGCGCTCGATAAAGAATTCTTCTCGCAGGGCAGGGTCGGTCCAGGTATGCACGCCATAGCGCACGACCGACTCATCAGCCCCGGCTTCGCTGCCGAGCAGTTCAAACAGGCAGATTTCGCCGCACTGCTCCGGGACCTCTTCATAACCGATCATCCACAGCGAGACATGACTGGCACTGGCCGTCAGCCCTTTGACACGCGCTTCGAAGTAGCCGAACTGGGGCGTATATCTGCGCTGCGGCGGCTGTGCTTCACGTACCACCAGATCACCACGGAAGCGGCTCTGCCCGATGTGGCTGCCAACCGGCCCCGCGTACACACCCGTCTGAAGGACCGAAGCGCGGTTATCACCGTCGTATTCCGCGCACCACGGCTGCTGATCTTCCGTCACCTGTAAGACCAGATGACCGTCAGCAAAAGTATAATTGGCAGCAGCCTGCTGGCGGGAACTCCACTGCGGCAGATAATACGGAAGCCATTTGCCCGTATCGAGTTCAGAGCTGTCAAATTCGTCGCTGAATTCGAGGGTATAACCGGGCTTCTCGATAGGATTGGCAGGGAAATCAGCGCATGATGCTTCAGTCAGGGGCATAGGAGGCTTTTCTCCGATGAAATGACGATGATGAAGGCGCAGATTATAGCATCGCCATCGGCATATCCGTCAGCAGAAACAGGTTATCCGACAATTTACAGTTTTCGTAATATTCTGGCTATTAACCACTGCGTAACGACCGTAAAATGCAGAGGGTAATACGACTTATGCCGATCTTCTGAGGAGATACGGCATTCTGTGTGTATAAAGCCTTGAACCTGCTTCCATTTCATTTTGTACACAACAGGCTCTCATAAATCGAGACGGCGGATAAAGCCTTCATGACTGATGTATTTCCGGCAGCCGATGCCAGCACATCCATGCAGACCAACGAAACCCCGGACGCTCTGACTCCTGATCTTTTAATCGCACGCTGCCTGAAAGGTGATCAGGTGGCGTGTGCTGCGCTGTATGAGATGTTCGCCGCTGGGCTGTACCGCCTGTGTTACAGCCTGGTCCTTAGCCGCGAAGATGCGGAAGATGTCTCGCAGGAAGCGTTCGTTTACGCCTTCAAAAATCTGCACCGCTTTGACGCCAGTAAAGCCTCATTCAAAACGTGGCTGTATACGATTGCTGTCAGCCGCTGTCGTAATACGTACCGCCGCAAACGCCCCCCGATGCTCGACCTCTCCGAACTCTTCGGACAGGATCTGCCTGCACCCGATACCGAAACACCGGAAGCCGCCATCTCACGCCGCGCCGCGAAGGACGCTATCGAAAGCGCACTGGCCGATCTGTCACCGGTGCTGCGGGAAGCCGTCGTGCTGCGCTACGGCCACGGCCTGACGTATCGCGAGATCGCCGATGTGATGGGATGCCCGCAGAAAACGGCGGAAAGCCGCGTCCGGCTGGCCCATGATCGCCTGCGTCAGATTCTCAACCCGGTTGGTCGCGGATTGTTAGAGGAATTATTGAGCTTCTGATGTATATAGTCGTAACAGACTGAAGTCACGCGAGATTACACCCGTCATGTTACTGCTCTATCTTCGGACGCTCTACTGCAAAACGCGCATGGTCGCCTATATCAACGGCGAACTTCCACCCGCAGCGCGGCGGCGCATGGCCCGCTATATTGAAGGTTATCCCACCTGCTATGCGGAATATATCCGCCAGCGAGAGGCCGCCCGTGAACTGAATTTCCGCCTGCCGCTCGTCGGCCAGCCGGAAAAACCCACACTCGATCGGATCTGGGCAGCAGTGCAAAGCGAACTGGAAGCCGACAGCATCCGTTTGCCTGCCAGCACGTCTGCGAATGCACCTGTACACGCGTCAGACACAATCCTGCGCCGTCAGTGGCGTCGGGAGCCGTCGGGATTCCGGGTGCGCTATGGTGTCGTCGGGCTGGTCATCGCTATGGCGCTGGTGCTGCCGCTGACGTTCGGCGCGAATTACACCGCGTTCGCTGTCTCTCTGACACAGCCGATCCCGATGACTGCCACCGGCCTGCCCACTGAAGAAAAACAGACGACGGTGCTGATTGCCAGAAATGCCAGTCAGGAAAGTATTCAGGAAACGCCGACGCTGCCTGCACCGGCGTTCCCACAGGCCACGGTGGTTGTGACGCAGGTCGTGACGCAAGAGAAATAAGGACGACTCCCGGCGCGAAATCTGTTAGAATGCCGTCGTCGAATCACCGGCCTGCATTCGCAGCCATGTAAACGCCATGTATCATGCAAGCAGACGTTTACAGGTGGACGAACAAAGCCAGCCGTCCATCGGCCAGCGACCGGTCAAACGGTCGGTCGGCCAACCAGCGACATGACAATTCCACGCCAGAGACGATGACTCTGGCCGGTTTAATGAAAATGACCCGGACAATGACGATTGAGGATAATGAATGGCAACCACAATCAACGAGCCGCTGAATGAGCCAACCGGTCCAACCGGACCGATCGGACGCCCTGGCGCTTCCGAAGGCGATTCGCGCTCAAATCCTGCACTGCTTGAGCGGATGCTGAACCGTTCATTTGTACTGAACTGGGAAACCGCGCTGCTGATCCTGATCTTCGCGCTGGCGGTCTTCACGCGCTTCTACGATCTGGGCGCACGGGCGATGAGCCACGATGAAAGCCTGCACACTTACTATTCCTACGAATTGTACAAAGATGGCCGTTTTGTTCACACACCGCTGATGCACGGGCCGATCCTGTTTCATGCGACGGCCTTCTTCTACTCGATGTTTGGCGATAACGACTTCAGCGCACGGCTTTATCCGGCGATTCTCGGCATCTTCATGGTGATGTCGCCGCTGCTGTTCAGGCGATGGCTTGGGCGGTGGGGGACGATTCTCGCCTGTCTGATGATCCTCACCTCACCGCTGCTGTTGTATTACAACCGTTACATCCGCCACGATACACCCTCAATCATGTCCGCGATCCTGATGGCGTGGGCGATCCTGATGTATCTCAAAGGCTCGCTGAACCAGCGCCGCCGCGCTCACTGGCTGTATATCCTTGCCGCCGCCATGGTGTGGAATCTCGGCTCGAAGGAAACCTCATTCTTCTACATTGCGATCTTCGGCCTGTTCCTGCTGGTGTACTGGTTTGTACGGCTGGCGCAGCACTTCTATCACGTCCCCGGACGCCCGGTCTTTAATATGATCGCGCTGGCTGTGGTCGTGGCAGGGATGGCCGCGCTCGGCATGTACATCGTGCTGGATATGATCCCGCTGGATAACGTCAGTGCAGGGGTGGCGGCCAGCGGCTGGTTTGGGGATCTCAATGCGCGCAGCTTCCTGCTGTGGACGGCGCTGGTCTTCCTGTTCGTGTCGGCGGTGGTCGTCGGGACGATGCTCTATGTTTACCGTGGCAATTATTCGCGCCTGCCGCTGCGCCAGCTTCTGATCCTGTTCGGGCTGGTGGCTGTGATCCTGGCCGGTTTCGTTATCGTTGAGGAACTCTCTCACGTCCCGACACCGGGCGAAAGTGCTGAAATCCAGCAGCCGGTTCCGGGTGAGAATGGCGAGATCGTCACCGTTGAGGACAGCTTCAGCCGCACACCGCTGATCGCCCCGTGGGTAATCATGATCGTGATCGTCGGCGGCCTGTTCTATTCCCGTCAGGCCGGATGGTGGAAGCATCTCGACCAGTTCCCTGAACTCGATGTAATGATCGTCATGGGCGGGTTGATTCTGCCATGGCTGACGGCTGTTTTTATCGTCAGCACGGGGGGCACATCTGCCGATTATCAGAATATCGCCAACAGCCTGCCCGCGTTTCTGGTCGATTCCAGTACCGGGACGCTGACGCTCCGGTTTGCGCCGGTCATAGGCCCAGAGCAGATCGGGCGCTTTGTGGTCGGCTTTATCGCATGGCTGCCGCTGATGATCCTTGCGACCGTCACCGGCCTGACATGGAACTGGCGGCGCTACCTGATCGCCAGCATCATCTTCCATGCTATATTTGCGTTTTTTTTCACAACCATTTTCACCAATATCGCCGGTCTCGCCACGGGCATGATTTACAGCCTTCAGTACTGGCTGGAACAGCAGGGCGAACGGCGTGGTAATCAGCCGCAGTATTACTACCTGCTGGTGATCATGCCGGTCTACGAATATCTGCCGATCATCGGCAGTCTGTTCGCCACTATCGCCGGGATGCTCATCTTCTGGCGTCGCCGTCTGCTGCTGCAGAAGGCTGAAGACGTCGCCCATAACTTCGAGCTGCATGCTGGTGACCAGATGTCGCCGCTCGATGAAGGGCTGCTCACAGATGACGGACGTCCGGTGCCGCCGCAGCCGGTCACGGACAGCGTAGACTCCTACAGCATAGCGAAGAAGGCGAAAAAACCGGAAACGGCGACGCTCACCCTGCCAGAAGCTCGCGCCGTCATTGCGGAATACCGTCCGCTGACAGAACCGCCGTTCCTGCTGTTCTTCGCATGGTGGGCCATTTTCTTCCTGATTGGCCTGACGCTGGCCGGTGAGAAGATGCCGTGGCTGGGCACACACCTGACGACGCCGATGATCTTCCTGACCGGCTGGTTCTTCGGGACGATCTTCGACCGCATCCAGTGGCGGACCTTCATCGAGCGCGGCTGGCTGTATCTGCTGGTCATCCCGTTCCTGCTGGTTGGAGTCGGTCAGTTGATCCTTCAGCCGCTGGGCGGACGGGTGCCGTTCTCCGGCGTGACGGTCGATCAGATCCAGTGGACGAACGGCTGGCTGCTGGCGCTGGCGGTTGCAATCGGGTCTGCGGTTATCATCGTGCGCTGGATTCCGAATACCGGCTGGCGACATGCGCGGCAGGTGTTTATGGTGGCGCTGTTCATCCTGCTCGCCGGTCTGACGCTGCGCGCCGCGTGGATGGCCTCATTCATCAATTACGACTACGCCAACGAATATCTGGTTTATGCCCACGGCACCAACAGCACCAAGGTCGTCGCCGATAAACTGGCTGAACTAAGCTTTGCCACCACCAACGGCAACAATATCCGCTATGCGTATGACAACAAGATGTCATGGCCGGGTGTGTGGTACTTCCGCCACTTCCAGAACAAGGCTTATATGGGTGAGAACCCGAACCTGCGCGATATGGAAGATGCCATTGTCGTGATGGTCGGTGAGGCTAATCGCTCGGTGGTCGAGCCACTGCTGGAAGACCGCTACCAGCCTTTCGAATTCTCGCGCATGTGGTGGCCGATGATGGATTACTTCGACCTGAACCCGCAGCGCATCGTTGACACCTTCTATCTCTCACCGGCCAATGATACGCCGGAGGAATTACAGCGGGCACAGAAGGCGGCACAGGTCCGGCGCGGCCTGTTCGACATCTGGTGGCAGCGTGATTACAGCGATTATGGCAGTGCGCTCGGCAAGACTTTTGATCTGGCGGCATGGCCGGTGCAGGACAAGATGTATATGTACGTGCGCAAGGATGTCGCCGCGCAGGTCTGGCAGTACGGCGTCGGTGATGGTTCCGCCGTTAACCCGGTTGATGTCGCCGAAGCCAGCGCCTGTATCGCCAACTGGCAGACGATCTCCGCCACGGTTGAGATGGATATTGCCAGCGCCGGCCTGCGCGTCCCGATTGGACTGGCGGTTTCACCGGATGGCATCCTGTACGTCGCGGATGATCTGGAGAGCAACAGCGCCCTCTACCGTTTCGATACCGAAACCGGCGCGTTTATCGACCAGTTCGGTCAGCGCGGCACTGCCGATCAGCAGGGCGCGTTCTTCAATCGTCCGAACAGCGTGGCCTTCGGTCCCGGCGGCTGGATGGCCGTGGCGGATACGTGGAATCACCGCGTCCGCGTCTTCTCGCCGGAACTCGAACATGTCAACTCATGGGGACAGTGGCAGTCCTTCGGCTTCAATGCCCCAATCGAACCGGCTGACGGCTTCTGGGCGCAGCGTGATATCGCGGTCGATGCAGAGGGCAATATCTACGTCTCCGACACCGGCAACAAGCGTATCCGCGTCTATGACGCCGATGGGAACTACCTGCGCGACATCGCCTCTGGTGGCAGCGCCCCCGGACAGATCGATGAGCCGACCGGTATCGAAGTCTCATCGGATGGCCGTGTGTTTGTCGCGGATACCTGGAACCGCCGCATCGCTGTCTTTGATATGATGGGCGGTTTCCTGACGAATTACCCGGTTCGGGCGTGGTATGAAGTCGGCGGCAGCCGTCCGTATCTGGCGCTGGATGAAAGCCGCGACCTGCTGTACATCACCGATCCCGATGGCGGGCGCGTGCTGGTCTACAGCCTTAGCTCCGGCGAATGTCTCGGCGCTTTCGGCCAGTCCAACCGCGAGAATCCGTCGCTGAGCGAGTTCTATACTACCAATGGCATCGCCACCGACGCGCAGGGCAACATCTATGTCAGCGATGCGTCTTCTGCCCGTGTCCTGAAGTTCCCGCCATTCCCGCTGCCCGAAGCCGTCGATGAAGCGGAATTGCAGGTAGAAGACATCCTGCCGGAATCCAGTGCCGAACTCGACCTCCCGTTCGGGGCAGATGTGGACACGGATGTGACCGAAGAGATGCTGCCGAACCCTGAATTCACCGGCGAGGCTGCTGCCACAGAAGAACTGACGGTGACAGAGGAAGTCACAGATCAGGTCACGGATGAAGTCACCGTCACCGAAGATGTGGGTTAATCCCCCACTCCACTGAATACGAGTACCGGCAAAGGGCGACGATGATAGTCAGAAAGTCGCCCTTTGCAATTCTACCGGCTGCTGGTTTACTCTATAAACAGGTATCAGATCGGCAGTGGATTATTTTTCGGCCATAATATCGCGGATTGGCCGTGTAAAATTACTCCGATGATAATGTCACTGCCCTACCGCTGATGCGCCATTGCCTCTCATTAAATTACCGCCCAGTGATGCTTTGTAAAAAATTCAAATAGGGCGGTAAAAGATGAGTAGAAAATGAGTAGTACAGCATTCGTTAAGTTTTTCATAAGATAAGGTGCACGTTGTCCTCTGCCACCCAGATCATCCGCAGACGCCGCAATCGCCGTGAAAGACGGGCGGTCAGTGCGGCCCGTTCCCGCGCATGGAATTACAGTTTCGCCCTGATCCTGTTCGTGCTGCTGGGCCTGCCGCTCATCGGATTTATGGGGATGACCGGTGCGGTCTATGCACAGGCGGCGGTCAGCCTGCCCACGCCGATGGATACCATCGACTTCAGCACAATCGAAGGCGTGACACGGCTTTATGCCAATGATGGCCGCACGCTGATATTCTCTGTACAGGACCCGCTCGGTGATCATCGGTCTTACATCCGGCTGGATGAACTGCCGCCCTATGTCGCACAGGCCACACTGCTGGTCGAAGATGAGGATTTTCTGACGACAGCCGGTTATGACTTCAGCGGTGCGATGCTGCGCCTGTGGCGTAACTTCTTCAGCGGGCCAATCGATGCTGATCCCTCACTCACCAGCCGACTGGTGCGGAATACCATCCTGTCACAAACCGACTTCCCCACCGCCGAACTACGCGGTCAGGAGATCGCACTTGCCGCCGAGATCAACCGACGTTACTCACCGCCGGAGATCCTTGAATGGCATCTCAACACCAATTATTACGGAAACGAAGCCTACGGCATCGAAGCGGCGGCGCAGGTCTATCTCGGCAAATCTGCGCGTGATCTGACACTGGATGAAGCCGCCCTGCTGACATCCATCCCGACTGCGCCGCAGTATAATCCGGTGGATGATGAAATCGCCGCCCGCAGTCGTCAGAGCGACACACTGCGCCGGATGCTGCTGGCCGGGATGATCACACAGCAGCAGCATGACGACGCCAGCCGGATCGCGACCCGGCTGCTGCCCAATGCCGGTCAGACACCCGAACTCGCGCCGGAATTCGCGGTATATGCCCGTCGTCAGGCGGAAAATATCCTCAATTCACTCGGCCTGAACGGTGAACGGCTCGTCAGCCGGGGCGGGCTGACGATCACCACCAGCCTTGATCTTGACCTCTACTATCAGTCTGAATGCACCCTGCGCGCTCATCTGGCGCAGTTGGAAGGCCGCGTCGAGACGATTACCACGCTGGACGGCGGGCCGTGTATCGCCGCCGCCAATCTGCTGCCAGCAGCGGATCTGCTGCCAGCAGCGGCCATCACACCGGGTGCAGACGGCCAGACCGCCCCTTATACGGGCATGATCTCGATCATCGATGTCGAAACCGGCCAGATCAAGGCGCTGGTCGGCAGCGCGACGCAGGCGGCCTATCAGCCCGGTGTCACGCTTTATCCGTTCGTCTATTTCGAAGGCTTCCGCCCCAGCCGCCAGCAGACCTTCTTCACGCCGGCCACGATGGTACTGGACATCCCGCGCAATTATCCCGGACAGATCGAAGGGCTGATCTATCAGCCGGTCAACGACGACGGACGCTATCGCGGCCCGATCAGCCTGCGGGAAGCGGCAGGGCGTGGGCTGCGGACCGGTGTCGTCCAGATCGCGCAGCTTCAGGGGATGAGTAACGTCCTGCGGTCTGCTCACATGCTCGGCATCAACAGTCTGGATGGTGGCCCGTATCACCTCTCACTGCTCGATTACGGCGGCGAAGTGGCCCTGCTGGATGTCACTTACGCCTACTCGGTGCTTGCGACTATGGGCGATATGCGCGGCATCCCCACCCGCCCCCGTGATACAGATTATCGTCTGCTCGATCCGGCAGCGGTCACGCGCATCACCGATGCTGATGGAGTCGTGCTGTGGGAATATCAGCCGGATATCCCCAATGTCAGCCGCCTGAATATCTTTCGTGACTCGCCGGAATTAGGCTATCTGGTCAGTGATCTGCTGTCGGATGACGCGCTGCGCGATCAGCAGTTCGGCACGGATCATCCGCTGAAAGTGGACCGGACGGCGGCAGTTATCAGCGGCATGACGACTGACCAGGTCGAAGACTGGACCGTCGGCTATACGCCGCAGCGTGTGGTCGGTGTGCATGTTGGCCGTGAAGATGGCACGCCGACCGATTTCGAAACCGGTTCGCATCAGGGGGCCGCCCCGGTATGGCAGGCGATGATGCTCTACACCCACCAGCGCGACTCCATCCCCCCCACAGACTGGAGCCGTCCACCGGACATTATCGAACTTGATGTCTGCCAGACATCCGGCCTGCTTCCGAACGGTGTCTGCCCGGTCTACCGTGAGGTCTTTATTCAGGGAGTGACACCGACGCAGCGCGATCCTCACTGGCAGTCGTTTGAGGTCAATACACAGACGGGTTTACTGGCATCCAACACCACACCGAATGCTCTGCGTGCGGCCCGTGAATATTTCGTCCCGCCGGAGTCCGCGCTTGACTGGTGGAATGCCAACCGCAGGCCGCTGCCGCCGCGTGAATACGACGCCTTCTATACCAATAACACCGTTAACTCGGCGGCCATCAACTCACCGCAGCCATACAGCTATATCAAGGGCAGCGTGGATATTATGGGCACTATCAATCCGGATAATATGCAGCTTTACCGGCTGGCCTATACCGAGAGTGTCAATCCCACCGGCTGGACGCAGATCGGCGAAGATCGCACCACCTATACCCCCGGCGAACCACTCGGCCAGTGGGATACTTCACTGCTTGATGGCCTGTATACGCTGGAACTCTCGGTTATTCTGCAAAGCGGTGTTCGTGAGAACGTGACGACGCAGGTCCGCATCGACAACACACCGCCGACAATCGTGCTGGCCGCTGCTGAACCGGGGAAAATCTATCGCTTCCCGGATGATCGCTCGATCCTCATCAAGGCCGATGTGCGCGATAACTTTATTGACCGTGTCGAGTTCTTCCACGACGGACGGCTGGTGTTCACCGACAACGACGCGCCGTTCGAGTATGAGTATCCGATCGGCGGCAGAGGCATCGAAGTCTTCAGCGCCGTCGCATTTGATCAGGCTGGTAATCAGACGGAAAGTCAGGAAATCACGGTGGAAGTGCGCGGGTAGAAGATCGCCGTCGGGACAGCGCCGGTGTCACATGCGCCTGCTTTTATCGTGATACGACTGGAGATCTGCTTTGACGACAGGTCATCCCAACATATTGTAGGGAAGCGCTTCAGCGCGTCCGCTATGTCCTTAAACTTCTGTTGGTTACGAAATTAG
>CAYNDH010000161.1:0-10422 GCA_964395665.1 uncultured Anaerolineaceae bacterium
CCTGCGTGTCCGCCCGCAGCGGTTAAGCAACCAGCGGGCGATGACGTGTGATGCGAAGCATCATCCATCGCCCCTACAAATGAGCCATTTTTGCAAATGTCAACACAAACTAAAGAAAACGACGAGAAACATAAGCAAATGAACCCCGAAGATGACACTGTATCAGTCTCAGGTCAAACCAGAGCCAGCCCGTCAGTCCGCAAAGCTGTCAGTGAAAGCGTTTCGCGGTCAGTCCAGCTCAATCCATTTGAAATCCTGCGGCGAAACATACCGGTCTAATACGCTTGAAGTCCCACGAGAGGCGATGTAGCCAATAACTGCTCCGGTCGCCACAATGAAGATTGCGACTGGCAGAACGGTTGAAAAGACGGCAATGGCGGCGATGATTGCGCCGAGGATCAGGCTGCGGATGGGTTGCAGGAAGACCAGTTTGACCGAGGATGTCAGCAGGTGTCTGAGGGACACATCCCAGACAGACACCAGCGTCCAGGCGTAGATATTGACCAGCAGCAGCATGATCGCCACAAACAGCGTGATACTGCGCGACAGGAACGCAATCACGTTGTCCATTTCCATCACGCCGAAGATCATCAGATTGAGCAGGACCAGCCCGCCGACGACGAGATCAATCGCCGCGATCGCGTAGCACTTTTTCCATGTGCGCCGGATCGTATTGAAAAAGACATGGAAGACCTGCAGGCTTTGTCCTTCCGTCCAGCGGAACATCACACCCATCAGTCCGGCAATCGCCAGCGGGATCGTCAGGACCAGCAGCGACATCAGCGCCCACAGCATGTTTGCCATCACCGGCACTGACCATCGGTCGAGCTGTTCCATCTGACGTGCAGGCAGACGCATCTGCCTACCCTTGGGTTCGGTTTCGATTTGTTCCGCCATAACGTGGTTAACCTTTAAGACCGGTGGTCGCAATACCCTCAACCAGATAGCGCTGGAAGAAGACGAACAGGAGAAAGACCGGGACCAGCGAAAGGCTCAGCATGGCAAAGATCGCGCCCCAGTTATTCGCACTGCTGGCATCGCTGAAAGAGCGCAGCGCGACAGATACAGTATAAAGCTGAGGCTTCGTCAGGTAAATAAGCGGGCCGAGAAAGTCGTCCCATGTCCAGTAAAATGAGAAGATTGTCGCCGTGATAATCGCTGGTGTGAGCTGCGGCAGAATCACGAAACGGAACGTCTCAAGCTGGCCTGCGCCGTCGATCATCGCCGCTTCGTCGAGGTCCATCGGGATACCGCGAATGAACTGGATGATCATGAAGATGAAGAAGGCACTGCCCCCAATACGCGGGACCAGTAACGGCAGGAAGGTGTTCACCCAGTCGAGTTGGTTGAAGATGATGTACTGCGGGATCAGCAGTACTTCGCCCGGAAGCATCAGCGTCAGCAGCATCACGGTAAACCAGATCCGCTTGCCACGAAATTTAATACGTGCGAACCCGTAGGCTACAATCACCGAGGCTACGACCTGAATCAGCGTTCCCAACCCGGCGTAGATGAATGAATTCTTGAAGAATGTCGCGAAGCTGATGCCACCGAAACCAGCCCAGCCTTCAGCATAATTATCCCAGTGCAGTTCTGCGGGGATCAGATTGGTGATTTCGGTGAAGATCTTATCCGGCGCTTTGAGCGAGCTGCTGAACAGCCAGATCACCGGGTACAGCATCACAAATCCGAAGAAGGCAACAGCCGCATGATAGATGACCGAGCGAATAAACTGCTGTCTTTTTCTCTGCTCTTCCATTGCCTTGTTAGAAACAGTGTCATGCTGAACAACGGTTGAAGTCGTTGAAGTGGTCGCCATACGGTTGCCTACTCTAGCTCCGTTTCGTAATAAACCCAGTAGGATGACAGTTTAAAGTTGATCGCGGTCAGCACAGCGATCACCAGCAGCAGTATCCATGCCATGGCCGCTGCGTATCCCATCTGGAATTGTGAAAAGGCACGGTTATACAGGTAAACGGCATAGAACAGCGTGGTATCCAGCGGCGCGCCCGTGCCGCCCGTCACAATGTATGCCTGTGTAAATGTGCGGAAGGCACCGATCATCTGAATAACTACATTAAAGAAGATGATGGGGGTGAGCAGGGGTAGGGTGATGCTGAAAAAGCGTTTGATTACACTGGCACCGTCGATCTCGGCGGCTTCGTACAGCGCTGCGGGAATCTGCCGCAGTCCTGCCAGAAAGATCAGCATTGGAGAGCCAAACTGCCACGCCGCCAGAATGATCAGTGTCCAGATTGCGGTGTCGGGATTCCCCAGCCAGCGCACCGGGTCAAATCCGGCCAGTGCAATAAAGGCATTGACCAGGCCCTGCGTGCCAAACAACTGCCGCCACATGACCGCGACGGCCACACTTCCGCCGATAATCGACGGGATGTAGTAAGCAGCACGATACAGATAGACCCCACGCCGGTTAGTATTCAGAAGCAGTGCGACCGCCAGCGCGAAGGCCAATCGCATGGGGACCGAGAACGCCACATACTTCAGTGTCGCACTGACAGAACGCCCATAGCGGACATCCTCAAAAAACATCCGCTGGAAGTTGCCCAGGCCGATCCATTCACCTTTTCCACTCAGGGTGTCATAGTTGGTAAAGGCCAGGTACAGCGAAATCGCCATCGGTACCAGCGTAAAAAGCAGAAAAGCAATAATCCAGGGCGATATAAAAAGATACCCAGCCCGATTGTTTACAGTAAAGTCGCGACCGGTTCGGGCACGGCCCCGTGATTTTGGTGCTTCCGGGACGCCGTCCGAAGAGACCGCAGGGATCACATTATCAGTCATTATATATTGAGCCTTTTCGCTCCCACAAACGGTTGATCCTGCATAAAAGCGGCGGGGATACGCGTAGCGCACCCCCGCTGCCGGGATGAAAGATGCTCAACTACTCGTCTTCTGTAACAGCATTCTGTGCAAGGATGCTGTTGGCTTCGCTCAGGAAGAAGTCATAACCTTCGTCAGGCGTGGTCTGGCCGAAGAGCACCTGATCGATGTACTGCGGATACAGGACATTGGCATTCACATCGCTCCAGCCTGCCGGATCGGGCGGCGGGACCGGGCTGGCATCTTCGCTGAGTCCAGCGATGAAGTCGAAGATCTGTGCAGAAACCGGGTCAACCTTATCAGCCAGATATTCGCGGACTTCACTGGAGATCGGCACACCGCGCTCGGCGAACAGGATATCGTTGGCTTCCAGATTGTTGGTCGCGAAATCAATGAATTCAGCGGCCAGTTCCGGGGTCGGGCAGCTGGCCGTGATCGAGAAGAACATGGACGGCTTCAGGTAGTTGGCCGACTGACCGCCTTCAACGCGAGGCAGGGTATGCAGCACGAAGTTGCGATCTTCACCAGCGGCGGTGGTCAGTGCGACGACCTGATTGCTCCACTGATAACGTATGGCCTCGTTACCTTCGACGATCGGGGAACCTTCGAGACCAGCGGCGGCGATGTCAGCCTGTTCTTCCATCGGAGCGATCGCACCAGAGTCCATCAGGCGCTTGACGCGTGCAAGATGATCGAACCAGATCTGCGGCTCAGTAATGCCGACCGCGCTGCCATCTTCGCTGAACAGCCACTGGCCGCTGCTGAGCAGGACCGACTTCATCATGTTGTCGTCCCACGGGCCGTAGGCGATGCTCCAGATACCGGTTGCTTCGTGGATCTGGTTAGAGATTTCTTCGAAATCTTCCCATGTCCAGTCTCTGGCGGGCAGTTCGACGCCAGCCGCTTCGAATGCATCGACATCAAGGATGAAGGTCTGTGAATTGGTGCCGAGGCTGATACCAAAGGTCTCACCGTTCACCTTGCCGCTGTCCAGCACGCTCTGATCCACATTGCTGACGTCAATCGCGCCGGATTCGATCAGGTCATCCAGCGGCAGCAGCAGATCACGTGACGCCCATTCGGTCAGGTAGGCATAGTCCTGCTGCATAACGCAGGCTACGTTGCCACCGGTTGCCTGGGTGTTGACACGGGTCCAGTAGTCACCCCAGCCATTGAATTCAAAGGTAATCTCAAGGCCCGGATGCTGCTCTTCAAACAGTTCGATCAGTTCAATAGTACGGTCGTGGCGTGCCTGTGACCCCCACCATGTGATGGTGAGTTCCTGTGCATCCTGAGCACGGATGACAGAGCCTAAGGTGAATAACAGCAGAATACTCAGCAGGGTAAAAAAGAGGGAAAGTCTTGAAGTTTTCATTAATGTTCAGTCCTTAAAGTTCAACGAATATGCGATGGGAAACGGATCTCGTTGCTGCTTTATTTCGTGATCGGTAACGTGGCATACCTCCTGTGTTGGTCTTTAGTATCGCTTGGCAATCTGGCGATTACCATATATAATATAGGATATAGGATGTTTTGCAAGTAGGCAAAGGGTTTTTAATGTCTACCGTCTTCAAAAGCAAGAAGGAAATTGTTTACGAAGCCTTGCGCAGCGATATTCTGGAAGGCAGGATCAAACCGGGATCGCGCCTTGTGATCGATGAACTGGCGGTAGCTTTAGGGGTCAGCCAGATCCCCATCCGCGAGGCGATTATGCAGCTTGAGGCGGATGGCTTCGTCAGCACGGAACCGTATATTGGTGCGACGGTGACACAGATCGATGCTAATTTCATCTTTGAGGTCTTTGCCCTGCTGGAATCGCTGGAAGTGATCTGCAGCCGGGCCGCCTGCCGTCTGATGACCGAGGCCGAGATCGAACAGGTCGCGGTGATGATCGATGAGATGGATCAGAATATCGAGAATCCCAATGCATGGTCGGAGCAGAACCGGGCCATGCATGTTTTTATCTCTCAGTGTGCGCGTACCGAACTGGTGATGAAAATGCTCAACAAGGTGTTCGATCACTGGGATCGCCTGCGACTGCATTATCTGAATGGCATCGCAGGCAGTCGCATCCGCGAGGCGCAGCAGGAGCACCGCCAGATCATGGAAGCGCTGCGCCTGCGCGATCCGGATAAGGTTGAAGCTGTAATCCGGGAACACAACCGCCGCGCCCTGGCGGGTTATACACGTGATCTGCAATCGGTTGGCTATCTCAAGACGAAGGACTGACAGTCATGATTCAAACGGCACCACATCCGGTCGCAATGATCAGGCCGGGGCGCAAAATTACCGGCATGTCCGCCATTCTGCTGCCTTTCACCGATCAGCTCGAAATCGACTGGGGCAGTTTTTGCGCTCATGTGGCGCGTACCGCCGCCGCCGGGCTGACTCCGGCAGTGAATATGGACACGGGATACGTCAACCTGCTGGATGAGGACACACGGCATGAGGTACTGAAGCGCACGTCAGAGACGCTGTCCGGCGGGGCATTTGTGGCGGGGGCCTTTGTACCGTCGCAGCCCGGCGCTGCCTGGGATGTGGAGAATTACCGCCGTCCGCTGGATCTGATTTACCAGTATGGCGGCACACCGGTGATCTTCCAGTCCTACGCGCTGACCTCACAGAGCAATGAGGGCATTGTCGCAGCTTATGCCGAGATCGGGGAACACGCACCGCAGTTCATCGGCTTTGAACTGGGGACGATGTTCGCCCCGTTCGGCAAAATCTACGATCTCGATGTCTATCAGGGCCTGCTGGATATCCCACAGTGCATCGGTGCAAAGCATTCGTCGCTCAGCCGCGAACTGGAATGGCAGCGCCTGAACCTGCGTGACGCCCATCGCCCGGACTTCAGGGTCTTTACTGGCAACGATCTGGCGATTGATATGGTGATGTATGGCAGCGATTATCTGCTCGGACTCAGCACCTTTGCGCCGGACCTGTTCGCAGAGCGTGACGCCATGTGGGAAGCGCAGGACCCGGCGTTCTATGAATTGAATGACCTGCTTCAGTATCTCGGATTTCTGGCCTTCCGCGCACCGGTCCCGGCCTACAAACACAGCGCTGCACAGTTCCTGAAGCTTCGCGGCTGGATTCAGTCGGACATGACGCATCCACAGTCCGCTTCACGCCCTGACAGTGATGTTGAAATCCTGCGGGAACTGGCTGAACGCCTGAATGTACTGGATGTCGCTTCAGCAGGGGGCAGGGCATCATGAGCGATAACGGCGGGAACGGAAGCGTAAAATCGAATTACAAGCGCATTGCCCAGCTTCGGACGGTCGAACAGTTCCGCGAATACTGTGAACGCATCGGCGCGCAGATTCCGATTGATGAGATGGTTGAGTCCAATAACCCATTGGCCGCCCATGACGGTAATCATGCCGGTCACACGCCGCCGCTGGCTCGTTCCTATACGCTTACGCTGGACGGCCAGATCAATGACAAGACCATCGGCAACCGTTTCGCCGTGCTGCCAATGGAAGGCTGGGACGGCACGCCGGACGGCCAACCGACAGATCTCACCCATCGCCGCTGGCAGCGTTTCGGCATGAGCGGTGCCAAGCTGATCTGGGGCGGGGAAGCGGTCGCCGTGCGCCATGATGGCCGCGCCAATGATCGTCAGTTGGTGATCAAAGAGGAAAATGCCGAGGCACTGCGCGACCTGCGCCAGACGCTGCTGAATTCCCACACACAGCACTTCGGGCAGACCGATGACCTGCTGCTTGGTTTGCAGCTTACCCATTCCGGGCGCTTCTGCCGTCCGAACACCAAATCACTTGAACCGCGTGTGGCTTATCACCATCCGGTGCTGGACGGTAAATTCAATGTTGGTGCCGATGCCGTGCTGAGCGATGACGACATCGACCAACTGATCGAAGACTTCGGTAAAGCGGCGGTGCTGGCGCAGCAGCTTGGCTTCGAATTCGTGGACATCAAGCACTGTCATGGCTATCTCGGTCACGAGTTCCTCAGTGCGGTTGATCGCGACGGCAAATACGGCGGCAGCTTTGAAAACCGCACCCGCTTCCTGCGTGAAGTGGTCAGGAAGGTGCGCGAAGTCGCACCGGGCCTGCGGATGGGCGTCCGTTTGAGCGCCATTGACCTGATCCCGTTCCGTCCGGGGCCGGATGAGGCTGGCGAGCCGGAACCGTTCGATGGCGAGTACCGCTTTTCGTTCGGCGGGGATGGCACAGGCCGAGGTATCGACCTGACCGAGCCGAAGCGCTTTCTCGATCTGCTGGTCGAACTCGGTATTCCGATGGTGTGTATCACACTCGGAAGCCCATATTACAACCCGCACCTGACCCGTCCGGCTATGTTTCCTCCGTCGGATGGCTATCAGCCGCCGGAAGACCCGCTGATCGGGGTGGCACGGCATCTGTATATCACGGCGGAACTGAAGAAACACTGTCCACAGCTTTTGTTCGTTGGCTCCGGCTATTCCTATCTTCAGGACTGGCTGCCGAACGTCGCGCAGGCCGTCGTGCGCAGCCGTATGACCGATTTCGTCGGCATCGGGCGGATGATCCTGTCCTATCCGGATATGCCTGCCGATGTGCTGCGCGGTGAAGGGTTACAGCGCAAGCGCATCTGCCGGACATTCAGCGACTGCACGACCGCGCCGCGTAACGGCATGGTCTCCGGCTGCTATCCGCTGGACCCGTTCTATAAGGAATCACCTGAATATGACGCCGTGATGCAGGCCAAGAAGGTGCAGAAGGTCACGAGCTGATGACGCCGCCCGTTATGCCTGAATCGCTCCTGCAGATGCCGGGGGCAGCACTGATCACACGCCTGAAGGTCTACGATACACCGACACCCGACGGCCAGATCGGCGGGACGCCGCATGTGCATCTGGTGTGTACCGAGCTGTACTACGTGCTGGCCGGCTCTGGCACGGTGGAGATTCTCGACAGAAATGGCTTCTCGCGGGTTGAACTGAAGACAAACGACGCGCTGCTGTTCTCACCGGGGACGATCCACCGCCTGATTAATCCGCAGCGTGATCTGGAAATCCTCGTCATGATGCAGAACAGCGGCCTGCCGGAGCGTGGGGACAATGTCGTCACGTTCACGGATGAGTTGCTCTCGGATGACACCCGCTATGCCGAAGCGATGCGCGTCTCGTCATTAGAAGATGCCTACCGCCGCCGTGATCGCGGTGTCGAGGGCTTTCTGAGACTCAAAGCCGCATTCGACACCAGTCCCGAAGCTGGACGTGAAGCATTAGAGCGCTTCTATCAGCAGGCCGCCGCACGGACCGAACCCGTACACGCACAGTGGCAGCAGTTGATCCGCGATGGGGCGCTGGCCGAAGCACAGAAATCGCTTGACCAGCTCGACCAGCTTTCCCGACAGAATACCGGCTATCTGCTTCAGAACGCCGTCCAGCATATCCGCCCGCCGGATGAATCCAGGCTCGGCTTCTGCGGGCACCTGAACCGCTATTTTGATCCTGCGACACTTAAACCTGATACTTATACTCCAGAAGGCATTCGCCACCCGTGAAAACTTACCGACTCGCGATTATCGGGACGGGCAGCTCCGTCAACAATCATCTTGAAGCCGCGAAAGCACTCGGCGACCGCGTGCAGGTCGTCGCCGCCGTCGATCTGAACGAAGAACGGCTGCGCACCATCTGCCAGTCCGCAGGCATCTCTCAATTTTACACGGATGTCGGTCAGATGCTGGCGGCAGAGCAGCCTGATCTGGTCAGCATCATCACCCCACCTTCGACGCATAAGGACCTCTCAATCCAGTGCCTTGAGGCGGGAGCATGGGTCTACTGCGAAAAGCCGCTGTGTGCCTCGCTTGCCGAATTTGATGCCATCACCGAAGCCGAACAGCGCACGGGCCGCTATGTCAGCACGGTGTTTCAGTGGCGCTTTGGCTCCGCTGGAAAGCACCTTAAACGCCTGATCCGCGAAGAAGCCTTTGGTCGTCCGCTGGTGGCACTGTGTAATACGATGTGGTATCGCACACAGGATTACTACAACGTGAGCTGGCGCGGCAAATGGAAGACCGAAATCGGCGGCCCGACGATGGGTCTCGGCATCCACCTGATGGATATGTTCCTGTGGCTGATGGGTGAATGGGACGAAGTCCGGGCGATGGCGGCTACCCTCGACCGCCAGATCGAAGTCGAAGATGTGTCGATGGCGCTGGTGCGCTTCGCCAACGGCTCGATGGCGAGTATCGTCAACAGTGCGCTGTCGCCGCGTCAGGAGAGCAGCATCCGGCTGGACTTCCAGAAGGCGACGCTCGAAATGGCCGCGCTGTACCGCTACTCCAATGAACACTGGAAGATCAGCGTGCCGCAGGGGGCCGATACGCCGGAGGTGCTGGCCCACTGGGAAGCGCTGAAGGATAATTTTACCGGCTCGCACGACATCCAGCTTGGCGAACTGCTGGACAGCATGGAGCGCGGCGAACGTCCGCTGGTCAGCGGGGATGAAGCACGCCGTATTCTGGAATTCGCCGCCAGCCTTTACAAGTCTGCCTTTACCGGGCAGCCAGTGATGCGCGGTGAAATCGGCCCGGACGATCCCTTCTATTACGCGATGAACGGCGCACAGGAGCAGACGGTTTCATGACGATTCGCGTCGCAGCCGTGGGGTTCGCCCACGATCATATTTACGGAATTGCCGGTGTGCTGGCCTCAGCCGGTGCAGAAATCGCCACCTATTACGATGACAGCCCCGAACGCATTGCACGCTTTGTCGAGCGTTTTCCACAGGCAAGGGCGGCGCGTTCGGTCGAAGAGATTCTCGAAGATGAGACGATCCACATCATCATCAGTGCCAGCATCCCCAATGAGCGCGCCCCGCTGGGCATCCGGGCGATGCAGCATGGCAAGGACTTTCTCTCCGCCAAGCCAGCCTTCACCAGCCTCGAACAGTTAGAGCAGGTGCGGCGCGTTCAGGCCGAGACCGGGCGCATCTATAACGTCTATTTCGGCGAGCGCTTCGGTAATCCGGCGACGGTGAAGGCTGGCGAACTGGTTCACAGCGGGGCCATTGGCCGTGTGGTGCAGACGGTCGGATTCGGCCCGCACCGCCTGCTGAATCACGGTTACCGGCCTGACTGGGTGTTCGATCGCCACTATTTCGGCGGCGTGATCAACGACCTCGCCAGCCATCAGATGGACCAGTTCCTGTATTTCACTGGCAGCACTGAGGCCGAAGTCGTTGCGGCGCATATCGGCAACTTCCGGCATCAGCAGTTCCCGAAGATGCATGATTACGGTGATGTCACGCTGCGCAGTGCCCACGCGACCGGCCATGTGCGCGTGGACTGGATGACGCCGCAGGGCCTCGGCACATGGGGCGATGTACGGCTGTTCATCCTCGGCACAGAAGGCACGATTGAACTGCGTAAAAATATCGACCTCGCCGGACGCGAAGGGACGAATCATCTGTTCATTTTCGATCAGCAGGAGACGCGCTATATCCCATGCGCGGATGTCCCGATGCCTTTCGGTGTGCAGTTCCTCGACGATGTGCGCAACCGCACCGAGACGGCCATGCCGCAGACCCATGCATTTCTGGCTTCAGAACTGGCGCTGAAGGCCGAGCTGAT
>CAYNDH010000162.1:0-6919 GCA_964395665.1 uncultured Anaerolineaceae bacterium
CGACTAACGACTATTCGCGGCGGCATTAGTTCGAACACCACATAGCGCGGGCCGTCCCAGTCGGGTGTGATCGCAAATCCGGCGGCATCCAGCGCGGCCAGCCATGCCGCGATGTCACGCTCACGCGGGGCGATGAAATAGCGCGGCGCGGTATCCGGATTGAGCAGCGCATCAGCGGCCAGCACATCCGGCGCAGGATAATGCACGCGGCGTTTATCCGACCACGGGCCGAGATAGTAGCCGAGTTCCCATCCCAGCCACGGGTCATACAGGATCGCGCCGAGCGGCTTGCCGTTCAGGTGATCGGCAAGGTCGATGATCGCCGCATCACGTGGGCGGTCGTCGGTCGGATAGCGCGGCGGAGAGGCCGACAGCAGCATCACACCCGCCAGTACAGCGATCACGATCACCTGTAGGGACACGGTTGGCGCTTTGCTTGGCATGCCGTGTCCGTTGTATATGGAGATCCACTGCGCCAGCCCCGCCCCGACCATCACCGCCAGCAGCGGGACCAGCGGCAGCAGATAGCGGTCATACAGGTTGAAGGCGATCAGCCAGTGCGCCAGCAGATACAGGGCGCTGTACACAATCAGCGGGGACAGTTTCGGCCAGTGTGTGCGGCGGGATACGAGCAGTCCCGTCAGACCAGCCAACAGCAGCCCAATCGTTACCAGCGGGGCGCCGAAGAAGGTGCCGAGATAGCTTCCCCATACCAGCAGACGCGGCAGCAGTTCATCGGGGCGGACAAAAGCGCGTTCCGGGTTATTGTTGGCGGCGGCCAGCGTAAACAGGCTGGTCGCATCGAGCGTGCTGGCGCGTGCAGCATCCCACAGGAACAGCAGTCCGACACCGAGCAGGAAGGTGATGAGCAGACCCATTCCTGACCTCCATTGAGAGGTAGGTATTCGATGGATGCAGGATCGGGATTCTTCCCGACCCTGTGTACCACCGACGGACGCCCCGGACATGCGAGCATGTATGGCGTCCCTACAAGATGCATAAATGCACGATGCATAAATGCACACGACGAAGGTAGGGACAGGGCCGCATTGCTTGCAATGGCGCCCTGTCCGCCCGTAGACGCCTGAACCGGGAATTAAATTGTAAGGTAGGGGGATGGGGGCCAACACCGCCAGCCACAGCGCCAGCGGCAGCAGAAACACGCCCTGCTGTTTGCTCCACACCGCCAGCGCCAGCCAGACTCCCGCCCACAGCGGACGCCCCCGCGCCGCCATCACCAGCGACACCAGACCACAGGCCAGCATCAGCGGATCGGTGAACGCGGTCGCGCTGAAAGCGGCGTGAAACGGCGAGAGCGCCATCAGCAGCGCGGCGATCAGGGCAGCATCATGACGGCGGGTCAGCGTGCGTGTGAGCGTGTAGGTCAGCGCAATGGACACGACACCCGCCCAGACTGACGGCAGACGCGCCGCAAATTCCCCGGTACGCAGATCGAGATCCAGCACGCCAGCGCGGTTGACAAAGACCCCTGCGCCGTGCATCGACAGCGCCGCAGCATACAGGCTCAACGGCGGCTTATCGAGTGCACCGGGGAACATCCACTGACCATGAACGGCAGCGTCACGGGCGAAGGTGGCGAACAGCGCTTCATCCGGGTGAAAGCGGATGTCATGCGTCAGCGCATCCATGCGCAGCCACGCGCCAAGCAGCAGGATCGCGATCAGTAAAAGCCGGTGTTTCAGTGCGGACGACCTCTGGTGCTCACGCCGGCTTCGCGGCTGCGCTATCCGACGGAAGATAGGCGGACTCATCAGCCTGTGATTCATTGCCCGGTGTTTGCGCGGCCTTCACGGGCAGTCTCACCGTGACGACGTACTGCGCACCAACCATCCCGACCAGCCACCAGAACACGAAGATGAAGCGATCCCACAGCGTAATCGCATCCGCCAGCCCAAAGATCACATGCGCGGTGAAGCATCCGGCCAGTGTGACCGCCATCATGCGCGGCTCTGATCGCGGCGGACTGGCACGCCACACCCGCACCAGCATCCACAGGCCCACACCATGCAGGCTGATATAGAACAGCATCCCCGGCACACCCAGATCCGCGCCGATCTGAAGCAGTTCGTTATGGGCATGAGGCAGCACCCGGTCTTCGTAGCGCTCAACCGGATAACGCAAACGGACATCACGCAGGCGGTACTTATTCATACCGACGCCGGTCAGCGGGTAATCGACGATCATATCCGCCGCGCTCTGCCAGATCAGGACTCGGCTCTGCCAACTGCTTTCGTCACGCTGTTCGAGATTGGTATCCGGCGAGAAGATCCCGATAAACAGCACCACTTCGACGACGGTGAAGGCGATCAATGCCCCCCACGCCAGCACCTGCCAGCGTCCACGGGGGATCAGCCACACGATGAGGATCGCCATCGCGAAGATCAGGCCAGCGATTGCCATGCGGCTTTGTCCAAGAAACAGCGCCAGCCACAATGCACAGAAGGCCGCCGTCGCCAGATTGCGACGCGCACCGGGCCGATTCTCGCGCCAGTCGAAGATCGCGATCCCGGCGGCAAAGGGCATCAGCCACGCCATCGCCCCGGCGATCTCGTTGACGTTGAAGCCCTTTACCGCGCCGGGGAAATTGGTAATGCGCGGCAGCACATCGGTGATCGGCTTCAGCAGCAGCGATTTATCCGACCACTGTGACGAGCCAAGCGCCAGCACCCCCACCAGCAGCGAGAGCAGCAGCGTGATAATCATCAGCCGGTCGGTGCTGCGGCGTCGGCGTGCGATTTCGATCACCGCCAGCGCCAGCGGGACCGCCATCAGAGCGCGGCTGCCGATCCACAGCGAACGGGTGAACGGCGCATACCGGTAATTGATCAGCACCAGCGCGATCAGCGCCAGCAGCAGCGCATCAAGCGGTGTCGGCGTCCACAGGCGGCGGTAGAGGATCACACGGGCGATCAGCGGCGGCAGAAACAGCCACAGATATTCAAGGCGTTCCGGTGTCATCCAGAACAGAAAGACGGTCAATGCCAGCAGGTACGGCTCAAGCCGGAGCACCCATGTCGCAAGGGCTTTGAGAGCGTTCCAGAGGACGTTCAATGGTCAGCGCTTCCGTTCTGTGTCGTCAGGGTTCAGGATGTTCAACATTTAGCTCGTGCAGCAATGCAGCAATGCAGCAATGCAACGTGCAGGATCTTAGCATTCTGACCGTCGGGTAACAAGGCTTCGCGGGTGGGGAATTCAAAAGCTCTTATCGCCTAACCCTGCAAGGGTAGATATTTAATGACATATATCTGGATGTAAGGACGCCATACATGCTCGCATGTCCGGGGCGTCCGTCGGTGGTACACATAGTCGGGAAGAATACGGCCAGATCTGAAATTTTTGTATGATCTATCCCCCACTGCAACCTCCCCACCGCAACCCACGTATGCAAATTTACATTTCATTAACCCGGCATATTGATCGCATCCTTTATGATGAATGTGTGCGGTTTCCGCAGCTTCATCACTCACACTATCATCCCCCTATCCAATGGACGAGAGGCCTATGACCGACACATCCCCACTTCGCATCGAACACCTGACCAAAACATTCGGGCGCGGCAAACGCCGCATCACCGCAGTGCGTGATCTCTCGCTGGACATCGAACCGCGTCAGGTTTACGGCTTTCTCGGCCCGAATGGAGCCGGAAAGACCACCACCATCCGCATGATCCTTGACCTGATCCGCCCCACTGAAGGCGATGTCTATGTCTTCGGGCGGCACGTTCGTCAGTCCTCGGACATCCTGCGGAGCATCGGCTGGCTGGTTGAAGGCCCGGCCTTTTATCCCTTCCTGAACGGGCGCGATAACCTCACAGTGCTGGCACGCACCGCCGGGGCATATGATCCGAAGCGCATTGATGAACTGCTCGAACTGGTGGACCTGAAGAAAGCGGCACGGCAGGCTTATAAAACCTACTCACTCGGCATGAAGCAGCGGCTGGGCGTCGCGGCGGCCCTGTTGAGCGATCCCCCGCTGCTGATTCTGGATGAACCCACCAACGGACTCGATCCCGCAGGTATTCAGGAGATCCGTTACCTGATCCGGCGGCTGGTGGATGACACCAGCAAGACCGTTTTTCTCTCCAGCCACCTGCTAAGCGAAGTCGAGCAGGTCTGTGACCGCGTGGCGATCATCCATAAAGGTGTGCTGCTGCGTGAAGGCAAGGTCAGTGATCTGCTAAGCGAACAGCAGCGCGTCCGGATCGAGACCGGTGTAAAGCCCGACCAGCTCGACATGCTCTCCACGCGCTGGCCGCTGACACCGAACGGAGCCGCCGCCACTCTCGAAGCGACCCGCGACGACATCCCGGCCATTGTGCGCCTGCTGACCGAACACAACATCGACCTCTATCACATCTCCAGCCAGCACCGCAGCCTTGAGGAATACTTCCTCGAAGTCACCTCACAGGAACAGGAGTAGCCGCCATGCTGAATCTTCTGCTTGCAGAATGGAAGAAGACCACCGGCAACCGTTTGGGGGCTGGCCTGCTGTTATGGATTTTCCCGGTCGGGGCCATCGTCATCTCATTACTGATGTTTGTTGTTCTGCTGTTCTCTGACAGCTACCGTCAGACCATGAGTACACAGACGGCCTTCTGGCAGCAGAGCTTTGAAATACCGTGGACAATCGTCAACAGCGAAGTCGGGCGCGGGATCATGCTGGCATTCACAGCGATCACGCTGGCCGGTGAATATGTGTGGGGGACGTGGAAGTATATCATCCCGCGCAGCCGCCGCTGGAAGCTGATTCTGGCGAAGTTCATCATGATCAGTCTGGTGATCGTCTTCAGCTATGTGGTCTTTACGCTGGTGCTCGGCCTGACCGATACGCTGCTCAAAGTCGCCGCCGGGGCACCGCTTGCGCCGCAAATCAACGCCGAGACACTCAGTGAAACCGTCGTGGCGTATCTGGTGCAGGCCGCCACCTCATTCGGCGCGGCCTGGATCGCGGTCGGCTATGCCGCCATCGCCGCCATGCTGACACGCTCCGTACTCGGCTCACTGGTGATCAGCTTTCTGGCGCTGATTGCCGAACAGGGCGTGCTGCTCATCAGCTTCATGCTGGTGCAGTTTCTCAGGCTGCCCGGTGAGATCCTCTATGCCTACTACTTCACACCGAGCTACAACCTTGCCAATATCAGTTCGCATCTGGTGAATAATACCGCCTATCATCCGCTGAATTTTCAGGGGCCACAGGTAGGTTTTACGACCTTCGAACCGCATACACTGGCGGGATCAGTCGCGATTATCATCATCTACGGCGTGTTGGTCGCGGCCATCACGATTGCGCTGTTCAGAAGGCAGGACATCGCCAGTTAACTAACCCATGACGCCGCCGCCCTCTCCGGCCTATAATGAACAGCACCGATATTATAATCGGCATCGACATCAGGATAGGCTGTGAGGGCTGCTGATTTGAGATTTACCGAGATTGCCGGGCTGGTCTGCGATATGGACGGCGTGCTGTGGCGCGGTGACGAACCGCTGGACGGCCTGCGGATGCTGTTCGCGTGGCTGCACGAGCGCAGCATCCCGTATATGCTGGCGACCAATAACAGCAGCAAGACACAGGATGATTACATCGCGAAGCTGACGCGCATGGGTGTGGACGGTGTCCGCCCGGAGCGCATCATCACCTCATCCATTGCCACCGCCGAGTATATGCGCCCGCGCTATCCCGCCGGGACGCGGGTCTATGTCGTCGGCATGGGCGGTATCCGTACCGCGCTGGACGAACTCGGCTTTGATGTGCTGCCATCTGATGCGACCTTTGACCCGGCGGAACCGGCGCAGGTGGTGGTCACCGGCGTTGACTTCGCGCTGACATACGGTCACCTGACGACGGCGGCGCTGCATCTTCAGTATGGCGCGGACTTCATCGGGACGAACGGCGACCTGAGCTTTCCGATGCCGCTCGGAGAGTCCCCCGGTGCAGGCAGCATTCTGGCGCTGCTTCAGGCCGCCACCGGGCGCGAACCCGTTGTGATCGGCAAGCCGCGCCCGCCGATGTTCGAATCCGCCCTGCAAGCGATGCATCTGCCTGCTGCATCCGTGCTGATGCTCGGCGACCGGCTCGATACCGATATTGCCGGGGCGCAGGCGTTAGGGATGCCGACCGCGCTGGTGCTGACCGGCGTCACACAGGCGGACGATCTGCTGGATCAGCAGGTATGGGCCGATGTAGTCTATGAAGATCTGCCTGCGTTTATCCGCGCATGGGCTGGCGATGAATGGTTCGTCGCGTGGAAGAAGGCCGACCGCACCCGTGCAGGCTGAACGCCGCGCAGCCGTGGCTGTAAAAATAGCGTGACCGCGTAAAGGGTGGACAAGGCGGGTGAGGGTTAGCACGACATAGCCTTAGCCTGTTTTTCACTCGTGGGATACGGCAATGATATGTTGATACGTCCCAATGTGAGTTATTGTAGGGACGCCCGACGGGGCGTCCGTCGTGAAGGGTACTTACGCATGACACGGGCCTTATCTCTACACAATGCGCGGACTGCACGGTGCAGCATCACGTAGGGGCCGGATTCTTCCGGCCCATTTGTTGTGAATATTAAAATACCCGTCCTGTACAATACGCCGCTTTTCCTGCGCTCTGAAATACCCTTCTGACAGTATTTTGTTATACAGCGATATCCCATGAACAAGAAACAGACCGCTTCACCTTCTGACCAACCGACAAAACCAACAACCCCCGCTCACATCAGCCGGCGCACGCTGCTGCGCTGGATGTTCGGCGGCGCGGCAGGCATCGCCGGGGCACTGCCGCTGCTCATGCCATCCGATCGCACCGTCGCGCAGGGCTACACACCCATCACGCCCGTTTATACGCCCAATGCGCCGCTCTATACACCAAAAACACAGACTCCCGTCCCCAGTACGACCAATCCAACCGA
>CAYNDH010000162.1:7019-8834 GCA_964395665.1 uncultured Anaerolineaceae bacterium
CATCAGAGGCGCTTCCCGATCCGGTGGCGATCGACACGCTGCGACAGAACATCCTGAACGTGATTGGCGGGCGCGAAATCGGCTTTGCACTGCATGAACTGGACGAACGCGGACAGGTAGTCGCCAGTGTCGATTATCAGTCCCGCGAACTGTATCCGGTGGCGAGCTGTTTCAAGGCATTTGTGGTGTATTACTACTTCTGGTTCACGCCAGAAGACCTGTGGCAGACCGACCGCCAGTCCGATGTCTATCAGGTGGCAGTCTTCAGCAATAACGTTCGCACCGGCTTTGTGATCCGCGATACCGGCCAGTATCTCGACATCTTCGGCAACCCGCTGGAGAAATTTAACGACACGCTGCTGTTCCGTCTGGGCATGAAAGAAGGGCTGCACACGTGGAAATGGGAAGGCAACCCGCTGATCGGCTTCACCGACCGGCGTTATGCCCCCTCAGACACGCGCAATATCAACATCCACGGCACAGCGCATATCGCCGATAACCTGACCACCGCCGCTGATCTGGCGCAGGGTTACATCTTCATGGAGCAGGCATCGCTCGGTACGCTGCCCACCAATCCGCTTGATCCGTTCTTCGATACCGAACGCGCCCGGATCGCCTCAATTGCGGCGCTTGAACTGCTGTCGATTGCAGCAGAGAATTACAAATCCCCCATCGAACGCGCCGGTGTGGAATATATCGGCAAGGATGGTGTGCTGCGTGAAGGGGATCTCTCCGCCGGTGTGGTGATCTCCGATGCCGGACTGATCGAAATTGAGGGCACACGCTTCGCCATGTCATTTATCTCCGTCGGGCATTCCGAATTCTATGCGGTCGAAATGGTCAAGACCATCGTCAGCCATATCCGCGCTTATGTGGAAAGCAAACCCGCAGCATCGTAATCTGATGGCCGCTGATAGCGGCTGATCATCCTCAACCCACAACCTGACTGCTCAAAATCCTGATTCGCTGTTTCGTTTCTGTAACCTGATGGCGATTTCAGGGTTTTAGCATTTACAGACCTCGGGACAGATCGGTTTTCATCTTTCTCTGAAGAAATGCACCGGAATCTGTCATCTGAAGGGTTTAATCTCTGTATAGTATTGTGAACCTGAATTTTATAAAGGCAGACATGATAGAAAGTTCGGAGACCATCACAGCTCCTGCCCAGAATGAGTTGTATGGAGAGCACAGGATGAAGTTCCTTATCCGGCCCTTACTTTTTGGCGGTTCGGCAGCACTGGTTCTGTTTATCATTATCAGCAGTCTGGCCGCTTAAAACTTATTTCAGCAAACCGCTGCAAAACCCTCTCAACAGGTGTGGAATTTTCCGCGCCTGTTTTGTTTTCCGGCTGATGTTGAGAAGTCCTTCGAAAATGAGTTTCCGGCGCGGACAGGGCGCCATTGCAGGCAATCCGGCACTGTCCCTGCATTCAACGTATTGTGCATTCATGCACCCACCTTGCATTCATGCACCCACCCTGCATTCACGCACCCACCTTGCATTCATGCACCTTGTAGGGACACGCTTCTGCGTGTCCGCTGCTTCCATAAAATTCAGAACCGTTTCTGGAAATCGGACGGCTGGTGGTGCATCCCGATTACTTCCGGCGCGGCATCGCACAGGCGCTGGTGCAGCATGTCGAAACCGTCAACCCGCATGTACAGCGTATCACGGTTTCAACCGGCAGAGACAACACACCGGCCCGCGCCTTCTATGCCAGGCTCGGTTACACGCACACGGGGGATATTACATTAGCTGGCGATGCTGTGCATCAAGCAGGCGTGACGATCTCGGCCTATGAAAAATCCCTGACC
>CAYNDH010000162.1:8934-10414 GCA_964395665.1 uncultured Anaerolineaceae bacterium
AATTTACCGGCGGCGTTGTGCGCGGCGCGGATCGGTTCCGGCAGGCGATAGCGCGTGGTGCAGGCCAGCGTGATCGCAATCGCCGACTCAAGGTCGATCAGGTTGCCGGGTGAGATGAACACCGGCTTGACCTTGTCTTTGGTCCGCAGCACCACGCCGATCGTCTCGTCGCGATCCACCAGCGGCGAATAAGCGCCCCGGACGATTTCCGGTTCCTCATATTTGCCGATCAGATGCGTCTTGCCGCAGCCGATGGTCGGTTTGCCGAGCCACAGTCCCATATGTGCGGCGATGCCCATGCGCCGGGGATGCGCCCGCCCCATCCCATCGAAGATGAAGACATCCGGCACAGTTTGCAGGCGCTCGAAGGCTTCGACCAGCGCTGGCCCTTCGCGAAAACTAAGCAGGCCGGGGATATACGGGAACGGTGTCGGCTGACGCGCCAGCACGGTCTCGATCACCTCAAGCTCCGGATAGCGCAGGATGACGACCGCCGCCTGTGACTCGTTGTTTTTCACACTGACATCCACACCGGCCACCAGTCGGACCGATGACAGCGGCAGGGGACGATCAAAGACGACCTGCGTCACCAGTTCACGCTGAAGGGCAACCGCATCTTTCGGCGTCAGGTTCCATTGATGAAGGGGATTGAGCTGCATGGGATGTGCCTTTGGGCTGGAATCAAAAAACCCATATGTAACCGGAACGCCTGCCGATTGCCAATGGATTTCGTGAAAGTGCTGTTAGCTTGCTGCTGTTAGCTTGCTGCTTGCCGCTTTTAAACGACAAAGGTTGCTGCCAGTGAGCCAAGCCTGGGTTTACTTGCGGCACCCAGGTTTAGCTCCTTAGTGCTGCTACCGTCAGGTCCTGACACGATTCGGAGTTCCTGCCGCGCAAGGCCCAGGATTGGCCTACTGACAACAACCTTCTGTTGTGAGCTAAATGTTTTTAAAGAACAACTCACCTGCTATTTTAAAGCACAGCCAGCCCGTTTACAAGGCCAACCCGTCCATTACACGGTGAAATTTGAAGATTTTCAGGTGTAATACTGCCTTCCCCTACCTTTGCAAAGGGGTAGGTATTTTCATTGAACCTTACAGAACCCCCGGACAATGCAGGCATTGTCCCTACAAGGTGCATAAATGCACATGTGTAATATAGGGACAGGGCCGCATTGCTTGCAATGGCGCCCTGTCCGCCGTAAATATCTCAACCGAAAATTAAATACCTACCCCTGAAAGGGAAATATCTCCCCTTCTCCATGCAAACTTGTTTGCCGGAGAAGGGGCCGGGGGATGAGGTTTCCTAACAGCGCCGCCTGTCCCCTCCCCGAAATCGGGGAGGGCTGGGGAGGGGTCAAAATGGAAATACCTACCCTTAAAATTGTGAGGGGTGAGGTTTATGCAGTGTTCGTGTCGTCGCCTTCGGCGCTTTCAGCAGCTTCGTCTGATGCGCTTTCACCGGATGCCATGTCATCCTG
>CAYNDH010000163.1:0-10116 GCA_964395665.1 uncultured Anaerolineaceae bacterium
GCTTCAGTTACCAAACCATCGTCGCAGGAGACGCAGCAGGCCGCGTGATCTTCCTCAAAGTCATCCCGCCGGAGGATGCAGCGACGGACTGATTGGCACATCCTGATTTCCGATGGCACAATTCCCCGCAGTTGATCTGCTTACCGGAAAACAGCGCTTTCTTTCAGGAGAGATGCCATGCCCGAAATTACCTTTGACCGTTATTACCGCTACGACGAGATCACCCAACTGCTGCACGCCTACGCCGAAGAATACCCGCAGCTTGTCCGCATCGAGAGCCTGGGACAAAGCTATGAAGGCCGCGAGATCTGGCTGGCGATTGTCACCAACACCGAGACCGGCCCCGACAGCGAAAAACCGGCGCTGTGGGCCGATGGCAATATCCACGCGACTGAGGTGTCGCCGTCCAGCGCATGTCTGTATCTGCTGAACCGGCTGACGACCCAGTACGGTCAGGATGAAGAGGTCACACGGGCGCTGGATACCCGTGCCTTCTACATCTGCCCGCGTGTGAATCCCGATGGCGCAGAATGGGCGCTGGCCGATCAGCCGCGCATCATCCGGTCCAGCACGCGCCCCTATCCGTATGACGAAGAACCGCTTGGTGGGCTGGAGCAGCAGGACGTCGATGGCGATGGCCGGATGCTGATGATGCGTATCCGCGACGACAACGGGCCGTGGGTGGCGCATCCTGATGATCCGCGTCTGCTGGTGCGGCGTGATCCCACCGAAGTCGGCGGCACCTATTACCGCGTGCTGCCGGAAGGCATCCTGATCGATTACGACGGCGTGACGATCAATCTGCGCGGACGCAAGGAAAATCTCGACCTGAACCGCAATTTCCCGTCCAACTGGCGGCAGGAAGGCTTGCAGCGCGGCTCTGGCCCCTATCCGACATCGGAGCCGGAAGTGCGCGCCATCGTGCATTTCATCGCCCATCATCCCAACATCACCGGCGGCGTGACCTTTCACACGTTCAGCGGCGCGATCCTGCGCCCGTATGATGACAAGCCGGACGATCAGTTCCCGGTGGAAGATCTGAACGTGTACAAACGCATCGGCCAGAAGGGAACCGACCTGACCGGCTACCCGCATATCTCGGTCTTCCACGATTTCAAATATCACCCGAAAGAAGTGATCACCGGCGTGTTTGATGACTGGATGTACGATCACATGGGCGTGTTCGGCTTCACGGTCGAGATCTGGAGTCCGCAGCGGCAGGCCGGCATCGAGGAATACAAGTTCATCCACTGGTACGAGGAGCATCCGGTCGAGGATGACTTCAAGCTGATGAAGTGGAGCGATGAAGCGCTGGAAGGCAAAGGTTTCATCGACTGGTATCCATTCGATCATCCGCAGTTGGGCGAAATCGAACTGGGCGGCTGGGATTTTCAGTACGCATGGCGCAATCCGCCGCCGCATCTGCTGGAAAAAGAGATCGCGCCGTTTTCCGACTGGCTGATCTGGCAGTCGCTGGCATCCCCGAAGCTGGAACTGCACAGCGTCGATGTGGCGGAACTAGGCGATGAGGATGGCCGTGTGGCGTACCGTGTGTGCGTGGTGGTGCAGAATACCGGCTGGCTGCCGACCTATGTCACCAAAAATGCACTGGAAAAGAAGATCACACGCGGCGTGGTCTGCGAGATCGAACTGCCGGAAGGGGCGCTGTTGAAGGTCGGCAAATCCCGTGAGGAAATCGGCCAGCTTGAAGGCCGCGCCTATTCCAGCAGTGCGCTGACGGTGTGGGGACTCAGCGGTTCAACCGCCGACCGCGCCAAGTGCGAATGGGTGGTAGATGCCGAAGAAGGCCAGACGGTGAAGGTCACGGTGCGGCATCCGCGGGCCGGTGTCATCCGGCAGGAAATCGAACTGAAATGAGACGAAGCAGACTTGCAGTTGGATGGTGTCTGATCGTGTTCGGGCTGGTGGGGATTCTCTCCCTGCCAGCCGGTGCGTTATCCGCTGTGGTCATTGAATGACCGTTATGCATGGCTGGAAATGGGCGCGGCGTCCCCGGCGTATCACGCGCTGGTGGATAGGTTGAAGCAATAGTAGATGGAAGGATAGCAGCGGATGTACTCTTTGCAACGGATCTCATGAAGCTGCTGTAATCAGCGCCTCAAGCGTTTGCCGCGCCGTATGAGACCAGTCGAACTGCTGCGCCTGTTGATAACCACGCAGGCGCAGTGTCTCGCGCAGGTCGGCATCACTGGCAAGGCGGGACATGGCGGCGGCGATGGCGTCCACATCTTCCGGATCGACCAGCAGACCGGCATCCCCGACCAGTTCCGGCAGGCTGGATGTCGTGCTGGCGATGACTGGCGTCCCGCAGCGCATCGCTTCGATCACCGGGAAGCCGAAGCCCTCATACAGTGTCGTGAAGATCAGTGCGACCGCCCCGGCATACAATGCGGGTTTGTCGTCGTCGTCGATGTAACCGGTCAGATGCAGTCCGCTGACACCAGCAGTCCATGCCGGATCGTACAGCCAGCCCTGCTTACCCGCCAGCACAAAGCCGATATTGTCCCCGCTGCGCTGACGAAAACGGTCAAAGGCCTGCACCATCCGCGCGATGTTCTTGCGCGGCTGAAGCGTGCCGATGAACAGGAAGTAGCGCTCCGGCAGGGCGTACTTCTGGCGAACGCGGGCGATGTCATCGCCGATGTCGTCGGCGTCCGGCGGTGTGATCTCCACACCCGGATAAACCACGCGGATTTTGTCAGGCTTTGTGCCGTAGAAGTGCGTCAGGTCATGGGCGGTAGCGGCACTGTCTGCCAGCACCAGACCGGCCCGTGCCGCGCTGAAGCGGGTGGTGAGATCGAGATACAGGCGCTGGCGTGTCGGGTGGGCCTGCGGAAAATGCCGGAAGCCCAGATCATGGACGGTGACGACGGCCCGACCGGGGAAGATCAGCGGCAGGGTATGCGCCGGGACGAACGTCACATCCGGGCGATCATTCCAGATCGCACGAGAAAAGCGCGTATGCGTCCACAGGCGGCGCTGCGGGATGATCTTATGCGTCACATACGCGGACGGCGGGAACAGGTCCGGCGGCGGTGCATCACGGAAATAGAGCGTCAGGCGGTGGTGATAGCCTGCTGTCTCATTGAGGGTGATCAGCGATTGCAGCAGCCGCAGAGCGTAATGTTCGGTGCCAGTGAGTCGTGCGACGGTCGTCCGGCTGGCGTCCAGTGCGATGTGTAACGGTCGGGTGGATGTGGGATGCGCATCGATTGTGGTCATGTGGGCAATGATCGCATACCGCCGAGCAGTTCCGCAAGGTGTTTTGTCTGGATGTCAGACGGACTGCTGCCGTGATTTCTGAATGCAGTTGATGGCCTCTTCGATCGAAGTGACGCCGTAATAGGACTGGGTGGGCAGTCCATGACGGCGGTAGATGGCTTCCAGCATCCGCGCCAGCCAGGGATAAGCGGCGACGATGATCACCACATCCAGATCGACACTGCGGTAGATGTCAATCTGTGTGCGGACATTATCCTCAAGATCTGATGCGGGGAAATAGGTGCTGCTTCCCATATCGATGATCAGGGCAGTCGGATGTGTGCGTGCTGATAACTGCGGTACGGTGTGATCACGTGAATGCTGGTGCAGCCATGCCCATGACCAGTGCGTGGAACTGATAATCTGAAGGATTGTCTGCTGCTCGTCGTACCATTTCATACTGGGAACCAACTAGTCCGTTAATGGCATTGCACTGCTAAATTCTGTGTTTATAGTACGTTAACTTTCTGAAGTTTGCTGTTATAGTCCGTAACACTAGGCTAGAATTTACGTTTAATAAACACTTGAAACTGATTTCTTACTGTATATAACGAACAATAAACCATTACGATCGAATAATGTTGCGGATCGGTTGTGATCCAGACGGCAGACAGACTGTGGAATGCATTTCAGTGGTGAAAGTTGGCGCTTGAATATATCATCAGGGGATATGCTGATTTTATCGTTTGCAGTTGTGAACAGGTGAAACCCCATGAACGATGAAGTGCCAACCGAGACTCTGGCTGAAACCGAAAATTATGTCGCGTGGATCTCTGAAGATCCCGACGGAGAGCCGACCTATCATCTGGAGCTGAACAACGTCACGCTGCACTTCTTCCGCGAAGAGTGGAAAGAACTGGTGCAGCTCATGCGTGACGTCGCGAAGAACAGCTAGGCGAAGGGCTACAGACAGGCTCATGCTGACACCGATCCTCAGCGGACTGGCGGCGGCGCTGGTGGTGTATCTGCTGGCGCGCGGTGTCCGGCCAGATGCACAACTGCGGGAGGGCCGTCAGTGGGTGGAATACGGAACGGGCTATCGGGTGCTCTCGGCAGCCCTGTTTCCGCTTTCGGCCTTTGTGACCTATGCTGCGCTGCATTCGTCGCTGGATCAGCGTGTGCTGGCGCTGTTGATCGCCGGGCTGTTCTGGCTGGGGACCGTCTATCTGGCTTACGAGATCTTCTTCGTCCAGTTGAGCTATGACGACCAGTTCATTTATCACCAATCCCCGCTGCGGGGACGGCGTCAGATCCCGTGGGACGCGGTGATTGGCATCGACTATTCTCGCGTGGTGCAGGCGTTTATGGTGCAAACAGACGGCCACGGGATGATCTCGGTATCCCCGATGGCGGATGGCAGTCAGGCGCTGATCGAGCGTGTCAGTGCGTGGGTGGATCATGATCAGAGATCGTCATAACATCTGTTGCCGAAATCGTCGCTTTGTAATAATCTTCGGGGGTTCGGCGTCTTAAATTGATAGTGCTGTATTTGCCCTTCCATCTGACGCCAACTGCATCAGCACGATATCTGAACTCCAGGACAAGAGACATCTCCATGCCCTCAACTTCCACCGTTCGTCCCCGGCTGGCGCGTTTATTTATCGAAGCGATGGCGAAGCACCTGCCGCCGAGCGCATCCACGCTCCGTCTGCTGGATGTCAATGGCTTCACTGGACAGATACTCTCCGAACTGCGACAGGATCTGGAAATCGTCGCGGTCAGCAGTGATCCTGAGACATGGCCGATTGCGCCGCAGAGTATGGACGCTGTAGCCGTGCTTGGCACGACACCCAATGAGGCACTGCTGACAGCAGCAAAGGCGGCGCTGCGTCCGGGTGGGCGGCTGATCATGATGGAGACCAGCGGCGAACCGGATGAAATGCGCGTCCAGACACTGGAACAGGCCGGATACACGCGCATTCTCGTCGAAACCGGCATTGAATGTCCGCTGCCGACCGGCGTGCTGATGCGCGGTGAGAAGCCGCACACCACCGACGATACACTGGAGCGCATTCAGGTGGCAGCCGATCACGATGATGCGCAGCCGTTCGCCGATTATCACGGCAAGTACGTCTATCTGCTGGTGACGCAGACGCCCAACAAGCCGGTCTGGACGCTGGAAGCAGGCGAGGTGATCCAGTGGCAGGCGGTGACATTGGATGGCGCACTGCTGGCATTTTCCAGCCTGCCGAAAGCGGTCGGATTCATGCAGCCAGCGGTTCTGGCCGGGCGCATCCATGATGTGAACAAGGTCGGCAAGTTCAGCGTGGCGACGGCGCGTACATGGACCCAGCCCGTGCTGCTGAATCCGGCGTCTGATGTGCTGGAAAATGGCACGGTCGGGCGCATTGAAGTGGATGCCACCACCGCCGAAGCGCCGGACGAATAACCACAAGCCAATCCATTAGCACCCTCTGAATGTCCCCGGTACAATCAGGTTGTTTGCTGACCGGGGACTGATGCATGACCTCATCTCAAAACCCTTATGTGACACCGCAGGCGCTGCTGGAACGCATTCTGGCGGAACGGTCGCGCCTTGCTGCTTTGTGGCAGGACCTGACGCTGGATGAAATGGAGCGCCGACCGGGGCCGCAGGCCGACTGGTCGGTGAAGGATCTGATCGCGCATCTCATCTGGTATGAAGAAGACGGCATGGCGCTGATTGAGGCCCTGCTGCGCGGTGACGAGCCGGACTGGATCGACGATGTGGATGCGACCAATACCGAGACCTTCCGCCGTAACGAGTTCCGGGCACTGGAAGAGGTGCTGACGGACTTCGACTCGATCCCGTATAAGCTGGGAGCCTTGCTGAAGCGCATCACCGAGCGCGAACTGAACGATGCCAGCCTGTTTCCGCAGGGGCGCGGCGAGTCGCTGCTGGATTACTTCGTCGGCAATACCTACGGGCATTATGCCGATCATTACGACGATCTGGCGCGGTATGTGCAGAGCCTCCGGTCACAACCCTGATTTAACCTGATACAACTTATTACTTACGGAGCATTCAATTTCATGCGTGTACTGATTATGGCCGATATGGAAGGCGTCAGCGGGATTGTCACATGGGATCAGGTGAACGGCGGCGCACCGCAGTACGAAGCCGGACGCCGACTGTACACCGAAGAGATCAACGCGGCGATTCGCGGGGCGAAAAAGGCAGGCGCAACCGAGATCGTGGCGGTGGACTGTCACGGCGCGGGCGGAGACTGGTCGTTTAACTCGTTTCTGCCCGAACTGCTGGACCCGGACTGCGAATGGGTGGCGCATCATCCGTGGTCGCGCTATACCGAGATGCTCGAACGCGGCTGTGACGCCGTGCTGCTGGTCGGGATGCATGCACGCAATAACACCGCGGACGGCGTGCTGTGCCATACGATCTCGACCGTGAAGTGGTATAACCTGTGGTTCAATGACGATCTGGTGGGCGAAGTGGGAGTCAATGCCGCGCTGGTCGGGCATTACGGCGTGCCGGTGGCGCTGGTGACCGGTGATACCGCTGTCTGTCGCGAGTCGAAGGAACTGCTCGGCGATGGCCTGACCACCGTCGCGGTGAAACACGGCTTAGGCCGCTATTCTGCCCGACAGATCCCGCCAGTACGCGCCCGCCAGATGATCGAAGATGGCGCGGAACAGGCGCTGCGGAATCTGGGCGCGGTCAGGCCGTATGTGCCAGCCAGTCCGACGCGCATTACGATTGAGGTGGACGCCATCGACAAGGTGAACGACTTCAAGGGCAAGTACGGTGTGGAGATCGTCGAAGCGCAGAAGGTCGTCAGCACCGGCAAGGACTGGATGGAAGCATGGAACCAGATCTGGTACTGGTAGACGGATCTATCGATCACATTTGCCCGCCATCTGATCTGTGAGTCTATAACGCATACGAATCAAAATCGGCTGAGAATGTCAGCCGATTTTTGTTTGTGTCTGGAGCTTAATTGAGTGGCAGTGGAAGAGGTTCCGCAGTGGACTCAGGCGGCAGGTGGATAGGCGGTGGGACTTCCAAAGCATCCGTTGGAATGACGGTTGGCATACGTGCCAGATCGATAGAAGGCATTTCGCCCGTGTCGGCGGGAATAAAACTGAAATCCAAAGCGCCGGATTTACTCTCAGGTAGGGCCGCTGCCTCTACCTTACCGCCTGTCTGAGCATTAAAGACAAAGATAAATCCGCTAATGTCTGTTCGTCCTGCCGCCAATCCAAAACCATTCAATTCCGGAATATCACCGAAAACCTGATAAACCACCACCAGATCTTCTCTTGGCATCAGAACCGGATTTGGATTTTGTCCAGTCATGATGGCGTATGAACCATAAGTCATCACCGCGATGTCTTCCTGCTCAGGGTCACCAACCATACCATTGAATGCAGCCTCGTGACGACTCCATTTCAGCCAGTCCCCATGAGAGAGCATCGTTTCTTCAAAGTTACGCGGCTGTGCCTCGATGGGCTGATTTCTCACAACGTTAGAGAGGACAGGCAAAGCCAGTACAGCGACAACCAGCCCCAGTAGTACATAGCGCAGCTTAGTGTGGATCATCATATGGTCTCCTATGATAGACAAACAGAAGGACACCTGTGGTGACTTCAGAGTTCCTTTGTTTGTGAGCCGATCTAACTATCTCCTGCTAAAGACCTGATCAGATTACTGTACGCCTAAACCCGAAAACCTTCCTCTGTAGGCTTACTACGCCGGTGCGTCAGGCAAAGTGCCGCACCCTGCGCTCTCTGCGACTAAATCCTCGCGCACCCAGCCCTGATCATCGACCAGACGCGTGCGCGTCGTAGGGACTGGATGGACGCGTGGAACCAGATCTGGTACTGGTGATTAACGTTCGCTGAATCTCTGCTGTTTGAGCGCTGTTTTTTCATGATCACAGCGTCTGGTGACCGGTTTTGATGTATTGTGATGATGAATGCGGTTTACCGGCGAAAATGATGAGGTTTAACGGATGAGTAAGAAAGTGATCGTGATTGGCAGCGGCTTTGGCGGACTCGGTGCGGCGGTGCGACTGGCGGCACGCGGCTACGAAGTCGAGTTATTCGAGAAGCGCGACAAGCTCGGCGGGCGCGCCTATGTGTACGACGTGAACGGCTTCAAATTCGACGGTGGCCCGACCATCATCACCGCGCCGTTTATGTTCGATGACATCTGGGAGATGGCCGGGGCAAAGCGTGAGGATTACGTCGAGTTTGTCGAGTGCAACCCGTACTACCGCATCTTCGACCATGAGGGCCGCCGCTTCGATTACAACGGCGATGAGGCGTTCATCATCGAAGAGATCCGCAAACGGTCGCCGGGGGATGTCGAGAATTACAAGCGCTTCATCGCCAGCACCAAACCGATCTTCGAAAAAGGCTTTGTCCAATTGGCGGATAAGCCCTTCCTCTCCGTGATGGACATGCTCAAGGTCGCGCCGGACCTGATCAAGATGCAGTCGTATCTGAGCGTGTACCAGTACGCCAGCAAATTTGTGAAGGACGAATTCCTGCGGCGCTGCTTCTCGTTTCACCCGCTGCTGATCGGTGGCAACCCGTTCGACTCGCCGTCGATTTACGCCATGATCCACTATCTGGAGCGTCAGTGGGGCGTATGGTATGCGATGGGCGGGACTGGGGCGCTGGTCAATGCCTTCGAGCGGCTGTTCCGCGAACTGGGCGGCAAAATCCACCTGAACACCGAGATCGTCGAGATCGTGGTGGACGATGCCAAACGCCGCGTGACGGGTATCCGCCTGAACGATGGCAGCGTCCATACTGCCGATGCGATTATCAGCAACGCTGATGTCGCGTTCACCTATCGCAACCTGATCCCGGCGCAGTACCGGCGCAGGAACACCAACCGCCGCATCGAGAATATGAAGTACAGCATGTCGCTGTTCGTCATCTACTTCGGGACGAAACGGCGCTATCTGGATACCGAACTGGCGCACCATAATATCATCCTTGGCGAGCGCTACAGGGGCCTGCTGGACGACATCTTCAATAAGAAGGTCGTCTCGGATGATTTCTCGCTGTACCTGCACATGCCGACCATCACCGACCCGACGATTGCGCCGGACGGCCACGAGTCGTTCTATGTGCTGTCGCCGGTGCCGCATCTCGGCTCCGGGACGGACTGGCGACTGAAGGCGAAACCCTACCGGGACGCGATCATGGGCTTTCTGGAAGCGAACTACCTGCCGGATCTTCAGGCCAACATCGTGGCTGAACACTATATCGACCCGTTACACTTCCAGAATGTGCTGAACAGCTATCAGGGATCGGCGTTCTCGGTGCAGCCGATTCTGACACAGTCGGCGTGGTTCCGTCCGCACAACCGCAGTGAGGACTTCGAGAACCTGTACTTCGTCGGCGCAGGGACGCATCCCGGCGCGGGCCTGCCCGGTGTGCTGTCATCGTCGATCATCGCGGAAAACCTGATTATGGAAGATCTGCCGGTGGTGATGGCGAGATAGCGTTCCAGCACTATAGTGCAGCAATCGCAGCGCGATCATCGGGGCTTCAGGTTCAAAATCGGCTTGCAGCGGCGGCGGCGGCGCGAAAATAATGCGCCGCTGCAACACTTTTTCCCTCAAAATGTACGGAGGCGGTGGATTTGCGGCAGTATTGCGCTGCAATTGCTGCTGCCGCACAAAAATTTTATGCTGCTGCAATTGCGGGCGGGATTGAATTCCGCCCCTACCCGTCAGGATGTTAAGGTGCGGTAGCACTACATCATAGCACGGATGTTCTGGTTGTGCGGTTAGAGTTTTCAAATAGTGCTGATGGATTGTTGTCAGATGGAGAGTGGCATCTACAGCGGACGCCCCGTTGGTCGTCCCTACAATACCTTAC
>CAYNDH010000164.1:0-10011 GCA_964395665.1 uncultured Anaerolineaceae bacterium
GAGACCATTTGAATATTCAGAAACCGGTTCTGAAGTTTATGAAACCGCCGGACAATGCAGGCATTGTCCCTGCAAAAATACGTCGAAGATAGGGACAGGGCCGGAAACCAATTTTCAAATGGCTTCTGATTCCTTACCAGCAGCGTCCCTGCCAGCAGCGGTAAGGACTCGCTTTCTGCTTCTGATCCTCATCCTGATCCTGCTGCCGTTTATCATGGGATGCGCGGCGCTGTCTGGTGGGCCGACACCCACACCCGATCCGCTGGCCGGGACGGTCACACTGACCACACCGCCCGACGGTGCAGTGATCTACGCCAGTGCGCTGTATGTCGCCGGGACGCTGGCCGATGTGCCGTCAAAATCGCTGCTGGTGCGCCTGCGGACAGCCGACACGACAGACGCCGGTCAACTGCTGGCACAGGCACGGGTAGACGCCGTACAGGGTGAATGGTCGGTTGAGATTGTGCATGGTTACACGGGGATGCCGACGCCGGTCATTGTCGAAGTCGTGCCGTTTGATGCGCCTGACGCGGCGGTTTATGCATCAGCGCCGCTGATTTTTGCGTCACTGGAAGACCGGCCCGAAGGCGCGTTTGTCACCCTGCTGACACCAGAGGATGGCCGGGAAATCGGCGGGGATGAGATCCCTGTCAGCGGCACGGCCTCTGGTATCCCGGGCCGCACCTTCACCGTCACCCTCACTGACTCAGACAGCCAGACGCTCGACACCCAAACGGTGACACTGTCTGGCCGTTACGAGATTGACGAATATCCATGGGAAATCGCCCTGAAAACACAGAATTATATCGGGAATGCCGTGATCACCGTGATCGCGGGCGATGAACAGCTGGCCGCGATCAGTGTGGTAATGACATCTGCTGCCGGATAATCACCGTCAGCTATATCAGCCGCTGCATTGCGGTCATCAGATCGGTGAACTTCGGCCACACATATTCCGGAGACATCAGCCACTTTTCGCGCACGATCCGCTTGCGGTCGATCAGGATCAGACCGGCCTGACGTTCCATGTTGTAAATCTGATGAACGCTGCCATCGGTATCCGCCAGCATCGGGAACGGCACCGGCAGCGGACTGCTGGAATGGAAACCGAACAGGGTGTGCGGGTGGTCACGGATCATCAGGCTGACCGGAGTCCCCATCAGCGCGAATTTATTGACATTCCGCTGGAGCCACAGGATACGCCGTACACTGGTCGGCTGCCAGATGTCACCGATGAAGCCGAGCATTGCGCCATTTTTACCGATGAGGTCACCGAACTTCACTGGGGTGTTATTGTGATTGGGAAGCTGGAACTCGGGGACAACTGAATTCACAATCGGCCCGTACTCTACAAACTGATAAACCATCTCTATACTGCCTTGGAACGAGTTGCCAATATACATTAATTTAAAATGAAATCGAATATCGTGTCAAGCAGTTATCTTAACTATTCGAATAAGTTGTGACAAATCACAAACATTGATAGACATCACCCACGATCAGTCAGCTCATCACGGGCTGCCACGCTGTGACCGAGCCGGGGGATTTACGACTCGGTCTGTGATGGCGGTGAGGTTGGCGCTGCGACCGACTGCCCGGCCTGTACCGACTGTCCGGCCTGGGCTGATTGTGCGGCCTGGGCCGCCTGTGCGACCTGTGACACCTTGAGGTTTGCCAGATCAGTCTCGAAGCTGACCGCCTTGCGAAGTCCTTCCGGCGGGATGGTCGGCAGCAGGATATGAAAGGCCGAGCCGGGCGGATTCTGGATGTCGTGGTGGCTGCTCTCCGCCCAGATGCGACCGCCGTGTGATTCGATCACGCCTTTGGCAATCGTCAGGCCAAGGCCGGGGCCAGCGCCGAGAAATTTATAGGTCCCGGATGAGTGCAACTGCGGATCGTAGGTGCGGTAAAACTTCTTGAAGATCAGCTCAAGATGGGCGCGGTCGATCCCGACGCCGTTATCGACAATCGTGATCAGAATATGATCGACACCGTTCGGCATCTGCGCCGGTTGCAGTGAGGCGGTGATGTCGATGCGTCCGCTGTCGGGTGTGAATTTGATCGCGTTGACGATCACATTACGGAAAGCCTGCACCATGCGCTGTAAGTCCGCCTGTACCTGCGGCAGGCCGCGCACACCACGCACCATCAGCGACTGTTTGCGCTGTTTGATGGCATCCGTCAGCGGTTCGATTGCCAGCCGCAGCACGGTATCAATTGAGGTCTGGGTGAAGCGCAGGTCCATCGCCTTCACGTCAAGCTGGCTGACATCAAGCATGGCGGCGATCAGTTCTTCCATGCGTTCGGTGGCTTTACGCAGATTATTGACCAGCAGCGTGGTCTGTTCCTGCTCCAGCATCCCCTGTTCGTTTACAGCGTCGATGATGTCGGTATAGCCGCGAATCTGGGCCAGTGGTGTGCGCAGTTCGTGGCTGGCAATCGTCACAAAATCGGTTTTGACCGAGTCCAGCCGCGCCAGTTCCTGATTGGCATCTTCCAGCCCACGGTTCAGCGAGCGCATCGTCGCGTTCAGGTGCTGCAAATCCGCGACGAGCCGCGCATTCCGCAGGGCGAGTCCGGTCTGCTGCGCCAGCGTGGTCATCAGGTTCAGGTCATTCTGCGTATAGGCCGTGTCCGTGCGTTTTGGTCCACCGGCCAGAATGCCCATCATCAACTGATTCATCACAATCGGGGCAAAGGCGCTCATCCTGATGTCGGCGAAAAAGGCGCGTGTGTCTGCTTCCAGCGCTTCAAACTGTGGATCGTACAGCAGGTCGAAATAGGCCACGCCGTGATGTTCACGGGCGAGTATTTCATATAACCGTGAGGACTGCGGGATGGTGACGGTTTTACCTTTGGTCTCCGGGCCGAAGCTGCCCCCCGGGATCATCAGCAGTTCCAGCATATCATCGGCGGTGCTGTTGACCAGCAGCAGCCCCGAGCGCCGGGTTTTCATCGCTTCGTTCAGGGCAGCGGTCGCGGTCTGCGCCAGTTCGTTGATATTGGCGACCTGTGCGATACGCTGGCTGTAATCACGGGCGACGGCGGCGGTATCCAGCGGCGGCGGATCAATCGTGCGGCGCAGGACGGTTTCGATGATCTGTCGGGCGATGACGTAAACCAGCGCGATCACACCGGCCACGACTGCGAGTAACGCGACCCCCTGTGCGGCGGATACGCTGTCGCGTTCCAGTTCAGCGCCGGTCGCCATATACAGCGCACCGAACAGCAGCACGGCGGTCAGCATCGTCAGCACAATCAGCGAGAATGTGCGGCTTAGCTCTCCACGCAGATCGAAGACGCGGTGATGGGTCAGCGCGTAGACGATGGCGGTATTGGCAAGGGTCAGCGTGAGAATGCCGATGGGCGCGAAGCGGTCACCACCACTGCCCAGCAGCACGACGCCTGCAATCAGGACGGAAGTAACCAGCACCCAGTACAGCGCCCGATTGGCAAGCTCCGGCAGGGTGGCCTGATAGGACATGCGGAAGCTGAAGAGCACCATGCCGAGACTGGTGACTGCAAAGCCGCCGAGTGCGATCAGGGTGGGCAGGTCGATGCCGAGATGGAGCGCTGCCAGCCAGTCCGGTAACGTGATCAGCGCGGATGGGCTGACCACCACAGCGATGATGAAGGCGGCGGCCCACACCACGCCGAAGATCAGCCAGCGCTGCCGCCACTGCTTCAGGCGTTCCCCTTCAACCAGATCTTCCAGCAGCAGCAGGCCGAACAGGACCAGCAGCACAATCAGGTCGATGATCAGCACCAGCCCGCGCTGAATAAATGTTTGACTGCTGTCCACCGGGCTGGGACTCGGCAGCAGGTATAAGGTCACGGCGACGGCTGATGCAAGGGCGATCCCGGCAAACAGCAGCAGGGTATTTCGCCGGTAGTCCGGGTTGAGGTCACTGCGCCGCCCACGTCCACGGCGCATATAGCCATAGGCAAGCAGCGCAAGCTGAACGACGAGAGAGGCGGCGATGACAAGCTGGGTGAGCCAGGTCATAATCGATAGTCGATCCTGAAATCAATGCTGCGCGGCAAAAGTGATGCGCGAAAGTGACGCAGTGGCCTGCGATGGCCGCCTTTGCGTCACCGGGTTTACTTCATAATATAATACGTGCCTTTTTTAGAGCCTACCTTTAACAGGATGCCTTTTTCGACCATATCGGCCAGATCGAGCCGCAGGGTTTCTGCCGATACACCAACACACAACTGCCGGTATTCGCGGTTGGTAATCGAACCATGATCGCGGATATATTGCAGCGCACGTGCCTGTCGGTAATTGGTATTGCGTACCCAGTCCGGGGGCTGCTGTTTTTCACGTGCATTATAAAGTGAGACAGCGAAACTGTACGGACGCGCATCAAAATACGGCGGCTTATGCCCCGCCTGCTGCATAACTTCCAGCATACGGTCGATGCCTAATCCCAGTTCTTCGATATAGCCCCACTGAAACAGCCCATTCACAATCCGGGGATTGCGGCTGAAGTGTTCATCCTTGATGTTATCGACCGTGATGAACCCCGGCAGCCCACCCGGAGAGATCACTTCCAGCCGGTCGGAGTACATGCGGATTTCGATGCGGCGTCCCTTCAGGCGGTAATCACGGTGACAGATGGCATTGACGATCGCTTCACGCACGGCAAACTGCGGATATTCGAACGTCTCTTCACGCTCCAGCCCCTTCACAACCGCGCTGACGGCCATCTCACTCCAGATCAGGTTCCATGAGGCTTCGATCAGGCGGGGCAGTGGGCCAGTCAGTTCTTCGCGGCGGGTGTATCCGGCAAGGCCGCTTTCGCCGCGTGGTGTCTTGCCGACGAATTTAGCAAAGACCACGCTGGACTGCGGCAGCCACTGCTGCGGATACTCGGTAAACAGCAGGATACCGGCGACCGTCGGCTTCTTCTCGTGATCCAGCGCGCCGATTTCACGCAGCAGATCATCGATTTTGCCGTTGAAAGGCCGCTTGGTGCGTTCGGCACGTTTCGCAAGATATTCCGAGATCATCTTGCTGCTGAAGTCGTCCTTCGTCGCGCCGATCATCGTCTCGGTTTCAAAATCGCCGGTATTTTTGGCGCTTGCCAGCCGCAGAATCTCCTGCCCGCCAAGCGGACGGTTCTTCATCCCGCTGCGGATCAGGACACGGCCATCACTCAGGGCATGGAGTTCGATGCTGCGCGGAATCCGCAGGATATACGCCTTCTGGTCTTCCAGCGGGATCTCTTCCCAATTACCGCTGACCACCGTCGGGCTGCACAACTGATCAGCCTCTCGCAGGGCTTTTTCCAGTTCGGCGCTTTCCAGTTTGGTATCCGCCGGGGCGCCATCTTCCTTTGCGCCGATCACCAGCGTACCGCCTTCGGTGTTGGCAAAGGCGACCAGCGTCTCAGCAATCGGCATGGGATCAGCGGCTTCCAGAAATGCGACACGCGCATTGGGGCCGGCTTTGATAATCTCGATATTGGACATGTATCTACGGTAGCACTTCAGGCCGGTGAGTTCAGACGGCAAATCATCTGTATCAGGCCAGCGTTAGGATAAGGTTTAGTGTAGCACATCCGGCGCTGGTTCCCCAATCATTGCCAGTGCTGGATGTGGTGGATTCGCCTGTTCAGGCAGGCCCCCTGTGACAGGTTCAATGGCGCACCAGGCGTCTGCCAGGCACAGGCTAGGCGTCTGGCGGGTGGGTATCAGATGTGGGATTTGCAGGATTTACAGGCTCTTCGGGTATCGAGCCGGGTCTGACGACCAGATAATAAATCCCGAAGATCGTGGCAAGGATAATCGGCGGCAGGCAGACGGAGATCACCACCCGTGCAAAGGCCGAATCGGTGATATTCCCCAGCACGAACCATAACCCGAAAAACAGGGCAATCCCCAGTACGCCGACAAGCCCACCCGCAATCACCATCCTGACGATCATTTTGTTGTCCACGTAATCACCATCCCTGCCGCTCTTTTGAAGGTTCTGTCTGTTGATCGTTGAAGGCATCAAACCCGGAATGGTCAGCCGGTCAGCCTCTCAGCGCACGAGCGATTCTATCATAGGACGCAGGATGTAGAAATATCGCGCCCTGCCGGTCATCGATCAACAGGACGCCCTGCGAAAATGCAGCAGACAACCCGTAGGATAACAGACTTATCCCGCAGTTGTCCTATATCGATTTCGCTCCTATGGCTCATATGAGATGTGGTTCATCGGGTTAAGGTAATGTCTGCCTATGGAAATCATCTGTTCATTTTTGAGCGATAAGGAGTGAGGACATGACCTTGAGAGCAACAGACCGTGATCGTGATGGCGATCCGACCATTAGCGTAGCAGCGGCGGTAGATCGTGTGCGGTGGGCATCCGTGCTGGCCGGTCTTTTTACGGTGATGGCGGCGCTGGTCTTTTTCACCGTTCTGGGAATCGCGTTAGGGCTTTCGACCTTTGACGCCGATAATCCGCGCAGCTTCGGGATCGGCGCTGGTGTTTATGGCCTGATCACCGCGATTCTGTCATTTGGGCTGGGCGGGTTCATCTCCGCACGCACCGCCAAAGTCGCCGGGATGGGCAACGCCATTCTCAATGGCGCGATGGTCTGGATTGTGCTGATCCCCCTGATCGTCAATGTGCTGACAGCCGGTGTCGGTTCACTGCTGGGTACGGCGGCGAATGTAGCGGGTTCTGCGGCCACGACTGCGGTTGAGGTTGCCAGTAACGTGGCCGATGATGCCGCCGAAGTAGCCGCCGACGTGGCGGATGATGTGGCCTCCGACCCTGAACTTCAGGCGACGGCTGAAGCCGCAGCGACCGAAGTGCTGGATCAGGCGGCAACTGCTGTAGGGGATGTACAGGCACAGATCGAGAATATCGATCCTGAAGATGTCGAACAGGTGGCGCGTGATCTGAGTGCTGCGGCATGGATGGCGCTGTTAGGTCTCGGCCTGACCGCTGCGGCGTCAATCGTCGGCGGCATGATGGGGCGCCGGACGTATCCGACCGATGTCGCCGTGCTGAACGACTAACGTGATGTAACCTGACCGGTATCATACCGGGAAAGCCGGATGATGAGCATCACGCCCATCGTCCGGCTTTTTGTTAATGTAATCTTGCCACGACATAGGCTTATCCTGTTTTCTCTCGTGATATATGGCTGAATGATATGTCTCAATGTGAGTTATGGACGCCCGACGGGGCGTCCGGTGTAACTCTATGGATGAGGCTCGAAGAAGACGCGGTAATCTGGCTTGAGGAATTCCAGTCTCGCATCAGGATCTGAAAAGAAGGCATCCACCAGTTCGGCGGTTTCGGCTTCGTCAGGGTGATATTTCTGCTTCCAGAAGTTGAAGCTGTAGACCAGCGGCCTTGCCTGCAGGAATTCTTCCTGCATCAGACGACCATATGGGCCGAGTGTACGCACATAATCCAGCTTATTACAGGCGTCCATCAGCGCATCCAGATCATAATCCACGCGGCGGAAGGTCGCCCGCCAGCCATCACCACTGCTTTCGATGATCGCGTAACCGGCGGCGGGATTGCCATCCAGCGGGATGCCGACCGAACCGGGATTGATGATACGCCAGCGGTCCACCGTGCGATCCATCTGCAAGTGGGTATGACCGGCGATCACCGTCGTCTCTTCGACATTCGCCAGCAGTTCGCAGACTTCCGCGTCGGTGGTCTGGGTGGGGAAGATCCCGAGCCAGTGGTTACGTGGCGAAGCATGCACGACGCGGATAAACGGCGCACCCGGATAGCACAGGCGCAGTTCGTCCGGCAGGCCGCCGATCTGAATGCGCTCCGCCCGTGGGATATGACGATTCAGCCAGTCAGGAGTTGCGAAGTTGCGCCAGCTTTCCGGCGCAAACGGTGTCTGATGATACAGCAGGTAGAACTCATGATTTCCCCTGATCGCCGCCCAGTGCGAGTCCAGTACATGGCGCACTACCTCTACCGAGAACGGCCCCCAGTTAATCAGATCACCGGCCACCACCACCTGCTCCGGCTCGAACTGCTGCATATCCCGGATGACCGCTTCGAGCGCCGGTAAATTGCCGTGAATATCCGCAAGGACTGCGATCCGCATCCTGTGTTTCCCTTCTGCTGCTGGCTATAGTGCGAGACTTGTAAAACGCTGTAACGTAGTCTGGCTCAATCGATTCTGCTATGATTGGACACAGACTGCATAGGATTGGGTTCACATATTATGGGCATGATTCGGAGTGAGACTTATCACTGCGGGGGCTATTTAATCGACGGCTTATGGCGTCACAATAAGATTGAGAAGATGCTGCACGACGGCGCAGACATCATCCTCTTTACCACGCCGGAAGGCCAGCAGATCAGCATCCACCTGATCGAAAGCGGCATCGAACGTTACGAGATCCGCAAGACGCTGGCCGCCAATGCCGAGAAGGGCATCCACACCCTGTTTATGCTGTGGGCGACGATGATGGTCCCGCAGCAGAATCGGCTGTTCGGGATGACCGACTGGATGCAGGCCTTTGTCGCGCTCAACGGCGGCTGCGTCTATGCCTATGACATCTACTATGGCGAAGTCTATCTGTTTCCGGTGTACTTCCGTGATGTCGGTGATCCGACTGTCTTCCGCACCGAATACGGCCTGACGCTCGACATCGGACAGCTCACCACGCGCACGGTGGAGACGCACATCCCCGGCTTTGAAGATACATGGTTGGTCGCGGACTTTCTCGGCACCGCCACCAGCGCTGAAGACTATCGCGAAAATGTCCAGCCGCCACCCCCGCCAATCGTCGAAATCGAAGTCGCGGAGATCGAGATTCTATACACCACACTCGGCGTCAAACCCGGCGACGACCGCGAGACGATCAAGCAGTCTTACCGTGCGCTGGCCCGTCGCTATCACCCGGACACCAATCCCGACGCCGACGCTCACGAGCAGATGCAGAGACTCAACGAAGCCTATGACCGCCTGCTCGAACTGCTGGACGCCGAAGGCATCAACTGACGTGCGGTAGTTAGCGCACAGTTGAAGATTCAGAAAACTGCTCTGCATCTTATGGGAATACCGGACAACGCGGGCATTGTCCCTGCTATGCACATATCTGGTAGGGCTAATCATTACCCACATCTTTGCGAATGGGTTCTGGAGAGGTCTTGAGTGTACTTCAAGAGATCATTATCATATGATAGTTTAACCTTTGTGACACATTGAGACCTTTCCTCACCTTAGCTCCTATACTTATGGATAAAGCTTAGCTGGTAGGGACAGGGCCTGCCCTGTCCGCCCGTAACCAATTATAAGATGTCCGCTGTTGCACTTCATCCCCATATCGCATCACCAGGGTGCTGTTGAGTGAGGTTGCGCTTTAATCCTTGATCGGTGCAAGACTGCCGAAGCTCACCAGAAAGCGTTTGATGCCGTACTTCTTGTCCTCAAAGGCGACGGCGGCTTCTTCATTCTCACCCGATCCCCGCGACTCGATCACCAGACCGGCCCCGAAATTGTCATGAAAAACGCGCTGTCCCACCGGGAACTGCTTCTTCTCCTGCCGTGGGAAGGGCACGATCTTGGAGCGCAGACCGCTGTTTGAACTGCTGGCACTGTCTTCACGTGATACCGCTTTAAAGCTGGACGGGTCAGGCCGATCCCACGTCGTGCTGTCCCAGATCGTATCCCGTCGGGCGCGCATCTGATCGGCTCCGCTGCTCGCGCTGGGGGGCAGACCCTGTGTAAGCGCCGTCGGGATCTCTGACAGAAAGCGTGAGGGGGCATTGGCATTATTCGAACCATAGGTCGTGCGGCGGAAGGCGTAGGTCAGGTACAGGTAATCTTCCGCACGCGTCATGCCGACGTAGAACAGGCGGCGTTCTTCGGCCAGATCTTCAGGATTGCCGCTTTCCAGTGAGCGCATATGTGGGATCAGGCCGTCTTCCACGCCGGTGACGAATACCACCGGGTATTCCAGCCCCTTCGCCGCGTGCAGCGTCATCAGGGTGACGGCATTGGCATCTTCGCGCAGTTCATCGACATCGGCCAC
>CAYNDH010000165.1:0-9985 GCA_964395665.1 uncultured Anaerolineaceae bacterium
CTGAACTTGTCAATGTGCCGGAAGGCAATTGGATCTGAATTTTCTGTAAAGCCTGCCAGCGGTTATCCTCAGGTGATAAACATGGCATCACCGAACGAGAAAAACCGATAACCAGATGATTTTGCCTGCTCATAGGCATCCAGCACGAAGTCGCGACCGGCGAAGCTGCTGATCATCATCAGCAGGGTGGATTTCGGCAGATGAAAATTCGTGATCATGGCATCGACGACGCGCCACTGATAACCGGGATAGATAAACAGATTGGTATCGCGGTCAAAGGCGATCACCGGACGCCACGCGCAAACACCGCTGATCTCATCAGGATGAGCCGGATCACCCCCGGCGCTGAGGATTCCGGCGGTCTCCAGTGTGCGGACGCTGGTGGTGCCGACAGCGATAATGCGTCCACCGGCCAGCTTTGCCTGATTGATGACCTTCGCGTTTTCCTGCGTCAGGATGGCGCGTTCGCTGTGAATTTTGTGGTTTTCGATCTGTTCTTCCTGCACCGGCAGAAAGGTATCCAGTCCGATATGTAATACACAATGCGCCAGATGCACGCCTTTGTCGCGCAGTTGCAGCAGCAGTTCCGGTGTGAAGTGCAGTCCGGCGGTGGGGGCGGCGGCGGAGCCTTCTTCGCGGCTGTAAATAGTCTGATAGCGTTCGACATCCTCTGGTCGGGTGTGGATATAGGGTGGTAGTGGTATTTCGCCGATCTGCCCCAGTACGGTTGACGACAGCGGTTCGCTGAATTCCACTTCACGCAGCGCACCTTCATATTCTTCTGTGATCTGCGCGGTGAGGGCTGTAGCCCTGAAGTGCAGGGTGACACCTGTTTTCAGATTTTTACCACCGACCAGCACTTTCCAGCGACTAGGGGTGATCTGCCGCAGCAGCAGGATCTCGGCGGCGCCGCCGGTTTCCTTCATCGCAGGCAGACGGGCAGGCAGTACACGAGTGGTATTCATCACCAGCACATCACCGGGATGGATCAGATCGACAATCTCGTGAAAGATGCGGTGTTCAATCGTGTGCTGCTGGCGGTTCAGAAGCATCAGCCGGGCGGAGTCGCGTGGCTCTACCGCGTGCTGTGCGATCATGGACTGGGGCAGGTCGTAATCAAAATCGGAAAGCTGCATGGGCGTTGTCCGCATTCTGTAGAAGTGGTAGCAAATGTTACAAAAGTGTCTGTTAAGGATAGGGCAATGGTTTCAGAAAACAAGCCATTTTGCTTTATTTTACTGCGCTCAAATGGCCGAAAAAGAACCTTTTATCCCGGTTAGAAATGGGTTTGAATCGCTTCCCAAATGGCATATCTGTGATATACTGAAATTGTACGGATGTTCTACAAACATCGGCTGAAACAGCCAGAAAATGTGTTTTAAAAGAGGTCCTGTATGTCACTCAAACGCTATCAGTCAATTGTAACATTTGTTGAGGATTTTGCTGCTCAGGTCGGCTGGCAGGATCAGATTTATATCAGGCCGATGTTTGGTGGTCTGTGCTTTTATCTGGATGGCCGAGCCTTTGCCACGATTACCGGCAGTGATCCTGTGGAAGTCGCGTTCCGGCTGTCACAGAATGACATGGCGGAAATCTCAACGCTGCAAGCTTCGAATCATACGCTGTACGGCCCCGCCGGTCAGGATTTTGTGCTGCTGCCGGAAGCCCTTGTGAATGAAGAACGCCATTTTGTCGAATGGCTGGAAAAAAGTGTCCGTTATACCCGCACACTGCCTATCAAAACCCGCAGTCAGAAGCCTCAGAAAACCACCCGTGTCAATCGTCAGCGCGAAGCCTCATACGAGAACTGATCCCCGCCGCTGTCTTCGCTTGTCGTTTGGCCGATCCATGTGCTCAGATCTGAAGATGCGCTTACAACAGGGGCGGCTGCTCGTTCTCACGCCGCTCCGGGTAAGCGATGCCCAGATGCTCATAGGCGTGTTCGGTCGCAACGCGTCCCCGTGGTGTACGGGCAAGAAATCCGAGCTGAAGCAGAAACGGCTCGTAGACATCCATAATCGTTGCACTGTCTTCGCTGATGGTCGCACCGATGGTGCTTAAGCCCACCGGACCCCCACGAAACTTATTGATAATCGCATCCAGAATCCGGCGGTCGACATCATCCAGCCCCAGATGGTCGATGTCCATCAGTGCCAGTGCTTCCCCGGCGACAGGCCCGGTGATTTTGCCATCAGCCCTGGTCTGGGCGTAGTCACGCACGCGCCGCAGCAGACGCAGCGCCACACGCGGCGTCCCACGTGCCCGACGTGCGATTTCAGTTGTGCCTTCTGGTGTAATCTCAACCTTCAGCATGCCTGCTGCACGCCGGATGATATGCTCCATTGCCACCAGATCGTAATAATCCAGCCGGAACTTGGCGCCGAACCGGTCCCGCAGCGGCCCTGCCAGCAGCGACAGACGTGTTGTCGCACCGATGGCGGTAAAGCGCGGCAGGTTGATACGCACATTTTTAGCCGCCGGACCTTTGCCGACAACAATGTCCAGCGCGTAATCTTCCATCGCCGGGTACAGGATCTCTTCGACAGCGCGGCCCAGCCGGTGAATCTCATCGATGAACAGAATATCACCCTGTTTGAGGTGGGTGAGGATGGCCGCCAGATCTCCGGCCCGCTCAATTGACGGCCCGGCGGTGATGCGGATGTTGGTATTCATCTCGTTGGCGATGACATGTGCCAGCGATGTCTTGCCCAGACCCGGCGGACCGTAAAACAGCAGATGATCGAGTGTGTCTCCACGGGATTTGGCCGCTTCGATGATGATCTTCAGGTTTTCGCGAACGCGGTCCTGGCCGACGATGTCGCGCAGAAGCTGAGGCCGCAGTGCGACGTTTTCTTTCTCATCGCGACGTTTCGATCCACCGATGAGGCGCGCATCGTCATTCATAATCAATCCTGATTTGACTTATTTGTTCTAATGTTCAGTATAGCCGATGCCCTGACTTTGACAAGAGTCGGTCATATACATAGAATCGGGCAGACTTTTTCCCATACTACATACTGGAGTCCGACTCTTGAATATACCTCAACTGCACGTTTCACATCATCCACTGGTGAAACACAAGCTTAGTGCGCTGCGTGATATCAACACGGAACACCGCGCATTTCGCGATCTGGTGCGGGAACTTTCGATGCTGCTGTGCTATGAAGCCACACAGGATGTCGAGCTGACGCCCTATCGCGTACAGACGCCGATGGCTGAAACCGATGGCTATAAGATGATGGAAGTCGGGCTGATTCCAATTCTGCGGGCTGGCCTTGGGATGGTGGAAGGCGTCATGGAACTGCTGCCCAATGTTCAGGTCTGGCATATCGGCCTTTATCGGGATGAAAGAACCCTGCGCCCGGTAGAGTATTACAACAAGCTGCCCAATACCCCAACGATTGAACTGTGTCTGGTGCTTGATCCGATGCTGGCAACAGGTGGCAGTGCGGTTGCTACCGTGGACATCCTCAAGCGCTGGGGCGTCAAGCGGATTAAGTATATGGGGCTGATTGCCGCACCCGAAGGTGCGCAGCGCCTGAGCGAAGCGCACCCGGATGTACCGATTCACGTCGGCGCACTGGACAGTCACCTGAACGACGTCGGGTTTATCCTGCCCGGCCTTGGCGATGCGGGTGACCGTCAGTTCGGTACGTAATCGTCAGTCGTCAATCCTGTGTCAGTCCGGCTGCGTGGTATCCTGACCGGCTGATGCATCATCCGTGTCTGGCTCGCTCCCCGCGCCTTCCATCTCATGGTTGACCTCATCATCGGTGAGAAAGTAGATATAAAGGCGCAGCTGGCCCAGCCGGATTTCGTCTGCGTTGTCCAGCACCATCGGCCTGTGAGGAGATAACGGTTCGCCATTGAGGTACGTCCCATTGATGCTGCCGTTATCTTCCAGCCGGAATGTTTCAGTGCTGTCATGGAATGACAGTGTGACATGAACCCGTGAAACACCCAGTTCCACGGCGTCAAAGCGCGAGAGGTCGATATGCTGTTTGGCCGTGCCGTTCTGCCTGCCCAGTGTCATCGGCTGACGAAGGTTGACTGTGATCGGGCTTTCGCTGTAACCGGAAACAAACAGGACGGCGGTCCGGCGGCGGCTGCTGGGTTCCAGTGCGGTAAGTGGGGCAGTGCCAATCAGGTGTTTGGTGTGAATTGCACCCATCCGGCGCTCACGATGGGCGATCAGCGACCCGACGACATGCCGCAGTTCCTTGCTGCTGATCGGTTTGCCGAGAAAGATGTCCGCCCCGGCCTGCATCGCCAGTTCGACATTCTGCGGGGAATTGGCCGCACTGATCATGACAATCGGGATGTCCTTGAACTGGGTATCGCGCCGGATAAAGCGGCACAGTTCCAGTCCATTCAGATTTGGCAGCATCAGGTCCAGCAGCACGACATCCGGGGGCTGCTGCTGGATGACCCGCATGGCGCCTAACACATTCTTGTTAATCACGGTCTTGTAACCGGCGACTTCCAGCATGGTCGCCAGCATTTTGGCAACCATCTCGTCATCTTCCACGATCATCACGGTTTGACCGCTGCCCCGTTCCATCTGGTCATCAGCCTGATAACTCTTGTGTTCCGATTCGATGCTGCGGCTGAAGGATGGCGAAATAATTACACGAAGCTGCGCGTCCAGTCCGGCAAAGGTCAGCATATCACCGTGGATAATAGGATGAGGTGTATTGGCTTCGATCCGATGGCCGTTTACAGCGGTTCCATTTGCGCTGTCGAGATCAATAATTTTCAATTGACTCTCGTCGACCTCAAGCGCGAAGTGCAGGCGCGAAACACCTTCATCCTGAGCATTGAAGCTGGAAAGATCCACGTCAGGTCTTTGGGGATCGCCATCATGAACCCGCCCAACAACCACGCGGTCCACCAGTGGGAATTTGACTGAACGCTGTGCTTTGGGGAATACCAGTTCGATCAGCCAGGTTGGTGAGCTAAGATCGTTCATAAAAATTTCACAATCCTGTACACGAAAAATATAACCATAGTATCGTTAGGAGAATAGCCCGTAAACCCCACCTGCTTTAGCGGCGGGAGATAAGGATTTCACACACTTTAGCCGCTTTAGATGGTTGTGCCACCTGCGGAATATACGATATTCTAACACAGGTGGTATATGCAGTTCATAGTAGGTTGTTTAATCCTACATTGAAATTCAGAAAAACGTCTCATGCTTCATCGCGCTTTCAGGTATCGCCTCTACCTCAATATCGAACAGCAGCATGCGCTGCAATTCAGTCATGCGAGGTATGCTTATAATTGGGGCCTGGCAACGCGGAAAGTATATTATCCTGAGAAACCACAAGCACGCCAAGTCGATCAGTGACAGCGGGTGGGGCATGTTTGGGCGAATGCTGGGACCCTGTCGCAGCGGTATAGACAGTACAGGATGCAGGGTTCGCCGTTTCAGATGAGGCGGACCAGCCGTTGGCTTGCCATGCGGGAACCGTTGATATTACGCGCTGCCGGGCCGATTTCAAGTTCGGCCAGTGCGCCGGTGACATGCAGACCAGGCAGTTTCCAGCACAGATCCGACCCGATGATTGGGAAGGTGTCACGAGCTGTCGGCAGATCATAATCCCCCGCAAGCTGATCCACGAGTGTTCCACCGGGGCGTTTGCGCTCAAATCCGGTCGCCAGCAGCACACGATCTACGACGATCTCATGCCCATGTTGGAGTGCCAGTGTGATTCGGCCATTTCGCAAAAAGGCGCTCTCGATATCACACTGCTGTATGTGCAGACGTCCTGTGTTGATCGTGTCGTCCAGTGCGGCTGCGACATCGGCAGGCAGTGATCCGCGATGGCGCGCACGGGTGATGGCCTCACGCCGCTGATCAAAGTCTTTCAGGGCATGAAAATCACGCAGACACAGCACATTCTGCCAGCATGGATCACTATCAAAATCATGGATGCGCGACATGTGCCGCGAAATCATCCACACGTGGCTGTCGCGCCCGGCCAGCGCCGTTGATGCCTGTGCTGCTGAAATCCCGCCCCCAATCACAGCGATCTCTTCCCCATGGGGGACATCTGACAGATGAAATCCCGGCTCGAACAGGTGATTCACCGCCTGATTATCGCGTTGAAGCCGTTGTGCCCAATCGGGATAAGCCAGCAGTGTATGATCCATACCGATGGCGACGATCACCCGGCGCGTGTCGATGCTGCCCTGATCGGTATGCACCCGCCAGCCGCCGCTGATCTGCTCAATTCGCTGTGCCAGTGCCTGAATATGCAGCGTATCGAGCTGATATTTATCAATGAGATAGGCGCAGTGCCGGTTAAACAGCTCCAGTGACGGGCGGCTGTAGGTGGGGATGAAGCGCGTATACGGGGCCTGCTCGTGGATGCGTCCGAAAACTGACAGGGCACGCGGATCGGTGTGCAGGTGATGGACCAGTGGTGAGCGTAGAAAGGTCATGCCGGTGTTAGTCGTGACGTGCTGCCAGCGCATTAGCAGCCGTGGATGTGGATCAACCACGCGCAGACGATCTCTGGGGACGCCGTACTGTGTCAGGGCGAAGGCGAGATGCACACCATGAATGCCGCCGCCGATAATGAGCCAATCCAGCATGTTACGAATTCCTTCTGCGCTGATAGGTAAATCCGCCGATCCCGGCCAGCAGCATGAGTATGAGTGTCATGCCGCTGATCAGTATGCCCAATGTCAGCGATTGTGGCTGAAAGCGCAGGGTGACAGCCTGATTTTCCCCGGCGTGCAGTGGGATACCGATCAACCCGGCGTAGGTGTCCACGATTTCGACCGGCTGTCCGTTCACTTCAGCCGTCCATCCGGGATAGTTGACCATGGATACCGTGAGCAGCGCATTCGCACCTGTGGAGACACGCATCACGAGATGTTCCGGCTGGAGATATTCAAACTGGTCAATCCGGCTGACATCCGGACGTTCAACCGGTAGTTCAAAGGGTAGAGGGAACAGCGTTACGGCCATTTGGCGCAGGTTGATACGCGGATCACTCATGATCTGCCGTGCGAATTCCGCGCTGCCTTCAGCCTGACGATAATCGTATACCAGATGCGCGACAGGGCGCGGATCAGCCAGCTCGACCAGTTCGAATTCTTCCCCCGACGGGCTGCGACCATAGGCCAGCAGCTCGAGCGGTGTATTATCCGGTAGGGTGTCAATCGTCGTGGCATACCGCACAGACAGCACTTCCCAGAAGCGATCTACCGGGATCTGACGCAGCAGTTCCGTTGAGGCCAGTGTAAATGGGCCAGTCCCATAAATATCCGGGATGCGGAAGTAAACGGCGTCCCCCTGTAATCCCACTGCGCCATCTACCCGCCAGCGGATGTCGTTCTCGTCTGTGACAAAATCAGCCAGTGTCGGGTCAAGCTGAACGCGATTTTCCGGCGTGTCCGTGACGTAATTGGTGGAATGGGTCCCGACCGTGAACAGATCGACGACAATCAGGGCGATCAGTGTCACCAGCGGGATTATGAGCGAGCGTTGTGACGGTTGGGCAGCGACGGAAGGATCTCTTGTGGCGGAGAGCGTCTGGCGGAACCATATGGCGAATAAACCCGCGATGAAGGCGTTCAGCATCAACGTACTGCTGAGCGTCGGATTGCCGGATTCCGTTTGCATCAGATTGATGCCGCTCGTGATAATGGCCCCTGCCAGCAGCAGTCCGCAGAATATCCAGATGAGGCGCTCGAAAGTTCGGACAGGGCCATCGTTATCGGTCTGGTCGTCAAACAGCAGACTGAGGTATTCACAGGCAAGCACGATCCACGCGAAAATCACGACTGAGGCGGCGCGCTCCTGCTGTCGAAAGACATTGAAGCCGGGGACCACCAGATAAAACAGATCGTAGACGATGCTTCCGCCACCCAGAGACAGGAACAGTCCGACGACGATCACCAGCAGCCAGAATGCACGCTGTGTCTTCGGATTGAGCAGGCCGCCAATGCCGAGCAGCAGGCCGGCCATCCCGATATACAGCGGCGACCAGTCCCCGAAGAAGCCCGGCGCGATCACCTGAAGGAAATCACCAGCAGCGAAGCCGTTGGCCTTGTCTGCATAGCCGTAATCGGTCACACGATAAGAGAGCCGCGTGAACTCCAGTGAGGGTAAAAGCTGAATGGCGCTGAGGCCGACGCCGATTGTCACGATGAACGCCATGCGGGTGATGAGCGTGACCGGAGTCAGGCCCTTCTTCCAACCCAGATAGGCCAGATACAGCAGGGCGAGATAGGAGATCTGCATGGTCGTCTGCGGATGGCCGCCGAACAGCGAAAAGGCCATCGCGATGCCACCGATGATACTGCCGGGATAGATGCGTCCGCTGGCCGAGTAATGTACACCGAGCATCAGCATCGGCAGCCAGACGATGCTTTCCAATACACTGACCTGCAACAGTGGGTAACCAGTCAGATAACCGCTGTACGTGTAGAGGATGCTGCCGACCAGTGCGACACCGGCGCGGCGGGTATGAGCGTGCAGGAAGGCGAACATCAGTACGCTTGCCAGCCAGTAATGCACGGCGACTTCGAGTTGATATTCTTCCAGCGAGAGGCCATCCTGACCGAGAAACAGGGCAGTCAGCCAGCGCGGGGGATAGAATGATCCGAACTGGATATTCCCTGCGAAGCTGTCTCCGGCGTAATTATACGGGTTCCAGAGCGGGAACTCGCCCTGCCACAAGCGATCCACCTGATAAGAGGCAAACGCATAGTAATGCTGGGTGAAATCACCCTTCTGGAAGATCAGCCGGTCGGTGGGCGATGGCGTCAGGACGCGCCAGAAGAACAGCAGCCAGAGGACCGTTAGGACGGCAATGGCTGCCAGCACAGGGCGTGAACGTCGAAACCAGTCAAGTGTAGATGAATTCATGAGTTATCCGGGTTGAGAGCGCCAGATCATACTACGAGATCGACCGGGTCTGAGCAATAGGTGATCTTTGACGGATGCTGCCCGAACGGTGAACAGCCGGCGACCAGACGGTGGATGGCTAGCGATTGATGCTGGAACAAACCGCTATTTTCGGCTACGCTTCAACTTCATGATGATAAAATGATCAATAGTGACACCTTTCGGTGAAGGTGGCGGATATTTAGTGGTTGGTTACTGGTGATCTGATGAAAATGGCGAATGTATTGGTAGAACCGCGTCAGCGTTCGCGGGTAAATGTGAAATCAGTAGCGCTGCCATCGGAACATGGTGGCTGGAGCTTTCTGCTGGAGCCGATTCTGCTGGGGCTGCTGGTCGCAGGCTCGTGGCAGGGGCTGATTCTCGCGATTGCGGCGCTGGGCGTGTTCCTGCTTCACCAGCCGCTGAAACTCGCGATTAAGGATCGCCGTAAAGGGACTGTCCTTCCGCGCACGGTGCTGGCTGAACGCTTTGCCCTTGGTTATGGCCTGCTGGCAGTGATCCCAATGGTGATCCTGCTTCTGACGGTGCCACTTGCATCACTGCTGACGGCTGCTGTGCCGGTGGCGCTGGCGGTGCCGTTTGCCAGTGTGCAGCTTTACTATGATGCACGTAACCAGAGCCGTAAACTGATGCCTGAATTGTGTGGAGTCGCTGCGCTGGCGATGATTGCACCGGCGATCGCAGTATCAGGCGGGTGGGAAGTGGGTGCGGCACTCATCCTGTGGCTGATCGTTACAGCCCGCGCCGTCAGTTCCATCCTGTATGTGCGCGCACGCCTGAAGCTGGAGCATCAGAAGCCGGTGGCAACGCTGCCTCCTGTGCTGGCACATGTTGCCGCCCTGCTGTTAATGGCCGGACTGTCCGCCATGCAGATCACCCCGATGATCACCATCCCGATCTTTGCGATCCTGCTGGGGCGGGCGTGGCTGGGATTATCCGCGTACCGCACACCACAGCCAGCGAAGATCATTGGCATTCGGGAGATTGGTTATGGACTGCTCACCGTGATCGGTGTCGCGCTGGGTTACCATCTGGGGCTGTGATCTCCTGATCCTCGGCGGATGG
>CAYNDH010000166.1:0-6509 GCA_964395665.1 uncultured Anaerolineaceae bacterium
TTCTGGTGAATGGGGCGGGAATCAACATCCGAAAGCCGCCGGAAGCCTTCACAGAAGCTGATTGGGATCACCTGATGAATCTTAACCTGAAGGGGGCATTTTTCGCATGTCAGGAGGCGTTTCCCATCATGCGACGTCAGGGAAAAGGCAGGATCATCAACATCGGATCACTCTCGATGGAGATCTCGATTCCCAATATTTCGCTGTATGCGACCAGCAAGGGCGGGATGCGCCAGATGACCCGTGCGCTGGCAATTGAGTGGGCGAAGTATGCGATTACCGTGAACGCGATTGCACCGGGCCGGTTCTGGACACCGCTCACCGACAAGGTTTTTTCGAATGATGAGCTGTATGAGAGTGCTACCAGCGTGATTCCGATGGGCAGACCGGGTATCCCTGCTGATCTGGCTGGTACAGCGGTGCTGCTGGCATCGGACGCGGCGGACTATATTACTGGACAGACCATTATCATTGACGGCGGTTGGATTCACAGCGGCGGCGTAAAAGGATAGGAGATGACAACCAGCTCCGTTCAGAAGGAGACGATGCAAGCCCTGATGTTTACGGCGATTCGCAAGCTGGAATTGACCGACGTGCCTGTTCCAGTGGTGCGCAATCCACACGATGTACTGCTGAAAGTAAAGTCGGTAGGCATCTGCGGCTCGGATTTACACGGCTACACCGGACTCACTGGACGGCGTACCCCACCGTTGATTATGGGACATGAAATCACGGGTGAAGTGGTCTCTACGGGCAGCGCCGCAAACGACTTTGTACCAGGGGCGCGGGTTGCAGTGCAGCCGATTGAATTCTGCGGCGTGTGTTCGCAGTGTGCGGCGGGCTATCGCAGCCTGTGTGAAAATCGGCGCCTGATCGGAATGCATCTCCCCGGTGCTTATGCAGAATATGTGCTGTGCAACACCGCCAACCTGTATCGCCTTCCTGATGCGCTCACCTATGAACATGGCGCATTGGCTGAACCGCTGTCGATTGCCGTTCACGCGGTCGGACTGGTGCACTTCCGTCCATACGATACGGCCTATATCGTGGGCGCTGGCTCCATTGGTCTGCTCACGCTGGCGGTCCTGAAGCAGATGGGGATACGCTGTATTTTTGTGAGCGATACCAGTGAAGTACGTCTTGACACGGCAAAACAGATGGGCGCGGATGTGCTGATTAACCCGATGCAGCAAGACCCTCTGACCCTTGTGAAGACACATACCAACGGGCGCGGGGTGGATGTCGCCTTCGAAGCCGTTGGCATCAGCGCGACTGCACAGCAGGCGGTGGATGTCACGCGGACACGCGGCACGGTCGTATGGATTGGCAACAGTCAGAAAATGATTGAAGTGGATATGCAGTCCATCGTCACGCGAGAGATCATGCTGCTCGGCTCGTATGGCATGACCGACGAGGAATTCCAGCGATCGCTGCAAATGCTGGCGGATGGTCGTGTCCCTGCCGCGCAGTTGATTAACCGCCGTGCCAAGCTGAACGAAGGGCCAGATTTGTTCGACCAACTGCTTGCCGAGCCACAGACGATCAAGTGTGTATTTAACCTGAATGATGGATAAGCAATTGTTCCCTCATTTAGCTCATCGCTATCACTCTTTCCAACTTGCAGAGGATACAAAATCAAGTCCGAAGGATTACTCTAAGCTTAATGCCTATATGATATTCAATGCACGTTGGAACGTGCTATCATTATCTGGAGTAAGCTTAACCAATCACACAACGAGGAAAATCGATGCAGAATTTGAGCTGTTCAAGCTGTGGTGCTGCACTCCGGATTGAAAATCAGTTCATTCGCTCTGTTACCTGCCACTTCTGCGGGGCTGCCTATATGGTCTCTGGTGATTCCACACTGGATATGACCGGTAAAACCACCAGCCTTGTCAACTCTCCTTCGCGGCTGAGTGTGGGGACACGCGGACAGATTAATGGGCGTGGATTCATCGTTCTGGGTCGCATCCGTTACAGCTATGAAGATGGCTTCTGGGATGAGTGGCAGATTGTGTGGGAAGATAACGCGCCGCCAGACTGGCTGGAAGAAGACGAAGGCTACTGGACACTTTTCAGCCGGGAGCGTGTACGCGCTGCCATCCCACCATATGAGCAGGTGCGTGTGGGCAGTGCAATTCAGGTCAACAACCGCAGCATGTTTATCACCGAAAAACGCCGCGCAAAGGTCTTCGGCAGTGAGGGGCAGTTCGCAGCCGTCATGCCGCTTCAGGGCGAGTTCGGTTATGCTCAGGGGACAGCCGATGGTATTCTGATGAGCATCAACTATTGGCAGGAAGAAATCGAACTGTCCAAAGGTGAAGAACTCGATCCGAGCCAGGTCACATTTCTCTAAAAAGACAAAATATGAGTACACAATCTGCACGACCATTACTCCAGAAGCTTTCCTGCCCCAAGTGTGGTGCTCCGGTAGATCATTTTACCGCCGGAGCGCAGACTCTTGTCTGTTCTCACTGTGGCAGCTTTATTTCCGTTGGAAGCGGCGATCCTGAACTGGTTGGAAAGGGTACAAAGATTGCGAAAGCCCCAGTTCCTATCAACATTGGAGACCGCTTTACCTACGAAAACATACAGTATTTCGTCCTTGGACGAGTGTTATATGACGGGTGGGATCGCTCCGATACATCGGATCGCTGGCAGTGGAACGAATGGCTGCTCGGTTCTAACGATGGACGCTTACTCTGGCTTTCCTATGATGAAAAAGGCTTTACCCTATATACGAAACTTCGTATTCGCGAAGCGTTTAACCCGATGCAGGACAGGGCCATCCCAGTGGGCAATGGCAGGAGTGCTGCAGTTCACGAACGCTATCCCGCCCGTATCCTGGGCGCGGAAGGTGAACTGAACTGGAATGCCAAGCCCGGCGACACTGTTGAAATGGTAGAAGGCGCGGGACATGGTAAGCGTTACAGTGTCCAGTTTACCGGCGAAGAACTGGAAATCCACCAAGGTGATCCGTGGCAGGCGCTAGCCCTGGCAAAAGCCTTTAATAGCCCTGCCTGGATTGAACAGATCAAACGGCGGCAAAGCACCGCCGCACTTCAGGGCATTTTGGGTGTCATTTGTATTGCTTTTGCCGTCGTCGCAGCCGTAATGGGCTTCGCTGCAAACAGTTCGGGGGAGCAGATTGCGACGCAGCAGTTTTCACTCAGTACTGCTTCGCCGTCTCATACCTTCCCAATAGACTTTGATCAGGTGGAGCGGCCTGCGATTGTCTCCATGTCGATGATTGGCAGCCTGCGTGCGAATACTTCAGTTGACCTGGAAGTCAGCGTGACCTCTCCCAACGAAGTCAAAACCTACCTGTTCACGAAATCTTTCTGGCATGAAACCGGGTATGATGATGAAGGCTTCTGGGCAGAAGCCGAATATCAGGTCAGTGATATGTTCGTGCCCACTTTAAGCGGAAGCCACATAGTCGAAGTGCTTTTGGAAGATAATGTCGGCGTGGAAGGGCTGGAAATGGTGGTGGATGTCAAGCGCAATCACACCATGCCGTTATGGTATGCCGTATATGCAGTGATTGTCGGTTTGGCAGGTGTTGTATTATTGTTTCTGTATGCCGGCGGAATGAGTAAAGTCGGAGCCGATTAAGGGCAGTTCCGTATCCTAAATGGGCAGGAGAAACAACCTTATGCGTAACGCGATTGTGATCTTTATTGTGATTGTTCTGCTGGCAGGGCTGCTGGCAAGCGCCTCCTTTGCCAGTCAGAAGGGTGTCGGACTGGTTGCCAGCGGTAACCCCAATTCACGCTCTGGCAGCTTAGGGATGCCCATCATCCTGGGGGGTGGTCCCGGTAGTGGTAAGTGACACCCTTGAAACATCATCGCTGCCAGTGAGTGTTTCCCGTAAGGAACGGGCAGCACTCCTCGCGGCAGTCCTCATTATCTCCATCTGCGCCCTTACATATGAACTGGTAATCGCTACGCTTTCCAGCTACCTGCTGGGCAGTAGTGTGACACAGTTCTCCTTTACCATTGGCTTTTTCCTGTTTTCGATGGGCTTAGGCTCACTGCTTACCCGTCAGATCAAAACAGGCGAACTCCGCTGGTTTATCCTGGTCGAACTTATCATCGGTATTTTTGGCGGTGCGTCTGCCGTGGTTCTGTATGGTATCTTCGCGCTGGATGCCTCGTTTTATCAGTTGATGATGGTGCTGTTGTCTCTCATCATTGGCATCTGTATCGGGTTGGAAATTCCACTGCTCATGCGAATCGTGGCGGAGCGGGAGGCGTTGGAGACTGCCCTGGCGGATGTGCTTTCCATCGATTACATCGGTGCGTTAATTGGCTCCCTGATGTTCCCGTTGGTGCTGCTGCCTCTGCTGGGTGTCACACGCACCGCTTTTTTGATGGGTTTATTTAACATCGGAGTTGCTACTGCACTCTTGCAGATGTTCCGTCATCGCATCTCAAAACGCTGGGAGCGCCGTTTATGGGCTGCCTGCGGCGGAGCGATGCTGTTTATGTTCTCCGGCTTGCTGCTTTCTGCGGATCTGGTCGGTATCTTTGAGCAGAATCTTTATCAGGATCGCATTATCCACAGTACCCAGACCCCATATCAGCGCATCATTATGACCCGAAACGGCGTTGATATACGTCTGTTTCTGGATGGCAATTTGCAGTTCAGCAGCCGCGATGAATACCGCTATCATGAACTGCTGGTGCATCCGGTCATGAGTGCTGCCCGTTCTCGCGAAATCGTGCTGGTACTGGGTGGGGGAGATGGCCTGGTCGCACGGGAATTGCTGAAATATTCTGATGTCCAGCAGATTATTGTCGTCGATCTTGATCCGGCAATCACCGAACTGGCGCAGACTCACCCCCTCTTACGCGACATCAGTGCTGATGCGATTCGCGATCCACGAGTAACCGTCATCAATGAGGATGCGTTTAATTACATTGCGGAGAGTGACCAGCTTTTCCCGGTGGTAATTATCGACCTGCCAGACCCGAATAACGAAGGCTTGAGCAAACTCTACAGCGAAACCTTCTATCGGATGCTCGCGGAACGCCTGACTCCTGATGGACTCTTCATTACACAGGCAGCATCGCCTTATTTCGTGCGCGAAGCCTACTGGATGATTGCCAATACAGTAGAGGCAAGCGACCTGTTTACGATCCCTCTGCACACTTATGTGCCCTCTTTTGGAGATTGGGGCTTTGTCATTGGCAGCAAAGTTCGCCTGCCAGCGCTGCAGGTGAACGCAGATATTGACCTGCGCTATCTCACTTCAGAGGTGCTTGCCGCCGCGCAGGCCTTTGACCCTGATACGGCACATATCCAGACGGAGATTAACACGCTGGATAACCCTGCCTTAACAGGAGCATATGAACGCGGCTGGCGCCAGTGGAACTAAATAATCTGAAAGACAATTGAGATAAACGGTGGGAATGATAATCCCCCCAGGAAGAACGCCAATGCTGCATTCTGTTCCTCCACAATTTCCCGCCGCAGGTACATATACACATTCTCGTTGTTGACTCTGCCCATCAGCCGGTGGGCGATCATAAAGATAATCGCAACATATACCCACGCCAGCACCAGCCCGGCGATGAACCACAACACACTGGTTCCAACTTCCTCCGAACCAGTAAACCCGTCGCTGAAAAATATGCTGATAAATAGCGAAGTCGTCAATGAGATGATGAAGAACGACGCCCCAACAGCAACGTTCTGCACATCTTCAATCTCATGGATCAGTTGCTTCAAAGGTAATCCTAACCACCGCATTAAGGTAATGCCGACTGCCTGCGAAACGACAATTGAGAGCGTTGCCCAGCCAAGTGCAGCTAAGAGAAGTTCAGCAGACATGATCGTTTACTCCTGTTCCTACAGTGCAAAATTGGAATGCGTGTGTACATCAATAGAATGCTGCTCGCTTACATAACGATGCAGTGTCCACCATTGGATAATGTGCCCCGAACATGACCAGTTGATGCGAGTCAGAGGTGACTGTCCCCACATCGCTGGAAATTCAAATTCGATAGCGTCCTTCTCCAGTGGAGCAACTTCAGCGTTGCCCAGACCGAATCGGACATGGATACTGTAATTATGACGATTCTCGGTGTATTCACCAAGATTATCGAAGCGATGTGTCTGGATTTCTGGCGGAAACGTCGCACACGCCAGAATTTCCTGAAGCACGACCTGTTCACCACGCCGTACAGTGATGACGTGGCTCTCTCCGATGATCGCGACCTGCACCGCCAGGTTCGCATAACGAACCTCCTGCTGCTTAAACACAGTAAAACCTGCGGAAATGTCATCTTCCACTACTGCCAGTATCAGGTCTTCGGGGCGCTGTATAATGGGATGGGGTGGGGTGGTTATGATCGGATGTTGTGGGGGTACCAAATTAACTTCTTTCTCTATGCTGAAATCTCCTGTTCATCATATAACACGTCCTCTTATAAAGCCAAGTTCCGGTGAATAGGACTCCTGCATCACATTTGCCTGTCACGCACGCCTGAAACCAGGAAAAAAA
>CAYNDH010000166.1:6609-9920 GCA_964395665.1 uncultured Anaerolineaceae bacterium
AAGCTAATTACAGGGGTTGTAAACTCTTTGTAGAGGTTAGTGTAGAGAATATATGGACGGTATGCCGATTTGGGTGTATCCTGTGGCTGTGATGTGATCACCGAAAGGAACCGGAATGAGCCACCCACGCGATGAAACCCCTGCAAACGAAGAGCCGCTTCTTAATATTGGCGCGGTATCGCGGATGACGGATATCCCCGAAACCACGCTGCGTGTCTGGGAGCGCCGCTACGATTTCCCCAGATCGTCAAGGACGGCGGGGGGACACCGCCTGTATTCGCAGCAAGAGGTAATGCGCCTGCAATGGGTCAAGCATCGCGTTGACGAAGGGATGCAAATCAGCCAAGCCATCCGTGCCTTGCATTTAGCCGAGAGAGAGAGAGGCGGATTCCAATCTCCGATCTCCCCCCAGCCGTTTGCGCGGAGTGAGGGGGATGGCGATCCATTGGCGTTTCTCCACCGGCGGCTTGTTGACGCGCTTTTGCAGCACGATGCCGATACCGCTAACCAGGTACTGGCGGAGGCTCTTGCTCTATTCCCACTCGAATTTCTGATTCTGGATGTGATCGGCCCGACGTTTTACGTCTTAGGCGAGGCGTGGAGCGAAGGGCGAATTAATGTGGCAACGGAGCATTTTGCCAGCCACCATCTGCGCCATCATCTCCTCATGTGGATGCGCACCGGGCCGCCTGCCTATCCCGTGAATCCGGTGGTGCTGGCCTGCGCACCAGGGGAACTGCATGAAGGCAGCCTGCTTATGCTGGCGGTGCTGCTGCGACGTCTGCGCTGGCCGCTAGTCTATCTGGGGCAGACGATGCCGCTTCCCGATCTGGCCGAGTTTGTAAAGGACACTGAGGCCGCCGTGATCGTGTTTGTCGCCATGACTGAGGAAACGGCGCGCGCACTGGGAGACTGGCCTCACTGGCTGCCCGAAGCCACCCGGACGAAACGACCTGTTGTTGGGTTTGGCGGGCGCATTTTCTCGGAGCGCCCGGAACTGGCCGACCGGACACCCGGCCTCTTCCTGGGCCGGACACTGCAAGATGGCGTTGAAATGCTGAATCGGATGCTCCACGAAATGAACCCACTGCTGCGGTAGCGCACTGTTCATATTGTTCCTCATCCTTCTTATCCTCGCGTCCTATCGTATGCACTGCCGTGGTCGGTGTGGCCGGGTATCAGCGTTCTGCTGCTGGGCTTTTTCAAAGCTTGCATTCCCGTGTTCGTTACCCGCTGGGGCTGCAACTTCCTGATAGTCAGATGTTCTGGCTGATGCTGAGCCACCACGCCAAGAAGCGGGATCTCGCAAATTCGCCGAGTTTGGTATGGAGTATCTCTAAGGCTGGAAGGATGCTTTTTTGCCGTAATAATGAACGAAGAGCATGCAGAGATATTCGGCTATAGGGCAGTGGGATTTCAGGCAGACGGGGTTTGACTCTCATTGACAGTAGTGCGTTCAAGGCCGAGCATATCCCCGACCTTGAACGCGGTGAGAATGAAGGCAGTCCGGTGTGCTATTCAGTCGGAGGCAGCAGCACGCCGTCAATCACATGGATGACGCCGTTGGATGCCTGGATGTCGGTAATGACCACCTGGATGGTGTCGTTGAGGTAAACCACACCGTCACGAACCTCGATGCGGATGTCCGAACCCTGTACTGTGGCTGCCGTCTCCAGCCCTGCCACATCCGCCGCCAGCACTTCGCCGGGTACCACATGGTAGAGCAGGATGTCGGTCAGCGCGGGGATATCCTCCAGCAGACCTTCGACCGTCCCTGCGGGCAGCGCGGCAAAAGCGTCGTCAGTGGGTGCGAACACGGTGAAGGGGCCATCGCCTGACAGCGTTTCGGCCAGCCCAGCAGCCTGTACCGCCGTGACCAGCGTGGTGAAGCGGCCATCGGCAGCCGCGATGTCTACAATGGTATCGCCACTTTCCTCTTCGATGCCCATCATGTCGCGCACATCCGCCATGTCTGTGGCCGACAGAGCGACCTGCGGGGAAGCCAGTGTACCGACAGCCGCGACGAAGTAGTGAGTATCAGCATCGAGCTGCGTGTCGGGAAGATCAAGCACAACGGGTTCTGTAGCTCCGCTCGGAACAACCTGGAGATCATAAGCGCCAGCCGGAACTTCAAGCGTGAACACGCCGTCGTTGGTGCCCTGCGCACCGGGGAAGGCCAGCGCTGTGATTACCGGCGAGCCACCTGCCAGCACGTCCACTTCCGGCGCGTCCTCAATGGCGTGAAAAACCGTGATACGGGCGCTGCCGTCGGTGATCTCGATGTAGTCTTCGACCAGTACCTGTGGAGCCAGCGTGCCCGCATCAAGCGAACCGATGGCCGCTACCGTGATGAACGCATCAGCGGGCAGCTCGAAGTCCGCCGGGCCAATGGCCGCCGCTTCAATACCTGCGCCCGCTGGGGCAACAGCGATATTATAGGAAGCGGCAGGCAGTTGAATCCAGTCGGTGATAGTGGGGAATTCCAGACCTTCGATAGCCGCCTCGCCGTTCACGAACACATCAACTGCTGGCGTATCCGGTGAGAAGTGCGCAACACGGATGTTTGTCATCTCCGGTTCTGGCATCGGGGGCAGCAGCACGCCGTCAATCACATGGATGATGCCGTTGGATGCCTGAATGTCGGTGATGATGACCTGAATACTGTCGTTCAGGAAAACCGACCCATCACGCACTTCGATACTGATGTCTGAACCCTGAACTGTAGTTGCCGATTCGAGTCCAACTACGGTTTCGGCGTTCACTTCACCAGCGACAACGTGATACAGCAATACGTCAGTGAGTGCCGGGATATCGTTGAGCAGCCCTTCGACAGTACCTTCTGGCAGGGCGGCGAAGGCATCATCGGTAGGAGCGAATACGGTGAAAGGACCTTCTGATTTGAGCGTGTCCACCAGATCAGCAGCCTCAACCGCAGCCACCAAAGTGGTGAAACGACCATCGGCCACGGCGATGTCCACGATGTCCATCTCTGTGTCCTGAGCCATGAGGGGCAGCGCTGACAGGATAAGCGCTGACAGTAGGAAAAAGATAAAGGTCAGCTTTCGCATGTTGTTAATCTCCCTGGTTATCTGTGAAACTGAACTGGACAATATGTATACACATACTGAACAATAATTATGCATAAGTTAGACAAATTGTAAACAACATTGGATGAATATTTCATGAAAAACGAGGCTGTGTATGCAAACTGAAGCGAAGATGTTCGTTTCTCTAGGGCGTGTTGACATTTACAAAAATCGCTCATGTGTAGGGGCGATGGATGATGCTGCGCATCACACGTCATCGTCCGC
>CAYNDH010000167.1:0-9789 GCA_964395665.1 uncultured Anaerolineaceae bacterium
AATAATCTAATAAAACTCTACTCCTATTGACCAAAACGTATCTTTTCCCTGATAATCTTGATACATGCTGGAAAATCAACATGGCAACGGACATAGAGTACCAAGTATTCTCTATACAATTTGCATTGTGGTAATTCCAGTCAACTCCCGTATAACAGGCTGCATCCGCCGTATCTTCTACAAAACCATGCGATTGCATAGCAGGTGATCGCGCCTCCCTCAACCTGAGACTGCAACTTAACAATTTATTGTGGAGGAGACTATGGCACACAAAGCAGATCTCTCCGAAAATTTTCTCCGCTTCCTGTTGCAATTACGTCCAGATGTTCCGGACCAGTCGGGTTTTCTAGATCAACTCCAGGAACTGAGCAGTTCTGTTTCCAGAACCGATCTCGATGCATTCGCTGCGCCTGAATATGTATTTGAGACAAAAATCTCATCCTCTGCAACTTTACAAAACAGCGAAAAACTGCGCCGCCTCCGTAACGTGATCGCAGAGATCTCAGCACCGAGAGAGCCAGCTTATCGCGCTGCCAGACGTGAAGTTCCCCTTTCACATACCATTATTAGTGATTCACAGCCGGATTGGGCAGCAGGCAGCAGTCCGGAAAGGATCATTGGTCCTCTCGCTGGCCAGGACGGACGTCAGTTCTGGATTGACTTTTATGCTGTAGTTCGACTGATCCCGCTGTATCTGGCAGGACAGACCAACCCCGCACTTCTGTTTTACACAGCGGCCTCGCGCCCAATAAGCACAAATCCCACACAGGCGAACTATGCACTCGGTGAAGGCAGTCTGTGGGTACGAGCGGATCTGCTGGCCGATAATGCCCCGGCGGATGGCTATGTCGGTTTTAATATACAGTCCGGCGAGCTTGTGCTATCAAATGTGGTGCAGGATGCATCCGGTAAGCTGACGATCCCGGCTGGAGAAACCTGTGCGGTCTCGCTTAAGCTGCACCCTGTAACGCCAGATACCTCAGGGGCAACCAACGATGCCAGCGATGTTAAGTCAGCGGCCCTGCAAACCCCTGATTCCTTTGCGTTTCACTTTTCACAGAAGGAGCGGAAGGTCGAAAGCGTGGGCCGCTGCGGCTGGACGCTCTTCGGGCAGACACTGCGTTTTGAATGGAACAGCCAGATCAATCCCTTTTATGATGCTGCGTTGAAGGGCGTCGTCGTGCCGTTCATCGCAGGCGGTGATGATCACTTCAGGGCAGAGAAATCGGCGTCACCTTTCGCTTACATCGAGGGCAGCGCCGTTATTGTCCAGTCCGGCTGGCTGCTGAACGTCGCCATGATTGACGTCAGCCAGCCCACCGCAGTCAGCAACAACGGCGGTATCGCCTTGCAAGGTAATTCGGATCTCTCGATCAACTGGCGCGGCCTGCGCGATGGGCCGGTCTATTTACCTAATCCCTGGATCGTGCTGTTTCCCAATATCCTCATCATAGTCGAGCTTCAGGCCAGTAATCGTTATGCCAGCCAACGTTTCCGGCTGTGGCAGAGTGAGACTTCAGCCTATCGCTCTTCGGTTGAAGTCCGCTACGGCCATGCTTTCCCACTTTTCTATGCCGTCTCGATCGATGGGGCCGAACTGGTCATGGCCGAAGTGAACGCCGATGCGAAGCTCGACCGGCCCGTAGATGTGCGAGGTCATTCGCTTGCGATTCGCTCCAGAAAATCGCTGCTGATCCTCATGCATACGGACACCTTGCAACTGGTGTATCTCTACGATAACAACGTTCTCCTCGACAGCTACAATCCGGATATGGGACAGGCTTTCCCGGAGCCGATTGCACTGGCGCTGCATAACGCCCTCTTCACTGTATCACCAGTAAACGGTTTTCTGTTCTTCGCTGAACTGCTTGACGAAGAAGTCGTCGAGGTGGGCAATATCCTGCTGCTCTTTGGACTCTACGGCCTGCTGCCTACACTGCCCGATCCCTATGCGGCGAATGACCGCCCGTACCGCCGCCGGGGTGGTCGTGACAGCGCAGCGAATTTCACAATGCTGCTGCTGTGCCATATTTTCTGGCGCAAATCCGCTGACGAAACACCGGATACGGTTGAAACAAATTTTCATCTCCTACCCTTGAACGAGCGTGCGCTTGCCCTGCTGCGTTGCACGATTACCGAGCCGCCAGCTTATGCCAGGGACGTGCCCGGTGCTGCGGAAGTCAGGGCTAATGCGACGACCGGCAATGCGCTGGTTCCAGAAGAGCAGAAGTGGAACCGATACTTTCATCGCTTTTTCTGTGAGCAGTTCGCTCTGATGGATGTCTCGACCAATGCTGACTGGATGGGTGTCAGTCTGGGTTGGTTCGATCCCGACAGCGTCAGCGATAACGACTATATTTTCTACAAGGTCTATGGCACGCAGCATGACGACGACGGTACCCAGAATCTTTTCCCGTTGCAGGTTGATGGACTGGACCTGACCGCTGAAGGGCGTTTTATTCGAGCCTTCACAGTGCCGCAAAATTCCTGGGAACCACTGATCAACCTCACGCCGCCCGTTGAGGGTGGAGATCCGCCAAATACGTTCAACTTCTACCCGGACGATGGTGGTCCGACACGGCTGTTCAATAATAATCCCGAGCATGTACCTATTGCGCCACTGCCAAAAGTAGATGAACTGTTGGATTACTTCAACAATGGCGACGCCGATGGCTTTACCGGGGTGCTTTTTACGCTGCCTTTTGGCTTAAGAGCCTTTGCCGAGATTAACAAGAATGACGCCATTTACCCCGACGCCAGGTTGCAGCTAAACCAGGCAAGCTTCCGTGATGGCACATTGACCGGCGCGCTGCAAATTCAGGCTGACGCACCAGAGCGCAGCACTGAAAGCCCCATGTTCATTGGCGGCACACTTCAGCTCAATAACATCGTCCTGCCCAACGGCACACCTACCGGTGCCAATACCCTGGGCCATGATGTATCTGAAATTTTCAACAATGAGTTCTTCGACGACATTGGCGGTTACGGTCCGCGCGGTGTGCCCCTCACCCGTATTGATTTTTCCGGTTATGGCACCAGTACCTTCAGCCGCTGGGAGAATCCGCTGGCCGCTTTTGCCCAGACGAGCCAGGCGCGCTTCGATATCTTCATTGGTCGCACCGCACACGAGGTCATCCAGGTAAAAAGCGTGATTTACCCCTGGGGTATTCGTGTGGTGCGCACGATTGTCATCTTCCGAGCCAGCAGCAGCTATGTTTATCGCTATGACACTGGATGGCAGGCGGAAACCCCCGGCCTGTATGATTTTAGCTGGTGGGTGAAACTCAATCCTGACGATACGGTGCCGGAGTTTCAGTCAAATCCCTATGTCTTCCACCCTGGCATCGTGAAAGGTGTCTACAACGTCCGCAACATCGCGGATACTGCCAGTATTCCAGAGTTCACGCGGACATGGGTGCGGCAAAATGGTGAAGTCTACGTCGATGAATATGACACCAAAAAAGTCGTCGATGGCACGACGTCAGCAGCAGACAGAACCTCCGAGGTGAAGCTAAGCCCAGTCTATTTTGACGCTGATGTCGATATTGACTTTGTGAAGAGCGGAAGCAAACAGGGGAAAGTACCGTCAAAGGGAATGCTGGGCTATGTGCAGCTTGCACCCAAAGGTCAACCGATTCCTGACTACCTCTTCCGGGACCTGCTGCGCCAGCAGTTTGGCTCTCTGGGTGGGCCGGTGGACTGCGTGATCAACATCGGCGAGACCGGCCAGAAAATGCGCGTGGTGCGGGCGGATGTCAGTGAGTCAGTCGATGGTGCCGGGACCCCGATCTTCGTCAGCACAGCGCGAGGTTCGGTGGTGCTGCCCAAAGATGGTTCCTGGAGTGCTGTCCAATACCTGCAGGGCACTGGAGAAGTCTCGCCACTTCCAGACGACGCCACCATCCCGTTAATCCGCCAGGGCATACTCGGCAGTGCAACCTCACAGCCTCTGCGGCTGGAAAACCCAATGGAACTGCTGCGTATTCCAACCGCCTCCTCGATCTTCTTTGGTTTTTTACAATCCACGGGCACCCAGAAAGCCCTGTTTCGCAAGCCACGCTTTGAAGAAAGCGCAGACGAACTACTAAGTGAGATCCCAGATTTCTCTGATGCTTATCGTATGCTCAATTCGGCAGGCATCTTCCCCAACCTGGATGATGCGATTCCGCTGGATCTGGGAAGCTATAAGACCAAAATCATCGAAGAGGGTTACAAGCTGCTGGACGAACTCAATCCAGATCAGGTCTTTGAAAAAGCGCTTCCGGATGGTCCCTGGTATATCGTCAATGAGGATTTCCTCAAGATTTACATTGAATACGACAAGCGAGACAAGGACGGCAACAAACAAGAGGACGGCTTTATCAACTTCGGCATCGATTCTGCGGCGGCGAACATGGGCCAGCGCTGGCTCTCCAAAATGAATAACATCGGCATGATCGTCGATCTTGGCCCGCTGGCGCGGTTGATGATGATCAAAGGCAGGTTTAATGCCGAGAAGGGGGCAGCACCTGCCTTCCAGGGGCCGGAACTTGAATTCAGCGATGCTCTGCAGCCAGTGATCGATATACTGCAAATCCTGCTGATGCTACAGGGCGGCGATTACAAAGAGGCATTCGCCAAAGGGCTGGAGATCGCCATGAGCAACTCCGCCGACAGTTGGGAATACGCCTTCCACGCTCGTAAGGAAATCCCGCTTGTACGCTTCCCACCGCCTGCGCTGGACAGTCCAACCGCGCCGCTCAAACTGGAGGCCAGCCTGGGAGTGGGGGTCTACTTTAACGAAGTCTTCGCGATTACTGACAGTCCAGGCCAATTGATTCCTTCGGTCGGCGCATTCCTGGAATTCTACGGTCGATTGTCGGTGATGTGTGTCAGCGTGGCTGCGGCCACTGTTTATGCGACTGGATCGGTAGATCTGCGTATTGCCGCCGACATCAAGACTGGCCCCAGCCTGATGATGAAGTTCGGCTTCGGTGCGGAGATCAACGTCGGCCTGCCAGTGGTGGGTAATGTCTCGCTGCTCTACATGGTTGGCGTCGATATGACCCTCAACAGCGTCGAAATTACGATTGGGGCCTTCCTGCTCTTCCGTGGCCGAGCCGAAATTCTGGGTGGCATCGTGACCGTGACAATCACTATCGAAGCATCAGGAAAAATCCAGCGCCTGTTGGGTTCCGACGAGACCAACATGATTGCACAGGTGACGTTTGGCCTGGATATCAGCATCTTCCTGGTGATCAACATCAGTTTTTCCGAGTCCTGGCAAGAGGCACGGCAGTTAGCATGAGCTGCGGAGGATAATCTTATGTTCGATCAGTTTCGTTTTACCCTCATGACCTTTCCTCAGCGGTATTCCGATGGGAACCTGTCGGTGAACGTACTGCTTGTGCCGCAGATCGGGCCGCAGTGGAGTGGTAATCCCTTGCTGGACCTGCCCCTCGGTTTCCCACTGGCGACCAGCACCGGTATACCCTTCGCGGAAGCGAATCTACCGTTGGAACTCCGCATTCTTTCCGGTCTGGATGATTTCCCTCATCATTCCAGCGTGGATCAAACCCTGCCGTTTGGTACACCCGGAAGCTTTGCGGATGCTGCTGCACTGTATGCCGAGCTGCAAAACCAGTTTCAAATTAAAGACGTGGTCCTGGCGACCGATTATGCCGAAGCGCCTAAACCGTCACTGAAAGTGCGCCACTATGTCGCTCCGTCCTACCGGAACGCCGCCAATTTTACGACGCCGCGTATTCCGGAGATCGTTACTGATGACAGCTATGAGTGTGCGATCAAGGGATCAAAAGACCCGAACCCCTTGTTTCAGGTCTCGTCCAACGAGATTACCTGGGGTAAGGTCTATGCTTACTGCCTGCGTCACCCGCTGCTTTCACGTCGTCTTGGCCTGGTGCGCGAGGTTACGCTTCCTGTAGATGCAAGCCTGTTTGAAGAGGGCGGTTATATCTTCGCCACGCTTGCGGAGGATAGCAGCTATCTCGACGGCCTGTCACCGGATGATCAGTTTAGCTTTGTGCGCCACTACGCAGCTCGTATCCCATTACTGCAAGCTGATTCCAGCCGGCCTTTATTTGCATCAGTCCTGTTTCCGGTACTCTCCGGCGCAGCCAGCCCGGACGGTAACTATGACCAGGTCTTCATCGACGCGGCAGAATTTGACGATGGCTTCGCCAAAATTATCCACACCAACCAGCCAATCAGCCAGAATCTGCTGGCCGAAGAAGAGGATGGTTTTCCTCCACTGCACGACATCGGTATTCGTGCCGCATGGGATGATGAACGTATCTGTGAATGGCAGAATCGTCAGTTGAAAGAGCGTGAAGACCAGTTGGGCAGCGGAAAACGCCTGGATGCGCCGATGGGCGTCTTTGGCTACCGTGTGGATGTGCGCCCGCAGGGACAGACCAACTGGACCTCACTTGTTCGAGTCCAGAGCAGGAACGACCTTCAACTGGGGCCAGTGAATCTAGGGCATTTCGCGGGAGAATTGGCGGTCGAAGTTCATCCGATGCAGTTGGATGGTGACCAGGCCAACGGTGAATTCTGGTTACCGATGTATTTCACCCAATGGAGCGGTAAGTCGCTGGTCCTGCCGGATGAAGATGCAGCCACACTCTACAAGACAGATCAGGCTGCCAATCAGGCGGTTGTGCTGGCGCGGCTCTATAATCCGATTGGACTTGAAAATGTACCGCTGCGCTATGGTGATGTCTATGATTTACGCGTCCGCCTGATGGATGCGACCAGCGGCGGACCGGAAGCCGACGAAGACCCGGTTTATGAGTCGCTGACGCCGATCGCTACGACCCACTTCAAACGCTTTGTTCAGTCAGAACCACTGCGCGTCGAGCATCTGCCCTTGCTGCCAGATGAACCGCTTGATACCTACTTCCCCGATGACGTCCTGGTGATTCGGCGGCCTCTGCTGGGTTATCCCAGCGTGGTCTTTACCGGCAAGTATGCCGACCCAATTCCGCTATTGCAAGCCGCCTCGGATGCTGCTGAGGGCATCGGCAGTTTCGGCATCCCTGACCCGGATGTGCTGCGAGTACAGGTGGATGTCGAAGTGCGCAGTCTGAAGATGGACAACAAGCTGTCGCTGTCAGGCCGCGAACCCTTCATTCACCTCTATACCACCTTCCGGGATTTCCCGGCGGATTTTGAGCAGGCTCTGAATATCCCACTAAGTTTTGTTCAGGCTAATGTGCTCAATTTCGGCGATCCGGCGGACCTGGGCGACCTGGGCGTCAACGAAGACGATTTGCCAGGTATGGCGGAACTGGTGCTGCCACGGGGTCGCGAGATCCGCCTGACACTACGCGGCATTGGTGAGGAAGACAGCGATTATTACGGTACGCCGAAGACGCATATTGGCAAGTCGATCCAGTTAAAAGTGCGGCGCGATTCACTGGACGAGCGTGACCTGCTGGCGCAACTAAGCCCTTCGCGCCAGATTCGCGGTCTGTACTTCCAGCCAGACCCGCCCCAGCCTAACGATGGCCGTATCAAGACCTGGTTGTTCCAGCGTGGCACGACTTTCACGCCAGCCATCATCCAGCGGCTGGCGCACCAGTTGGAGGTAGATCACAAAGGCCTGACACTGGTGGGTAAAAAAGGTCAGCGTGTCATATTCGGATGCTCCAACCGCATCCGCCACACCCTGGCACCTGATAACTCCTCACTGACCCTTGCATCCAAAGATGAACTGCTGAACCACTGGATTGTCGCACTGACCTTCAACGTCGAGCGTGACTGGACCTGGGACATGCTGGAAGAGGTGAGTTTCGAACTCTTCCGCGAGATGAAATATCAATCGGACGACGAGGTCGATAACAACAATGGGCGGCCTATTGGCGATTTTGAGATGAAACGAACAGCGCCTATCAATGCCCTGCAGAACCCGGATCGCAGCCAGACAACCCTGATCTACCTGGACGGGGTTGAGCCGCAGTCCGACAAAGAGAGCGCCGAGCTTGCTGGCGAAACAGCCTTTCCCGATGTTATCGAACTGGCATATCACATCGAGCCGCGATTTAAGGTCAATCCGGGTCAGCAGGATGCGCCCGAACCCATAACACTCGAACTGCCCGTGACCACACCCCCTGCCCAGGTGCCACGCCTGGCATCGGCAGGCCTCGCACTCAGCCCTTATCGGCGCAATAGCGCCTATTCGACAACTGAGCCACGTGAACGCTTCCTCTGGCTGGAATTCGAAGAGCCGGTGCGTGACCCCAACGACAGCCTGTTCATCCGCGTTCTGGGCTATTCAGTCGATCCGCTTTTATCGGACAACCGCGTGGAGACCTTAGTACCGCCAGATGAGCCACCACTCAATATCGACCCGGAGCTGATCCGTGTGATTACGCCAGGCCAGAGCGACGATCAGGCTGGCTTATCGTCCATGCAGCCATTGGAACCTGCGACTACCTCCAGGCGTCATTTCCTGGTGCCATTGCCGCCCGGCCTGCATGCTGAAAGCAGTGAGCTTTTCGGTTTCTTCACTTATGAATTGCGGGTGGGGCACTCACAGATCTGGTCTACAGCTCAGGGCCGCTTTGGCCGCCCTCTGCGCACAACGGGGGTACAGCATCCGGCCCCAACCCTCTTCTGTACCTGCCACCGCGACGAGGTGCGTATCCTGGTGGAAGCACCGCATGCAATGGCGACATTGAACGGCAAGAATATTACCGCATCTCCGCCGCGCAGCGAACTCTGGGCACTGTTATACGCCCAGGTACGACAGGCAGATGGGTTGGACAACCGTAACATCCTGATTGACGACCAGCGCCTGAGTCTCATTCCCAGAGCTTACGGCGAAATAATTACACCGGAAGGCGATGTCGTCCTGGCAAAGAGCAACCGCAATAGCCCGTCCCGGAGTTCGGTCGAATGGGACGATGCTACCGTGAAGATACTGCTGAATAACCTTGGATTGCCAGTAGATGCGGAATTGAGCGTAGTTTGTGTCGAATTGATGCCGCATTTTGGCTCCTTCATCCGGGAAGCCCACCCTGTCACTGCCACAACAGGCAGAGTTGGGCAGAGTTCACTGACCGAAAGTGTGTTTGCCATGCGTGGCAACACCGGCGCTTCCAGTGCAGCCGAATCATCGGCGCAGTTTAGTTCTGTCCGGCCTCTGACGCATCACCTGGGACACTTCAGGATTTTGAGAACTTCGCCGCTAATACCCGTACCTGAAGTTTGTTAGTACAGTCGCGGATGGTATGGTATATCGCAGCGATATCGCATATCAGGTGCCTAGACGCTATCTCAAAATTGATTACGGATGCGGACAGGACGCCATTGCAAACAATGGCGCCCTGTCCCTGCGTGACACGTATTCTGTAGCGACAAGGGTTACTCATCACCTGAAAAGTGGCTTGTTCATCACGCTTACCGACATAGTTTCCCTTTCCATCATCGGAGTATGCGAAGTAATTTTCGCCGGGTGGGTGGCACGCGCAGCGTGTGTCACGCCGTGATGGGTGGGTTAAAGATCAGTGAATCAACGCTCCTTAACTTGGTGCACGGCTTCTACATTCTTTAGCACAGCGTCATCTCCCACCTTTTCGAGTACGTATAGCGCCGCTCAGTAAGCCTCGCGGATGCAAAGCAGGCCGAAATGAAGGTGCGTGGAAACGAAGGAGGTACCGGGGATAGGATCAAGCTGTGATCAGTGGCTAGGTTCTGTTGACGTTTCGATCATAATGCGCCTCTGCAAGCCGGTTTTGTGTAGGGGCGGACCTGCGTGTCCGCCCGCAGCGGTTAAGCAACCAGCGG
>CAYNDH010000168.1:0-9662 GCA_964395665.1 uncultured Anaerolineaceae bacterium
TGCAATTCAGGCCGAGCGTGCAGCAGAAGCTACGCGAATTTATTCGCTGTAGAGTATCACGTCTTTTTAACGCCCGTTCAAAGCGTACTGGAAAGTAAATGCTATGGCAGAAACAATTTTAAATTACATTGGCGGACAGTGGCTTCCTGCGAAGACCGGCAAAACATTTGAGACGCGCAATCCGGCAACGGGTGAAGTGCTTGCGGAAGTCCCGATGAGCAGCCGCGATGATATTGACGCTGCGGTGTCTGCCGCGAGAACCGCCTATCAGCAGTGGCGGCTGGTCCCTGCGCCGCGCCGTGGTGAGATCCTGTTCCGCGTGGCGGAGCTGCTGCGCGAACGCAAGGAAGATCTCGCGCAGCTTATGACGATGGAGATGGGCAAGATCATCGCCGAGACACGCGGTGATGTGCAGGAAGCCATCGATATGGCCTATTACATGGGGGGTGAAGGCCGCCGTCTGCAAGGGTACACTGCCCCGGTTGAGATGCCCAACAAATTCGGTATGGCCCTGCGCGACTCGGTGGGTGTGGTCGGCCTGATTACGCCGTGGAATTTCCCGGTTGCGGTCCCAAGCTGGAAGATGCTGCCCGCGCTGATCGCCGGTAATACTGTGGTGTTCAAGCCCAGCGAAGAAACACCCGCGATTGCAGCGGCGTTCGTCAAGGTGTTCGAAGATGCCGGACTGCCCGCCGGTGTACTGAATCTGGTGATGGGTGCAGGCGAGGCGGGTGACGCACTGGTGAATCATCCCAGCGTGCGCATCATCTCATTTACCGGTTCCACACAGACCGGACTGTCGGTGTACAGCAAGGCCGCCTCACTTGGCAAGAAAGTCACGCTTGAAATGGGCGGTAAGAACGCCATTATCGTAATGGATGATGGCAATCTCGATCTGGCATCTGAGGCGATCACGTGGAGCGCGTTCGGCACGACCGGCCAGCGCTGTACGGCCACCAGTCGTCTGATCGTCCACAGCGCGATCAAACCGAAGCTGATCGATGCACTGGTCGCCAAGGCACAGGCGCTGAGAGTCGGCAACGGCCTTGATCCAGCGACCAATGTCGGCCCGCTGGTGAATGAAAAGGCACTGGATAAGGTCGTTCATTATATGGGTGTTGCGCAGGCGGACGGCGTGCGGGTTCTGGTGGGCGGCAATCGTGAAGAAAGCCTGCCGAATGGCTACTTCTTCCAGCCGACACTGCTGGATGGCGTTCAGCACGGGATGCGCGTCGAGCAGGAAGAGATCTTCGGGCCGGTGCTGTCGATTGTCGAAGTCAGCTCACTGGAAGAGGCGATTGAGGTCAATAACAATACCCAGTACGGGCTGTCGAGCAGCATTTTCACCGAGAATGTGAACGCCGCCTTCCGCGCTATCCGTGACATCACGACCGGGATTGTCTATATCAATCACGGCACGACGGGGGCTGAGATCCAGTTTCCGTTTGGCGGCACACGCGGCACTGGCAACGGGATGCGTGAAGCAGGGCAGGCCGGTCTGGACTCGTTCACTGAGTGGAAGTCGGTCTATGTCGATTACAGCGGACGGCTTCAGCGTGCCCAGATCGATACCGATCGCATTCTGAGTGAAGATCAGCGCGGCGGGTAAGCCCGCCCAGTGATAGACGGTTGGCTGCACACAGGCTGTCCTGGCCTGCAAGGTCATTCGGCAGCCTGTAGAACAGCCGATGAAAAACAATGAAATAAAGGGTGATTTTTCATCGACCTTTTTTGTGACATGAGGTACAATCGGAATGTCGCTGATCTGGGATGCATCTTACGAAATAGTTCTGACCCTAATGGCTGAACACCCTGATGTAGAGCCAGACGATGTCAGCCTGCAGCAGTTGTATGAATGGATTATTGCACTGCCGGATTTTGACGATGACCCAATACTGGTAAACGACCAGATCCTCAGTGCAATATTAAGAGAATGGTATGAAGAGAGGCATGCGTAATGACGATCACCTCTAACAGGGATCTCGATCTTCAGCAAATCCATGACACGGAGTTCCCGATTCCGGCAGATTTGCAGGGGAATCTCGCGGTCACAAGTTTGAGTCGTATTTATAACTGGAGCCGGCGCTCTTCGATGTGGCCGCTGCTCTTCGGCCTGGCGTGCTGTGCGATTGAGATGATCGGAACTGCGTCTTCCCGGTTCGACTTCTCCCGCTTCGGCATGGAAGTGATGCGCGCCAGCCCGCGCCAGTCGGACCTGATGATCGTCTCCGGTACGGTGACGAAAAAGATGGTGGTGCCGATTGTCCGGCTTTATAACCAGATGCCGGAACCGAAGTATGTGATGGCGATGGGGGCCTGCGCCAGCGGCGGCGGCCCATTCAAGGAAGGTTATAACGTCGTCTCCGGCATCGACAAGTATCTGCCGGTTGACATCTATGTGCCGGGATGCCCGCCAACTCCGCAGTCGCTGATGTATGGGCTGATTGCCCTGCAGAAGAAAATCGACGGCCAGTCACTGTCCAATCTGGATGATGTGCCGTGGTATGGTGTTGGCCCGTCAGAGCCGACGCCGATCCCGATTCTGGGGCCGGATATCATCGACCCGCGCCAGATGGACATCATTCGTCGGCAGGCACAGCTTGCGGCAGAAGGCAAGCCCTACGGCGTCCGCGAACTGCCGCCGCCCATGGAGATCAAGAAGCAGGTCTCTGCCAAGGCCGCTGCGCTGGCGTCTACTGCTGTGGCAGAACCGGCCCCGGTCGATGAGAATATTCTGGAACTGCGTATGCAGGCGCTGGCGAAACGCCGCGAATTTGCACAAAAGAATCCTGAGGTCTAACGATGGTCGATCAGCTAGCCCCTGATACACAGAAACTTGGCAATCTTTCGGTTGATGAATCTCTTGGTGCGCTGAAAGAGCGCTTTCCCAATGCCGTGTCACAGGATACCCGTACCGGCTATGGTGGGGTGATTATCGACAAGGATCATCTGGTCGAGGTTGTGACGTATATCCGCGACCAGCTCGGCTATGATTACCTGACGAATGCCTGCGCGGTCGATTATCTTGGCGCAGAGGGTGGCACCGATCATCTGGAGATGGTGTACCACACCTTCCGCTCTACGGGTGGCCCGGCGCTGGTCTTTAAAGCACAGACTGAACGCGAACGCGCCGAAATCCCGTCACTGATCGATGTTTATCCCGGCAGTGACTTTCAGGAACGGGAAGCCTATGACCTGTACGGCATCCGCTTCCCCGGTCACCCGAACCTGAAGCGCATCCTGCTGTGGGACGGTTTCGAAGGCCATCCCATGCGTAAGGACTGGAAAGAACCGTATTACGAAGCCGAGCATAAGCCGTTCGACAGCCGCTGGCCGGGTGGGTATGTGCGCCGCGCTGAAGAGACGAACGCCTATGGCCGCAATGTCAAGTACCCGGAAGATTTCGATCTGTCACGTCTGAATGACCGCTCGGAAGAGACGATCTATAACAGCATGGGCCTTGGCGTTGATGTCCAGCCGCTGGCAAGTGAGGAACTGCGTACTGACCGGCTGGTCGTCAACATGGGGCCGCAGCATCCCAGTACGCACGGCGTGTTCCGTATGGTGATGACACTTGATGGTGAGACGATTGACGCGCTGGAACCGGTGATGGGGTATCTGCACCGCAACCATGAGCAGATCGGTGAGCGCAATACATGGCTTCAGAATATGCCATTCACCGACCGGCTTGATTACATCAGCGGGAACAGCAATAACCTTGGTTATGCGATCACTGTTGAAAAGCTGCTGTCGACCGGTGCACGTTATCAACCGCCGACCTACCGCGCAGAATGCATCCGCGTACTGATGACGGAACTGACACGGGTTGTCAATCACCTGTGGGCGGTCGGCTTCCTGCTCAATGACCTTGGCGCATTCTTCACGCCGATGCTGTATGCCAACAACGAGCGCGAGAAAATCCTCGACTTCTTTGAAGCGACGACCGGCAGCCGCCTGATGAACAATTACATGCGCTTCGGCGGTGTTTACAAGGATATCCCCGAACGCATTCGCTCGGTCGCTAATCTGGTGAATGAGCGTGTCCGCGATATTGACACGATGGAATTCCTGACAGAGATGATCACCGAGCGCCTGCCGCGCTTCCTTGATGAGTACGAAACCTATCTCAACGATAATGAGATCCTGCGTGCGCGTACGATCGGCGTTGGTGTGCTGCCGCCTGATATGGCGATTGCCTATAGCTGCGCTGGTCCGCTGCTGCGCGCCAGCGGTGTGCCGTATGATGTCCGCCGGGCTGATCCGTACAGCATCTATTCTGAACTGGACTTCGATATCCCGGTGGGGCAGAACGGCGATATTTACGACCGCTATTACATCCGCATTCTTGAAATGCGCGAGAGCCTGCGTATCCTGCGCCAGATCCTGCCACGTCTGGAAGCGACCAAGGGCGAAGAGATCTTCTCTGGCCGTCGCGATTACAACGTGCGGGTGCCGCTGGGTGAGTCGTATGGGCGCGTTGAGAATCCCAAGGGCGAACTCGGCTTCTATGTCGTTTCCGCCGGAGACTCGAAAGGCTCGCAGAATCCGTGGCGCTATCACGTGCGCGGCTCAAGTTTTGTCAATCTGACCGCGTTAGGCCCGATGTGCAAGGGTCACAAGGTCGCTGATGTTGTCTCGATTTTGGGTAGTATCGACATCGTACTCGGCGAGACGGATCGGTAAGGTAGGAGAGAACCATGTATGGAGTAGGTATCCTGAAAGGTCTTGGGGTTACCCTCAAGCATTTTATCGCCACATACGTTGATGATGTGCGCTATGGTGCACGCAGATATACCAGTGAAGAGAACTTTGCACAGCGGCAGGGGCCGACCGCACAGGGTATTTTCACCGTCCAGTATCCGGATGAAAAACTGGCCGTACCGGAACGCTTCCGTTTCGTCCCGTTTCTGGTTGTGAATGATGAAGACCATCCCGATGCACCTGGTCAGGACTGGTGCACAAGCTGCGGGATCTGTGCCAAGGTGTGCCCGCCGCAGTGCATCTGGATTGTGCGTGGACAGGACCCGGTGACCAAGCGCCCGATTCCGGAGCCGGAAGCCTTCTACATTGACATCGACATCTGCATGAACTGCGGCTATTGTGCCGAATTCTGCCCGTTCGATGCGATCAAGATGGACCATGATTATGAGATGGCGAGCTATGATCGCACGTTGGCTCATATCCATGACAAGCCCAAGCTTCAGAAGCCGCAGAGCTACTGGATGACCATCGCCCCGACCACGGCGGCGGAAGAAGCCCGCGACCGGGGCGGCTGGGAACACAAGGATGTGATCTCTGCCCGTCAGAAGGCCGAAAAGGAAGCTGCACGCAAGGCCGCAGCCCAGCAGCAGGCCGAGGCAGAAGCCGCCGCCGCTGCCAGCCCGCAGCCGGACGCGGTGAAGGCCGCAACCGAGCAGGCTGTTGGGCAGGCGGGTTCATCCCCGGCTGAAGGCGAAGTCCCGACTGCCAGTGCTGCCGCTGCCACACAGGATGCGAATTCCGATGAGGCAAAGGCCGCACGTCTGGCAAAGCGTGAAGCTGCACTCGCCCGCAAGCGTGCCCGTGCCGAAGGTGGCGATAATGCCGACGGCGGCGAGAAGTCAGAATAAGCTCGCCCGTCAGTCAGCGCTGTCGTGAATGATGAAAAGATCCGGTCTGTATCAGGCCGGATCTTTTGTTTTCTGTGGTCAGGGTGTGATGGTGAGTGGCAGTGGGATGAGGTCTTCCGGGTCGGTGGGATAACGCACAACATCACGGCGGATACTGAAGCGCCATTTTTCACTGCGGCCTTTGCCGAATGAACTGCGTGTCTTGATGCTCCAGCGGTAATCCCCGACCGGCAGGGCGGCAATCCCCAATTTGTCGAGCCGGATGCTGCACCGCTTCGCCCCTGGATCGCAGACGTCTGTCAGTGAGGGGGTACTTTCCGACGTAAAGGTGACATTGACCACGCGCAGCTTGCCATTCATGCCGCCCTGATCATCGGGCAGATTGATCTGGTCGATGATGAGCTGCATCTGCGCGGCGTCCGGTATGGGGGACCACACAAAACGCGGTGTCGATGGCTCCAGCACGCTTCCGTTTAGCGGCTTCATGAGATCGGGTGTGCCGGGCATATCAGTGATGAAGGGCCGCCATGCGCTGGACTGCCCGTCGGTGGCGATCTTCCAGCGCAGGGTGGTGCGGTTGGGCAGGGGAACCGGAAAGGTCATCATGATACGGCAGATCCCGCCGCTGCACACGGCTGAAGAAATCCCTTTCTCGACGTGTTTATAAAGTCCGGCCATATCCTTGATTTTGAGCTTGTAGGTGGCAGCAGGATTGGCTGACTGCGTCCACGTGAAGGTGTAGAACGGTGAGTGAATGCGCTCATAGGCGACCGGGGCCAGCGGCTGTACGGGTGATTGAATAAGCAGTTTGAGTTCGGCGAACCATACATCCGCCATGCGCGGATAGGCGCTGTCAGTCAGATGCACGCCGTCCAGCAGATCGGTATAGGTAAATGGCGCGTAGAGATCCACCAGTGAGATGCGCTGGCCGACGTGTGCGCGGTTGCTGACGATCCTGGGCAGGTGAGCATTGAAGGCTTCTACCCGTGCGTTCAGGATATTGCTGCCGATCGGTGGGATATGGCTTACAACCAGTCGGACATCCGGTTTCACGGCGAAGATGTGATCGATCAGCGCACCATAACGCTCCGGCATCCCGTCATGCTGGCCGTTCAGGATGTCATTGGTCCCGATCAGCAGCAGGATGATCTCTGGTTGATAGGTCGAGAGCCAATTGCCAACATGATAGTGGAGATCGGCGATCTTCCAGCCGCTGTGCCCCTCATGCTGAGGCTGCGCCCATTCCATGCCGTCGGTCATTGAGCCGACGAAGGTGGCATGGATATTGCTGGCTGTCAGTTGATTCCAGAGATGGATGCGGTAACCGCCTGTCATCTGGGGATAGCCTTCGGTCAGGGAGTCGCCCAGGGGCATGATCGTCAATGAGGTGGGCTGCGGTGGTGTTAACGGGATTGGCGCTGTCATGGCGGTGGTGGGTGCAACTATCATCAGAATGATGACAAGTATACCCAAAATCCGGGATAACACCTGACGGCGTACTGGCCCACCTGTTCGCAGCAGATGGATTGAAGATCGGGAGAAATCAGCAGACATGATACTTCAGATGAATGGGTGAGTTGATCGATACCTTAACTGTACGCCTTTTTTGAAGCTGGCAACCATGAACAGGGTTATGAATTGTTTGGAAATCCGTTGGAGTTCAGGCAGGACAGAGGAAGATGGAGATATTTGAATGCTGGCAGCCGGAATGGGTGATAAACGGTGTAATAAACGGGTCGGCCATCTGGTCTGAGGGATGATAGAAACAGCGGACCTTTTACTGATAAAAAATGTTGTGAGATATGGTGTCTTATGCATGTATTGAGTACTGAAGCACTTACTGCCGAACAGGTCGGCGAAATCGTCAGCTTTCTCGATGTCCGGCAGCTGCAGCCGGATGTGAATACCCTTGAACGATTGATAGATGGCTATGTGCAGCGCGTCCCATGGGAAAGTGCCACACGGATCGTGCGCCGGGCGGAGACGCCGGACCTGAAGGATCGTCCGCGCTGGCCGTCTGAGTTCTGGCAGTTAGCGGTGATGCAGGGGACGGGCGGGACGTGTTTTGAAAGCAATTACGCCTTCTGGAAACTGCTGGATGCCCTTGGATTTCAGGCGTACCTTACGATTAATGATATGGGGGACACGCACGCCTGTCACAGTGCGATTGTGGTTGAATTTCCCCCAACTACGGGAGATGCCGAGGATGGTGATGAGCGTTATCTGGTGGATGTTGGACTGCCGCTCTATACACCGATCCCACTAGATCGCACGCAGCCTACATCGGCTGTGTGTGAATATCAGCAGTATACGCTCCAGCCGTTGGTATCGCCTGACTCCACTGGTACAGCGGCTCACCGCTATCAGGTGGAGCGTGCGCCGCATCCCCGACCGATTGCCTATACCCTGGTTGATACGCCCGTGCCAGAGGATGCCTATATTCAGGCCGTGATCGCGGATTATGATGCAGGCGGGCTGTTTCTGGATCATGTGGTGATCTCAAAACTGGTTGACGGTATGATGACCCGTTTCAGTACCTATGAAAAGCCGTATGTGCTGGAAGTTTTTGTCAACGGTGAGCGCACGACGAAGCCGCTGCCGTCTGATGCCAGCGCCGCTGCAGATGAGATCAGCGCCTGTTTCGGGATGCCAGCACAGATGCTGGAAAAGGCATTACAACTAATCGACACCTCTCAAATGTGACGAACATCCCAGAAGAAGGCCGTTGAGTCTGCTATACTGAAAGAAGTAACGGGAAAATATTCACTCACCATCTTTCCCCTGATTGTCCCAAAGGCCGCTGTGCCTTTTATCTGTTTGAGTAACGGTTTTGATTTCACAGGAGAGCTTTATGCCAGATTTACAATCACAGGTGATGGCGGCCCTTAGCACCGTCATTGAACCCGAACTCCATCGCGATATTGTCACGCTCAATATGGTGCGTAACCTCAAAATTGAGGGGGATACTGCCCACTTTACGATCATGCTGACGACGCCAGCCTGTCCGTTGAAAGGTGTGTTTAAGAAGCGCTGCGAAGAGGCACTGATTGGCCGCGTTGCGGGCATCAATCAGATAGAGATCGACTTCGACTCTGAAGTGCCGACCGATAATCGGATTCTCGGACGTCTGGATGTGCCGATGCGGAGCATTATCGCGGTTTCCAGTGGTAAGGGCGGCGTCGGAAAAAGCACCGTTTCGACCAATCTGGCGGTCGCGCTGGCCGAACTGGGGGCGTCGGTGGGCCTGATTGACGCCGATATCCTGAATCCGAACGTCCCGCAGATGATGGGGCTGATGTCCGGTCATCCGAAGGTCGTCAACAATAAGATGATGCCGATTGAAGCTTATGGTGTCAAACTGATGAGCACCGGCTTTCTGACCGATCCTTCCCGCCCGATGATCATGCGTGGGCCGATGCTTCATGGGGCGATCCGCCAGTTCTTCACTGATGTGGACTGGGGCGAAAATATCGACTACATGATCGTTGACCTGCCGCCCGGAACGGGTGACGCGCCGCTGTCGCTGGCGCAGTCCTTCCCGCTGGCCGGCGCACTGATCGTCACTCAACCGCAGGAAGTCGCGGTGGCTGATGCCCTGCGCGGCGCTGCCATGTTTGAACAGCTCAATGTACCGCTGCTCGGTATCGTCGAGAATATGGCTGGTGACTTCTTCGGTGAGGGTGGTGGTGAGCGCCTGGCAGAGAATCGCGGCGTCCCGTTCCTTGGGCGTGTCCCGCTGGATGCAGATGTACGCAAGGGCGGGGATTATGGACGTCCGATTGTCGTCTCCGCACCGGAATCACCGGCAGGAGAGGCGTTTATCGATCTGGCGCAGGCCGTGGCAGCTCGTATCAGTGTGCTGATGCTTCAGAGTCCGAATGTCGTCCCGGTGAATATCATCGGCTAGGAGTTTCTGGATAGGCATCCACAGTGGATGCAGAAGCGTAACAGGGCCGGACAGAACAAGTCCGGCCTTTGTATTACAGACAGGCGCTTGAGGCTAGGGCGTGTTGACATTTACAAAAATCGCTCATGTGTAGGGGCGATGGATGA
>CAYNDH010000169.1:0-3394 GCA_964395665.1 uncultured Anaerolineaceae bacterium
AATCATGAGTGCAATGTCCGTCACATCGATCAGAAGCATCCTGTCTGATTTTTACACCGAGACCTTCGAAAATATCGTCGGCATCTATCTGGATCGCGGTGCTTCCCTGTTCGAGACACTCGACACCATCAGCGCAGAGGTCGCCTCTCGCCCCGTCTCCGCCACCTGCGCGACCATCGCCGCACAGGTCGAGCATATCCGTTATTACCTTGACGTACTCGAAGTGTATATGACCGGCGAAAAACCCGAAAACGTGGACTGGAAGCACATCTGGAACACCGTCAGCACCGTCACCCCACAGCAATGGGAAGACAGCAAAGCGCGTCTGCGGGACTCTTATCAGCGCGTGAAGACAACGCTGGCATCCGTTCCCGATGAAACATGGGACGACGACGCACCGCTGCCTGACGCCATGGCGATCATCGTCCACACGGCCTATCATCTCGGCGAGATCCGTCAGGCGCTGTGTACAGTCGGTGACCGCTAAATCCCATGACATCAGCATTCACCATTCGAGATTATCAGCCCACTGATCAGCCTGCAATTCGCGCCATGCTGTCCAAAATTGGCTGGGCCGAGCAGTACATCGCCGCAGCAGAACGCAATGCAGAGACCTTCGCACAATACCCGGAGACTTTCGGCGTGTATGCCGCATCCACTACATCCGGCACATCCAGCGGCAGCATAGCCAGCGGCAGCATAGCCGTCGGCTTTCTGTTCATCCAGTGGCATCAGTGGAACAATCTCGCCCAGATTCAGTTTCTGGCCGTTGATCCGTCCATCCGTCGTCAGGGCATGGCCGCCGCGCTGGTCATCCGTGCAGAACAGTTTGCAGTCGCATGTGGCGCACGCGGCGTCTATGTCGATACACCGGTGGACAATCACGGCGGACGTGCGTTTTACGAAGCCATCGGCTATCAGTTCGGTTATCTGATGCCGCGCTATTACGAAAATCAGCTCGACGGCGTCACCTATCAGAAATTTTCTGACTCCAGCGCAACATGACCCGAAGGCGTAGGGCGCAAAGTATTGCGCCCTACGGGGTATTGTCCGCTTGAAGCACGCCATGGCGTAGTTATCCCAGCCGGGGGGCGCAAAGTATTGCGCCCCTACGGGGTATTGTCCGGGCTGTGTGGTGAGAGATTTTGTGGTGTTAGCTGGTTCGTGCGGGCTGATCGGTGCCTTCTGCGCGGTGGGCTTCGGTGGTCTCGCGGTCGTCGAAAGCGCCACGGCTTTCGAGCGCCTGACGGCGCACTTCCCGGAACTGCTCGAAATGGCCGACCTCATGGTATAAACCGAAGAGGAAGCAGGCGAGGGCGTTCATCTCGCCGAATACCTCGACGTAACGGGGCGAAAGCTCACGCTGTATCTCAACGTTGGGATTGTCGGGGAAGGTATCGAGATAGCCGAGGCGGATGCGGCGGCTTTCCTCAAGGCGCTGGATACACTGGGCATGGGTGGTGATGTCCTGCCATGGGGTTTCATAGCGCAGGCGTGGGTCGGCGGGATAGGGAATGCTGCGTGCCAGTATGGAAGCGTAGGCCGCCCATTCTTCACTGGAGGCGGTCACGTGTGCGACAAGGTGAGCAAGGCTCCAGCCGATATTTTCTTCACCTGGGACAGCGTGGGGATCGTCGGCGTGTTCATCAATCGGATCGAAGGTGACATCGGCATCTGTCAGGCCGTCGATCAGGCTGAGCATGGTGTCAATGCTCTGGTTGGTGACGCGGCGCAGATCGTCTACAGTAAAGGTTGAAGCGAATTCCAGAATCTGCATCTCACGGGTTTCTACGGGGGAAAAGTCAATCACAACAAACTCCTAACAGTGCAATCGGGTCGTGAACGGGATATTCGTTATCCGTGTTCAAATTATGGTATAGAGGCTGGTATCACCTGGCCTATAAGGTGGACGACACCTGAATGCAGAAAATTACCATTAAGCTGATAAGGGTTTAAGGAATGCGGCTTTATGGTGTGATGATGCGGTGTGCGAAAGCCATGTGACCTATATTGAAATCATGCTTTCAGCCCTTCATCTGTGGGAGTTTTGACTCTATGCTGTGGACATTACAAATCGTTATACGAAGTGCATTGTGAAGGGTGAATATGCGCCTGCTGGATCGTCTTCCCAAGCCATTCAGACGAAACAAAAAAACTGATATAGAGAACGAAGTTACCCCACCGGCGGTGCTGATTGTGGGGGATGATATGAGCACGGCGCAGGATGTGGCGCGGATGCTGGGGACGAACGGGTATTCGGTCACGACGGCTTCTGAACTGGACGCGGCGGTCAGTTGTATTGAACAGGGGAACTGTGACCTGATCATCTGCGATTTCAAAACGCCGGAAGCGGATGTCAGGCAGTTTGTGCGCGTGGCGCATATCCGGCGCGGGAAGCAGTCGCTGCCACCGATTGTCCTGCTGTGGGATGAGCCGAATGATGAACTGGTGGCGGATGAACTGGCGGTTTCGGATGTGGTCCGCAAGCCGGTTGATCTGGGGCGTCTGCTGAAGGTGGTTGGGGATCTGACGAAGAAGCCGGATGAATCCAAATAGCCCTCTCCACCTGCGGCTGTCGGGTGACAGCGCACAGATGGAGAGGGTAGACCTCATCTTACAGGGGTAGGTATTTGCTTTTCGGTTGAGATATTTACGGCGGACAGGGCCGCATTGCTTGCAATGGCGCCCTGTCCCTACCTTGCCGCGTGTGCATTTATGCACCTTGTAGGGACAATCAGGCATTATCCGGTGTTTCCATGAGATGCAATAGAAATACCTGCCCCTGAAAGGTAGACCTCATCCCCTAGCCCTTTCTCCGGCAAAAGAAGCTTTGCATGGAGCAGGGGAAGGAAGTGGTTTAAGCGGACGCGGGGCAGGGTCAGGGTGAGAGGCGCTGACCGGCGGACGAAAAGACAGCGCGAATGCGGGATGAGACCGGCGGTTGGCCGGTCTCTTTTGATTCCGTGACCAGCGCCTGAAGTTGTGTTTCAATTTCGAAGGCCAGATCAGCGGGCAGCGCGTGGACTTCGAAAGGGCGGGGCTGGGATCTGGCGGGATACCGGATGAGACGGTTCAGGGCGAAACGTTCCCAGCGCGCCAGTTCGTCAGCGGCGGCGGATTCGTCAGAGGCGGGCGTGATGGTGTGGGAATCAGCGGCGGGTTGGGCGGCCTCTGTCTGGGGAGATGGGGCCGACGGTGCGGCTTCGGTGGTCGGCGTGGACGGTGTTTCAGGGTGATGATGTCCGATGTGCTGGACAGGTTGGCTGGGCTGGCCGGTGGGATGTGATAGCTGGTGCAGCGGTTGCTGCTGCTGCTGCCGCACAATATTTTTATGTGCAGCAGCAATTGCAGGTTCAGCAAGGGCGGTGTCTGCTGCATTGCTGGCAGGATTTGC
>CAYNDH010000169.1:3494-9645 GCA_964395665.1 uncultured Anaerolineaceae bacterium
TTTGCCGCGTGACCGGCTGGCGGATGGTCCCCCCATTCGACCGGCGGAAGCTGATAAAAGCGGGCGCGAATCTCGTTGATGCTGAGGACTGGATAGGCGGCGCGAAGCTGGTCGAGATGGGCCTGCATATCGGTCGGGCGGATGTCGTCAAATTCGACGGTGAGCTGGCCGTCAGCATCCCAGAATGGCAGCAGATCCCGCGAGATCTTCTGGGCAAGGCGCACCAGTTTGGGATAGAGCGTGCGCTCGATGAAAAGGCGTTCGGCGACTTTGGCATTGGCTTCGGTCGCATTTTCACTGACGAGCGCGACGGGAAGTCCGAAGATATTGAGGATCTCATCACGGTGGGCGCGGCGTCCCTGAAGGAAGTCAAGATCGGTATGCGAGAGGCCGATCCCCTGCCATTCGACCGCGCCCCCACGCAGAAAGGCGGTGCGGCGCTGGGTGCCGCCGTAGCTGGTACGCCATTCGCGCTTGAGGCGTTCGAAGTCGGCATCAGAGATGGGATGCTGAATGGAGACGATGCCCGCCGGGATGCCGTTATCCTGCCCGAAGGTGTTGCGATTCCATTCGGCCATGGCACGGTCACTGAGCAGCGCAACGCGGGCGGCTTCGAGCGCAGAGAAGCCGTAAAAGTCGTTGGACGGATGCCAGCGGCGAAAATGGATGACTTCAACCGGCAGCAGCGGCACACGCTGTGAATCCACTTCATACACATAACCGCGAATATGCTCGCGCTCATCGGGGACGATGGTGATACGGTCCGGGCGCAGGGGCCAGATCTCGGCGGGAAGGCCGTCACGTCCAGCGCTGAGAAACCAGTAAGCGCTGCCGGTGAGTTCCAGCAGGCCGAGTGTCTGCTCAAGCAGTTCAAAGCGGCTGAGGAATGGATTCGGGCGATCCAGCAGGCGGATGAGCGGGTGCTGCGGGATCTCGACGCGCTGACCGTCACGCAGATGACAGACATGCAGCGGGACGAGCGCCCCGGCTTCGGCGATCCGGCTGACGGCGACATACACCCACGGCGACTGCTCATAGGCGCGCAGATGGGGGATGGAATAAGGCGCGGGACCGGACGACAGGCTGACCGGCAGGATGGCAGTGGGGCTGGCTGATGGCCCATTTTCAGGTTGTAAAGGTTTGAGAATGGTTTGTGAATTGTGATGCTGAAAGATCTGTGAGAGCCAGTTGAACATGTGTGATTCCTCTTGATTCTGGGGTGACAAATGTAAGAGACTTTATGCGGCGGGGGACGAAATCAGCCTGATGAAATTATTCTTTCGTCCAGGCCATTGAAATAAAATTAATTCACTTTTGACAGATAGTGTAGAATTGATGCAAACCTACGGGTTTAAGTTGCAGCAATCAGATGGTTGGGCAATAATTTGAAAAATGTGATGTCCCGCCAGTCAGACTGCTTCTCCCGTTTGTGGGATCAGAAAGATGATCCTGCTGGGGGACTGTGACTATCGCCCACGAACTGAATAAAACGAATGATGTCATCCTTGACTGAAAATTCTCGTTCCGAAACTGATCGAACGCTGGCTGAGCAGGACACCTCCACGGCTGCTGAAGGGCCGCCAGCCGATCGCCGATGGTCTGGTGGTCCAATAGGGTCTGTGGATCAGCCACTGGCGCTGTTCCGCGTGCGGATGGCGCAGGCACTGCTGGCGATCAGCGTGGTGACGCTGGTTGTTTTCAGCCTGCCTGCCGTTCTGACATCCAGTGAGCCGCTGGTGAAGCTGGCGGTGCTGGTGCCGATGCTGCTGGCCGGAGTGATCGTGCTGGTGCTGGCATGGCGATTCCCTAACCTGACGATGATCCGGCTGACATTTGCCAGTCTGGTGATCATGGTGACGCTGGTCAATGTGCTGTGGGGCGGGGCGTCGCTGGCCGGGTTAGGCGGCTTTACCGTCCTGATCCTGCTGGCTGGCTTTCTGCTGGGAAAACGCGCTGCCCTGGTGACGGCGGTGTACAGCGCGCTGGTGGCGGCGGCAGCGATCGCGGGGGGATTTACTGCACTGCCGAGTCCGCTGGATGTGATTCAGGGGCAGTTTATGGATCGCACGCCGGTGATGCGGATTGCACTGGAAGTGCTGTATTACACGACGGCGGCGATGATCATGTGGGTGTTTATCTCATGGATCGAGCGTAACTGGGATGCTACGCGCCAGAAAGAAAGCGAACGGAACCAGATCCTGAGCGATCTGAAGCAGACATCGCTTTCCAAGAATTATTATGACAAGATCCTGCGCTCGATGAGCAACGTGGTGATCGTCGCGGAACCGGAAGGCGCGATCCGGCTGGTGAATCCGGCGGCGCAGCGCCTGCTGGATTACACACAGGATGAGATTCTGGGGCTGCGGTTGAGCACGGTCTTTGATTTCGATGCCTCACAATTCACCTTCGCGCACCGGCGGGGGGAAGATACATTTGCCGGTGAAGCGTATATGATCACGAAGGATAAGACGCAGATCCCGGTGACGTATACGCGGTCGATTCTGCGGGGGGAAAACCGCGCCCGTGAAGGGATGATCGTGGTGGCGCAGGATATCCGCGAACGGGTGGCGTCGGAACAGGAGCGCACCCGTCAGGCGAACCGCTTCCGCGCCCTGTTCGAACAGACGAATGATGCCATCTTCCTGTTTGACCTGGACGGGCAGCATATCGCGATCAACCGACGGGCGTCGGATCTGGTGGGTTACAGTGTAGAAGAACTGCTGCGGATGGGCTTCCGTGACCTGATCGTCCCACATGAGCGCGAGAACAGCGAAGAAATCCTGACGCTGCTGCTAAAAGGGCAGCAGCTACCGCCCTATGAGCGTACATTCATCCACGCGGATGGGCGAGAAGTGCCGGTTGAAGTGAGCGTCTCGATTGTGCAGGATGCGGAAGGCGCGCCGCTGCATATTCAGAGTGTGGTGCGTGACATCCGCGAGCGCAAGGCGATTGAACAGCGCCTGCGGTATCAGGCCAGCCTGCTGGAGAACGTGAGTGACGCGATCATCTCGACCGATATGGAAGGGCGGATTGTCAGTTGGAACCGGGCATCGGAGACGGTTTACGGCTGGTTTGCTGAAGAGGTGATCGGTCAGTCGCTGAAGGACATTGTCCAGACCGAATACGACAATATCAGCGCAGAGGGGCTTCAGGATCACATTGAGAAGCATGGCGACTGGCGCGGCGAGATCAACCAGCGGTCACGTGATGGCCGCGAACTGATCATGCTGGCGTCGATCACCGTGCTGCGGGACAGCTACAGCAGTCCGCTGGGGGTGGTGATCATCAGCCACGATATTACGCAGCGGAAGATCGCTGAACGCGAACAGGAAACCCATACGCAGCAGCTTGCGATTTTGCGTCAGCTTGATGTTGAGGTGAACTCGACGCTGGATGTGCAGCATGTGCTGTATATCGGCCTGCAGGCGGTGCGGATCATCAGTAATGCCGATGCCGGGTTCATCGCGCTGACGAAGCACGATCAGATGGTGGTGACGCTGACATTTGGGACCTATGATCAGCGGATTCCAGTCAATAAGCCGCTGGCAAATCAGGGCGCGACCGGGCGTGCGATCCGTACCCGCGAAGCGCAGTTCATCGCGGATGTGCGTTCTGATCCTGATTATTTCGAAGATATTGCGGAGACGCGGTCACAGATGATCTTCCCGCTGACAGCGCAGGACAGGGTGATTGGTGTGCTGACGCTGGAAAGCTCTGAACCTGACACCTTCAATCAGGAATTGTTCGATTTCCTGCGGATTGTGACGGCACGTATCGGTATCGCGCTGGAGAATGCGGAGCTGTATCAGGACAAGCAGCAGCAGCTTACGGAACTGACGATGCTGTATGAGCGCGTCAAGAACCTGGAAGCGCTGAAAACCCAAATGCTGCTCATGGCATCGCATGACCTGCGCGGTCCGCTGGGGATCGTGAAGGGTTATGTTGAAATCCTGCTGGAAGACCTCGTCGATCGTATCCGGCCATCAGAGGAGGAATACTTCGGAGAGATGCGGACTTCGCTGACACGGATGCAGAGTATCGTCAGTGATATCCTGTCTAACCAGCGTATTGAAGAGATGGCGGACCGGTCGAATCAGGAAATCGTCGATACGACGCTGATCACGGAGACGCTTCTCTCAAATTATGAGCGTCTGATCGAACGGAAGCAGCAGAAACTGATTTCAGAGATCGACAGCGCACAGATGATGGTGCAGATCGACAGCGTCCAACTGCGCGAAGCGATGGCGAATCTGCTGGAAAATGCGATCAAGTACACACCGGAGCGCGGCACGATCAGGGTGATCCTTCAGCGGTGCAGTGATAATGTGGTGTTCAAGGTTGTGGATAATGGCCCCGGCATCCCGAAAGCGCAGCAGGAAAAGTTGTTTGAGGCGTACTACCGCGCACAGAATGATCATAATAAAGATATTGAGGGGACCGGGCTGGGGCTGAGTCTGGTCAAGGGGAGCATCGAACGCAGCGGCGGGAAGCTGATTTTCGAAAGTGTGGAGCATCAGGGCAGCACGTTTGGATTTGAGCTGCCGCTGTTTCCGGGGACGTGAACCTCACCCCTGCCCCAAAAGAGCAGGCGTAAGGCGGGCCGAAAAGCCCCCTATCCGGCATTGCAAGCAATGCTTAGCCCTTTCCCCCAGTACGCAGACGAGGGAAAGAGCGTCCATCGTCTGCTGCGAGGGAAAGGGAGAAAAACAGGTCACGGTAGTCGATTCCCTTTCCCTCGGAGCACAAAACAAAGTTTTGCCGACTGGGGCAAGAGTGGCGCAGTTCTATCGCACTGGATGAGGGTCGTCTCAAAGCACCCACATGATCCACAGGACGCCGACCAGAAGCGTCAGCAGCGTGATCGGGATTCCGGCGCGCAGAAACGGTATAAAGCGCAGGCTTGTGCCGTGCTGACGTGCGACTTCGGCGACGATCAGGGTGGCTGCGCTGCCGAGCAGCGTCAGATTACCGGCAAGGGTTGAGGCCATCGCCAGTGTCAGCCATGCCTGTTCGGGATCAGGAAATGATCCGATCTCGGGGCGCAGCAGCAGTACCGCCGGGACATTGGAGACGATGTTGCTCAGGGCGCCGACCACACCGGTAAAGGCCGGGACGCCGCTGTGAAGGACTGGCGCGGCGGCATCGAACAGCAGACGGCTGAGGCCGCTGGTCTCGATGGCCCCCGTGACGACGAACAGCCCGGCGAAAAAAGCCAGCAGATCCCAATCGAGTCTGAGAAGTTTTTCAGGGCGCAGGCGCGAAATCAGCAGGATGCCCGCCGCAGCACAGGCCGCCGTGACGACTGGCACGCCGATCAGAAATGCAATCAGCAGGGCGAAGGCAACGATCAGCACGCGGTTGAGCAGCGGCGAATACGGGCGCGGCGGTGGTAATTCCACAACCGGCAGCGTGCCGCGAAATTCCTCACGATAGAGCAGGACAATCACGATCCACGCGATGACCAGTCCGACCAGTGCGACCGGTGTCAGGATAGCGGCGAAACGCAGATAGGGGATGCCGCTGGCCTGCCCGATGATCAGATTCTGCGGGTTGCCGGTGATCGTCGCGACGGAACCGATATTGGACGCGATGCCGAGCGCGATCAGATATGGCTCGATGTTGCGCTGAAGGCGGCGCGTGACATCGACGATCAGCGGTGTCAGCATCAGGCAGATGGGATCGTTCAGAAACAGGGCGGACAGTACGCCGGATGATGCGATGATGACGGCCAGCAGCATGTGCGGTGTGCGCGCCCAGCGCAGGGTGCGGCTGGTGACATAGCGGAAGAAGCCGGCCAGACGCAGATGCACATTAATGACCATCATCGCGCCGAGCAGCAGAATAGTGCCGACGTCGATGGCATCAAGCGCCTGCTGTTCGGTCATCGCACCGATCAGAACCAGCGCGACTGCCCCTGTCAGGGCGATGGTGGCGCGGTTCATCCGCAGCAGCGGGACTTTGCCAACCGCGATGGCGGCATACGTCAGCAGGACGATCACAGCGGTGATGATCTGAAGCAGGGACATGCCGGTTTCCTGTTTCCTGTATGTGATGTGTGGCAGGGTGAAGTGTCACGGAGCGCGCATAAGCATAATTGATTCGTGGGGGGAATCAACGATGAAAAAGGGGCGTAAAAAACACCCCCACCTAG
>CAYNDH010000170.1:0-9618 GCA_964395665.1 uncultured Anaerolineaceae bacterium
CATGGGCGTCATTAGCCAGTCCGGTAATGCTTGTCTGCTGCATCCCATCAATCCACAGGGTCGTTTGACCGTTGCTGCTTCCGCTGGTCGCTGCCTGCCATTCGAGTTCTAGTGCATGTGGGGCATCAGTGATAGTGACCCAATTAGAGTCGGTCCATGAGGTTCCATTGTTAGCCGTCGCAGAAACATTGACCTGATATGCATTATTGAAACGACGGAAGCCCAAACGAACCACAGGATTGATGGTGTTCTTATACCCGTAGAAAAGGTAGTGGAGATCGCCATTAGCCATTGTGATCGAATTCGGATCAAAATAGAACCGTACCCGATACTGTGTAGCTGCACTTGGGGTCTCATCGGTGACATAGATAGCGTTGTTATCATCAATCACCACTTGTAGCCCGTAACTTCCAAACAATGCCGCATCGGTAGTAACACTCAGATCTCCGCCGTCTGTTACACTTGATGACCACGCCGAAAGGTTCCCACTCTCAAATCCATCTGCGAAGATTAAGTCGGATACGCTAGGCGTCTCACTCGGTGTCGGAGTAGCCGTCGGCGTAAATGTGCTACCCGAAGTACTTGTTGGAGTCGGTGTATTAGTTGAAATCGGTCCTTGCACCGTCGGTGTTGGAGTTGCAGTGTCAATCAGCCCGATATAGGTAGTACTCCTAGATTCAAACGCATCTATATAATAGGTGCCTCGGGTTCCAGTATCGATGCCTGTAATCGCCCCGATTCGCCCGCGGTCAATCGCACGAGTATCGTTAGCAAGTCCAGTGAGATTTACCTGTTGAATGCCATCGACCCATAACGTCAATTGGCCGTTGCTGTTTCCACTGGTTGCCGCCTGCCAGTCAAGCTCCAATGCATGTGGTGCATCAGTGATAGTGATCCAACCAGCATTCGTCCATGACGTTCCATTATTCGCTGCTGCCTCAGCACTGATCTGATACACATTACTGGACCTGCGGAATGCGAGGCGCACCACAGGATCGATGGTGTTCTTATATCCATAGAAGAGGTAGTGCAGATCTCCATTTGTCATTGTGATCGAGTTGGGATCAAAATAGAAGCGTACCCGATAACGTGTAGCTGCATTCGGGGTCTCATCGGTGATATAAATGGCGTTATTGTCATCAATCACAATCTGCAATCCGTAATCACCAAACAATGCTGCACCATTCGTGACACTCAGATCACCACTGTCGGTCACACTTGATGACCATGCTGATAGATTTCCACTCTCAAACCCATCCGCGAAGATTTGATCCGCAGAGATAGGAGTATTCGTAGGGGTTGGAGTAATAGTTGGAGTACGGCTAGGTGTGGAAGTATTGGTCGGTGATGGCACCGGTGTCGATGTGGAAACCAAGGCAATATCACAGAGTGATGGTTTACTCATCAGGAAACTGGCGTAGTCGATATTATTTCCAAGGATCGTATCACCTGAACCAGAGGGTCCCGGACCGTCACCAGCACCCCACCAATTGAAGCGGACATCACTATTGCGATTTCCATAGTTTGAAAGTCCTTCTCCAGCGCTATTAGGTGCATTATTTTCAAAGATACAACTGTTATTGACCTGGATGCCCGCATACGCAGCAAGTGCACCGCCGTCAGTTAACGTCGCGTTATTGCCATAGAAAACGCTAGTATCAACCTGTAAAGTGCTAAATAGTTCGTTATTAATAGCACCACCCCAGCCACCTGTATTAAAGCGGAAGAGGGTATCATTAATGGTGGCAACGCCGGATGCATTTTGGATGGCTCCACCCGCCTGAGCACTTTGATTGTCTCTGAACTCACTACCTACAACCGTCAAAGAGCCAGTATTATGAATACCACCGCCATGTTCGGATGCATAATTGTCAATTAGCTTGACATCGTTAAGTGAAACTTGTCCCCCATTGATATAAATTCCACCACCATTCCCGTTAGCCGATCCTTGTCTCAAAGTGATCGTTTCTAGTTTAAGAAAGCCATTTTCGGCAACCTCGAACAGTCTAAATGCGTCAGCAAACTCCTGTCGTTCGATTTTTGCGCCATTGCCTCGAATAGTAAGATCACTTGTAATGACTGGAAAACCTATCGATGTATCATTGAAATCATCTTCGAGGACATAGGTTGAATCGGCTGCTAAACAGATCATATCCGGAATAGGACTATTGTTCGCTGTCATCACAGCATCTAAAAGCGCTACTGCATCACCGGTAGCAATATTAAAGCCACAGGGAACAACTGTAGGTGTGATCGTGGGAGTATTTGAAGGTGTTGGTGTAATCGTCGCTGTGGGTGTGCGGGTGAAGGTCGGCGTTCTTGTAAAAGTTGATGTCGGTGTATAAGTAGAGGAGGGAGTTAAAGTGGGAGATGGTGTGTAGGAAGCGGTTTGTGTATAAATGGAAGTGGGAACAATGACCTGTTGTTGACCTGGTGCCCAGTCGGGTTGCGATTTATCTCCCGCACTGTTGGTCAACTGAGTAAACCCATTACCATTTGCGTTAATCACATAAAGCTGTTGGGTTCCCCCCCCGATTGGGACTGCTGAAAAGACGATTTGCGTGCCATTAGGAGACCAGTTCAGATCTTTGACTTGAAGGCCAATCGCTTCAAGTTCCGTTGTTTGCGTAGTGGAGATATTTTCGATGATAATGAGGCTGGCTGAAGTATCTGGTATAAAAGCGAGTTCTTCACCATCGGGTGACCAGCGCGGTGAGGCAGCAAAGGTTGTGACATCTATCTCCACTCTGTAGAAGTACCCGACATCCGCATTCCCCCAATAGATTGCAGCATCCTCAGCCCAGGCAGCGACAAAAGCGATCTTACCGTCAATCGACCAGTCGGGTTGCGAGTCCTCAGTGGTGCTAAAGACGAATTGTTCCGGATCTTCTAAAGTACTCCCATCTGCCTGAGTGATATAGATTTCTTCGTTGCCAACCGGGTTCGTTTCCCATTCTGGTCTGCGACGAGAAGTAAACACTATTCGTTGTCCATCTGGTGACCATGCTGGATGATAATTAGGCGCGGCCCCATTCGTTATTTGAATAACCTGATTTGTTTGCAGACTTTTGACGAAGATCTGCTCAATGCCACTGACAAGCCGAGTAAATGCAAGCTGACTGCCATCCGGTGACCAAGCAGGCTCTGACTCGGATTCTGCAGGATCAGATATATTTGTTGGGTTGGAACCGTCTAAATTGATGCTATATAGCTGAATTGGATCGCTTCTCTGCGAAAAAGCAATTTTCTCAACTGGTAGTGGGGTCGATGTGGCTGGAGGTAGTGTTGGAATAGATGGAGTAGGTGTCCAATATGGAGTCTTGGTGGGGATGGACGTAACCGTTGCGGTACCGGAAGGATCAGGGAGTTGACTGACATCGATAACCTGAAGAATTCCACCAGGTGACGCTACGACTACTTTGTCTTGTGCTGACCAATCAATTGCTGTTACTGCTGAGACCGTATCAAATTGCGCTACTCTAGTTTGAGTATACACTTCCCAAATGGTGAGATCACCCGCATCGGCCAGATACAAATACTTTCCGTCATGGCTCCATGCACCTTTACCAGCAAGGCCTAGCTGTGTATCCAGTAAACTAATCCTTATTCCAGTCTGTCCCTCAAAAACACTTATCTCGGTTCCGTCTGGAACCACGATTTCATCCTGTGCATTCCACGACACCAATACCGGATTTGAAATTCGGATATCACCATAGTTTCCCAGCAACTGCTTATATATTGGTGTTAGCGTCTGGACATCAACGACAATCAACTCATAAATCCCATCGTTTCCTCCTGTCAAAGCGATACGCGAACTATCGGGTGCCCATGCGATTTGCGGGACCAAATTATGATCACCGTATCTGAGTTCTGATTTTACCCACGTAGATGCATCGTAAATATATAACCGATCGTTATTGGTTTGGTAGGAGAACAGCGTGAACTCCGCGAATTGGGAACCGTCTGGGCTCCACGCAAGAGTCATAGTTTCATAGTAAGTTCCAAATTCGTTATCACGTGGTAATACTCTATCGAGTGTAAAATCGTTGGAGATAGCATCGTAATTCCAGATGCGAAGTCCGTTGTCCTCAAAAGATGCACCGCTCGCTAACTGACTACCATCCGGGCTCCATGCAACGGCTGTCACTGCCGAAAGATGTCCTTGCAGTTCCGTAACGAACTGAAGTGAACTGGTAAAAATGCGAATGCCCGACTCAGCCGCGACGGCGAGCAGAGCACCATCCGGGCTCCACGCGACATCATAGATATTTACTGCTAAGTTTATTTCATCTTCCAGCAACGGTTGCGGTAATATCGTAGCCGAGCCTGCCCCCAAAGCAACGAGTATGAGGACAACAATAAACACTGCAAAAGCCTTATTCACAGAAGTACTCCTGTGCAGATTGAACCGAATGTGTGCATAGATTTCAACAAATGAGGTGTACATATTTCTTAGTCATCCCAATTGTCATTCAGATTGCGTTTTGGACACGTTTGAAGAAATTCATAGTCAGGATCGGGGATGAGGAGTTCAAAGTACACTGGCGTCGTTGATGGAGCCTCCGTCAGATTTCCGTTGGAGTAGTTCCATGCTTTTCCAGACCATGGAGCACTATTAGCTGGTCGTGTAGAATAACCTAGCCCATCTTCAGGTATTGTGCCTTCATTAGACCCAAGCAAAAATACTGCCGTTCCCCAACTTAATGCGTTGACGTTTACTCCATTGTTTGTATTACGATCAATCTTGATGTAATGAATATGAATTACATCTCCGGATTCGGTCCCGTACTTAATGTTATAGCCATGACCAAAAAAGTGTTTGGAGTCATGGATAATACCATAAGGTCCTAAGCCATAGGTCGCTGTTGAATGAGCTGCGGCATCTCCCGTATAGTCAGCAGGTCCGAACAACAGCGTTGAATTCCCAGTATATTCTTGAGCTAACTTAACAGGAGTAAAACATCTTAGATCTATGGCTGGACCTGTGTTATCCCTACGTTGTGTATATAGTCTATCGAGCAATTCCATATAGCCGTCTGCAAAAGATGCACCGTTTTGGAAATCGAACGGATCTTCAAAGCCGTAGTTGATGTTATTTAGGGTAACGTTTGCGCTTTTGGCTTCCTGTCCGGTAAATAATGGATCATAATATCCTGTCACTTCGTCTTGAATCGCTGTATGTATCCATGGCATGAATCTTTTATAACCACGTACCCATTTGGGACTTGTTGAGGTAGTGGGGTTACCCAAGACATCTAAAGCACGGTTATAAAATGCAGGATCGGTACACCGCCGGTACCATCTACCATCTACAAGTTTCTCTTGTTCAATCTCTGTGTTATTTCCATCTCCATCTGCATCTCCGCTATCTGGATTATTTTTAGCGAACTTGGTACAGTCAGGTACAGAATCGGGAGCACTTATCCAATACACGCGGTTTTCGGTTCTGTTTGCCCCAACGGGTCCATTTTGACCAAATGGACATTCTCGATCTGCGGAAGCACAGGTTCCATTTGCTATATATTGACCTGGATTGTTTGCGCCTGTGCTGGTAAATGCAGAATTGAGCAGACCGTTAAGTGATGACCGAATATAAAGATATTCGAAACTATAGTCCGATGATAAGCGATCAAAGTACTCAATATTATCAACTAATGTTTGCCGTACTGATGGTATGTAATCAAAGCCCGGATCATTAACGAAATCGCGTAATTCATATGTGTTGACGACTTCACCTACATTTGACTCATGCGCTACGTATGCAAATAATATTCCGCGAAATTCGAGCAAGCATGCCTTACGTATATAAAATGGCTGAATTTCTCTACCAAATGCTTCTACATCTTGTTGCCGACCTATGTTAAAAGAATCGGGATTAGGACACTGTATATACGGCGACCAGCTTGGTCCTCCTGCCGAGATCCAGAACCCATGTGCAGTGAAAGGGTTGAATGGCCAATTCGGGTTATTCAGTGTTATAGGAATAGGACTATTTACGTCCCCGAATGGAATGGTTAGATCAAGTATATGAACTTTGTTAACCAGGAAGTCTGCGGCACATCCAATTGAAGAGATTGGGCACTCGTTGATATTGGACGTGAATGCAATATGCTTCATGTCAGGTGACCAACTCGGGGCAGAATGCAGCCCAAAAAGAACTTCCGAATCAGTTAACTGAGCTGTATCTCCGGTCAGTCGAATTTGTAGGCTATCCTCAATGACCTTGCCATCACCATTTTTCAATTGCAAGTGCGGTAGAATTCCCTGTCCCGGGTTGGGGGCATATTGGAGATAGATATCAGCATACGACTCTTCTTGGACGATACGATTGGAGACGAAAGCGATAAATCGACCATCGGGCGACCATGCGGGTTCAAATACTGAACCTACACGTTGGACGAGAAGGGTGCTGCTATCCGCAATAGAGGCTGAACCATAAACATCAGCTCGATAAACATTGACAGGGCTGATACCTGGATACCCTGCATAAGCAATGAATCGACCATCTGGAGACCAGGTTGCATCTTGCTCGACAAAATTGCTCAAGTTTGCAGTTACTCGTCGAGCCGGGTTTCCGCCAATTTCCCCTTCAAATGCATCAACGATATAGACTTTTGAACTCATCCCATTTCGACCTGACAAAAATGCAATTCGTGTACCATCAGGTGACCATGACGGTGCTTGATTCCATGCCCCTTCATTTGTCAGCGGTTTGACTTCAAATGTTTCGAGGCTCAAAACATAAATATGGGTGCTCCCTGAGCAGTTCGAGACAAAAACGACGCGTTTCCCGTCCGGTGAGATCTCCGGATATGCCTCGATGGAGTATACCTCCTCATCCAAGTCTGCTCGTTCTATAAGTTTAAACCCTCGACCATCATGGATTTCACCAGGGTTATCGTCATGGTTTCCGGGAGCATCACTTAATGAAGGATAACGCTTTATACGGATATCCTGATCATGTGTAGCACCTTCCCAATCGCTATAAACAATCAAATTTTGATAAGGTGGCAGCCCTGCTCCATCGATAGGATCATAAAATTCGTCTGGATAAAGCGTGAATACACAACTTGTATCTCTAGGTTGTATTCCATTGTGCAGAGAGAGTAAATCGTTCTTCTCATCTCCTTGCAGGATCTGTATGTTCAGTAGATCCTCAGAAGTGCTGAAGGTGGCTTGTGATGATGGCGATTCAGGTAAGGGAATATTGGCCGACGTACTGAAAGTGGCTTTTGAGGAATTATTCTGAGGAAGATCAAACGTCTCTGAAGTGCTGAACTCAGCTTTTGGCTGGAGAGAGGGTAATGCATCATCTATAGTTGACAGTTTGATATCATCAACACGGATAACCCGTTCTGGATTACCCTCGACGAAGATTCCCTCAAGAGATATTGCGCCCGCTGGCAGCGGATTGGGATCGATATAACTTAAAATTGGGACGTTGTTGAACTCTACAAAGACAGTATCATCATCTACCGTGACTTCAATCTTATAAGATCCGGCAGCGTCCGTCGGCAATGTTGCTGATTGAACAGGTTCATTTCCGCGCCATAGAGTGGCGTTACCCAAATAGTCTAAAGTGACACGATAATTTCCTGCCTCACCTTCGCGCACTCTTAACTCGACTCCACCATAGATTAATTGAACACGCGTCTTCAAAATTAGATTTGTCAGAGCTTGACGCGAAATTGGTATGATTTGACCGTTATTCCGCGTCTCAAATCCAAGTCCTTGCAGTGTGTAACTTGGCTCCCATCGGGTGTTCATTATCCAGGGTTGTGCACGCTCTCCCTGAAACTTCTCATTTATTAAGGTAACGGTATTCTTCTCAGATTGCTTACTAACTGTTGAAAAACGTCGCTTATCAGTGTCGAGTTTTGTACCGTTAACTTTGTAGGTAATCCACCATTTAAAACTTTTTCCCGCTTTCAATGAGTTGAGCTGGGTGGTTATATCGACCTTGCAAATTCCGCCTTGGCAAACTGCATCCAAATCTGAGAATTTCTCTTTAAATACTATGGATTTGTTCTCATTCATGATTTGCAGGCGATACCATTCGGCACCAGGCACTTCAGTCCAGGAGAATAACGCTGTGCCATCGACTGTCGTTTTGTGAGCCGGTTCAAGGAGAATATCAATTGGTTGATTGGCTCGAATAATCGCTCTTGCACTCGATGATGTAATTTTTAAGTTGTTAACTTTAGCTGTTATTGACCAGAAAACCTGTTTATCTTTCTTAAAATGAAGATTGAGGGCTGATAGAGGAATTGAACAGATTTCCGACTGACAAATATCAGATGGATGATTAAACTTGATCTTTGCTAGGGCTTTACCTGCTGCATTAGTAATGTCAATTCGATACCACTGTGACCCAGCAACATGCGTCCATGTAAAGGGCATGTCGGCTGATACAGTTGTTCGTGTATCTATGGGTGCGATTAGCACAAGAGAAGGCGAGGTGCTGAGGTCAACTGTGAAATGTGATTTATTGGTTTTGGATTTGCCAATTGGGGATTTACTGGTCACCCACCAGGTGTAGGTCTTTCCTGTGGTAATAGTAATATTAAGCGAACTACTGTTAAGCACACAACTTGTTTCATTACAAATCAAAGTTTCAGGTTTAAAATTTTCTTCAATTAATTTTTTGCCTTGATTATCTTCTAAGTGAAACTTATACCATTTTGCGTCTGCTATACGTGCCCATGCAAAATCAAATGGATCAATATCCCGTATGGTAACCATATCACCGGGATACAATGTCACGAATCCAGAGAGTATTGGGGCGGTGCTGAATCCCGCTGAAAATGTGGGTATCGGTAAAACATCGATAGTTGGTGTGGATAGCTCCGTCGTATCATAACGAGCAGTATCAGGTGATTCATCCAGCGGGGTTGGGAGAGGTATTGGCTGCTTCGCTAATGTTGGTTGCCAGTGAATACCTATAGCAGCAAATACCATAACCAGAACAATAGCAGAGGCGAATTTCCGCAGATAGGCGCTAATAACCATTTTTTGATCCTTAATGAGAGCTTTAAGTGGGATTGGGATTATTAAAACGAGCCAGGAGTTTCTGTTTATACTCAGGCTAATCTTTAGACTAGTGAATCAAAAGGTGGTTTACCTTAAGATTAGCACCTAATGAGTAGAAGATTACCGGCAAACTCAACTTTTAACAAAAATTGTAACAACTTTGATTCTAATATTATTTATTAATTTACATTTATACGTTTTATATAGTGCAGCCCTGCTAGAGCTGTATCTAAAGTCTATAACCTCGCCCTAGTAGTGTGCATTGGATCTAGTGCCCAATTTTCTCGACACCTAATGCGATTCGAACATTGTCACGCAACAAAAAAAGCACTTCTGCAGCTCTCAGAAGTGCTTTTTGAACCTGGTGTGGACTTGATGAGAGTCTAATCGAACCCCAAAACCTCCCCGTAACGACAATCGAATTCCTCCACTCCATTTCCTTTCCGCAAAAGCAGGTCCTTGCCCGTCTCTCGACAGGCCGACTTTGACTTTGCGGTGCGATGAGGGAGGGCAACTGCTCCCTCATCACATCCTGAAGTACCGTCGCGGAGGCTAACGGCACTCCCGTAAAAGCATAACACGGGTTGG
>CAYNDH010000171.1:0-9607 GCA_964395665.1 uncultured Anaerolineaceae bacterium
CGTCCGTCTGGTTGGCGATCTGGCCGACCGTTTGACTGACGGTTTGACTGACGGTTTGACCGACCGTATGGCCGTTTGATGTCTGGCTGCGCTGTCTGGGTGCGCTCAGGCGAATAGTGCCCTGTTCCGCACCCAGTGTCTGGGCCAGTTCATCCAGCGTGACTTTCATCAGTTCATCCACGCTTGCAGCACTCTGATAACGATCGACAATTGCGCTGATGCGCTGTTCCTGTGCGGCGGACGACTGTACTTCTTCCAGCAGGCGAACACTGTCCAGCGTGATGGCGAGATTCTGTGAAATAGACTGTACCATCTCCACCACATCTTCATCCTGAATATTTTCGCCTTCTACCTCAATGACGCCCAGCAGCTCACCACGAAGCAGGATCGGGACAGCGGTGATCACACGGTTACCGACATCGCGGGTTGTCACGCGCTGCGCCAGCGCCGCTTCGATCATCTCGGTGGTCCAGTCCGCAGTGCCGACCACTTTTTCATCTTCTATTTTTACCCCAACTTCATCTTCGTGTTCATTGAGGTATTGTTCCCATACGCCGCGTGTCATCTGCATGTTAAGGCGCTGGATTTCCTGAAGGCTGTTCTGCGCCTGAAGCAGAAGCTGCTGATTCTGCTGGGCATTTTCCCGCTGCTGTTCGAACAGACGGGCATTACGAATGGCGGTAGTGAGCTGACCGGCCAGCGTCTGCATCGCCTGCACGTCACTCGGGGCGAAGGCGTTGGCACGGGTGCTCTGCACATCCAGTGCGCCGATGATGCGCTCGTTATCGATCAGCGGCAGCGCCAGTTCAGAGCGCGTGTGCGGAAGGAACTCGTTCGCCATGTGGATTTCATCGCGCCGGTCGTCACGCATCAGCACCGGTTCGCCGACCTGTGTCACGCGGCCAATCACGCTCTTGGAGCCGACCGCAAGCCGGTGTCCACGGGTCAGCAGCTTCTGGCCGGTCTCACCGGTACTGGCGACCAGATTGGCATACTGGCGCTGTTCATCCACCAGGAAGATCTGCACATGATAAAAGGCAAACCGGTCACGGATGGCGTCCACCGCGCTGGCGAACAGTTCATCCTGCCGCAGTGTCCCTGAAAGCAGTTGACTGACCTGACTGGTGCCGCGCAGCAGTTCCGCCGTGCGGGACGAGTCACGGTTGAGACCGATGGCCCTGTCGATCAGGAAGCGTGTCATACTCCCGACGATGACCAGAAGAATGATGTAGGTCGCCGTTGCTGCGGCCTCATCGGTGATCTGGTTCCCCGCCTGATTTAAAGTCAGAACCACGCTGATCACCAGACGTGCAACAACGGCCAGAAAAGCCAGGATAAAGGCGGGCAGCGGAAAGGTCACCGCGCTGCCCATGAGGATAATGATACCGATCACAAACAGCGGCAGCGGATGCGTGACAAAGAGCAGGCTGACTAAAAGCGGCCCTATGATCACAAACGCGGCCAGTGTGACGCGCTGCTTAAGCACCAGCCATGCACCTAACGCCCCGGTTGCAAGGTTGATGAAATTCGACTGAAGGTTATACGCTTCACCGTCGATTATAAGCTGGGCGGCGATGCCGATCATGGCGCTTACCATGACCAGAAACGCCAGCAGCATGGTGAGATTCTTACGGAGCGGGAACATGCTGCCGGTGGTGGCTGGCATGAAAAGCGTTTCAAATCGTCTCGGTATCTTCAGTGTCATGACTGCTCTCCCTGTGCTTCAGCAGTGGGCTTGCCCAGCCGGATGGTGACGCGGTCAGCCCGCAGCGCATCGCGGATACCGCGTGCGGCTTCCGTCAGGGCGGCATTGACATTCGAAGCACTCTGTAACCGCAGGCTGATCTGATTGACCAGCACTTCGCGCTGGGCGTGGCGCTGGCTGTCAACCAGCAGACGGGTATTTTCAGCCGTCATGCCAAAGCGTTCGGCTACTTCCTGCACCATTTCCATATCTTCCAGCGTGAAATTCTGATCAGGATCGAGTTCGAATTCCATCGCGCCGATCACCTGCCCACGGATTTGCAGCGGCACGGCGATCACCTGCGCGTTTTCGTTGATCTCCTGCACCAGATTTGCATTCTCCAGCGCCTGCTTGAGGGTGTGAGTCCATTCCGGATTGGGTGCGCTGTCCTGCTGGGAGAAGTCCACATCCAGCGCGATGCTCTCGCGCAGGCCTTCCACATACTGTGACCACATGCTGCGCGTCAGCCGCTGGTTCATCTGCTCGACGCTGCGCAGGGCCTGATTCGCCTGTTCGATTAACTGGCGATTTTCCTGCTGGCGCTGTTCGGCCCGGTCAAACTGAAGCACATTGTCCACCGCGACTGACAGGTCCGCCGCCAGGCCTTCCAGCGCTCCCCGGACATTCTGGCTGGAGAATTCTCTGGCTGATCCCGTCAGGCCGATCACGCCGAAGACATCCGTCCCCAACTGGAGCGGCAGCAGCAGTTCGGCAGTCTCAACACCCTGACGGGCAAAGGTCGCTTCGCCACGGCGCAGCACCTGACCGATCATCGGCAGGGTATCGCTCTGGACATCCTGTACCAGCACGGGCGTCATGGCTTCTGTACTGATCGAGTCGGCTGCCAGATAGGTGTTACGCACTTCAGGGTCAAGCAGAAAGACCTGCACACGCTCGATAGCACTGAATTGTTCTCTGATGTGTTTGCTGACATCATGCAGGAACTGCGCCGTCGGTGGTCGTGATTCCAGCAGGTGGGTCGTCGCTGCGACCACTTTATCGACCTGAATACGCTCGTTGATCGCTTCGCTGATGCTGGTGCTCATTGTGCTGCTGAAATACCGCAGGAACGCCCATAGGACGGTAGCCGTCGCGATGATATTGATCAGCATGTAGATGACCATCTCGATGCTGTCGCGCTGACCACGGACGAAGTACCCGGCAATCAGGGTGAAGGCTGCAACGCCGCCGCTGATATAAACACCCTGCTCCCGCTTGGTGAGACCAGCGATCACGATGAACTGCGCGAGCGCCATCCCGACTTCGCCCAACTGATCCTGGACATAGATATTCAACAGCAGGCCGGAGACATACCAGACTGCCGGAACACCCCACGCGGCAAGCTCCAGCATCCCCATGCGCGTTACCACCAGCGTCAGGAATGACAGGATATAGAGTGCGACATACAGGATGGAGATCGGGTTACTGAACCCCGCTTGCAGTGTCGCTTCCAGCAGTGTGAGTTTGGCATCCGTCCACTGTGGAACAAGTGTGGCATAGAATGTATAGCCAATGACGATGAAGATCGTCATTGCGTAGATCAGATTGGCACGGCTGCGGTCAATCGACGATGAATATTGATCGACACTCAGGATACGTCGCCAGAGCGGGACGCGAACGGTGGTGGAAGGGGTTATCGCGCTGGACATTTTAATTATGCCTGTGTCTCTTGATCATCAGGGGATTTACCGATGCGGATGCGAGCCTGTTTTGCGCCGAGTGCGCGCCCAAGTTCGTTCATCGTCACGCCTAAAATCTGCTCCAGCTCGGTCTGCCGCTGGATCTGACTGGAAATATCGTTGATCAGCGCCTTACTGCGGGCAATGCGCTGGCTCTGGGTATAGACTTCTGCATTTTCCAGCGCCGCACTCAGGATATTTGCGAACTGCTGGAAGATACTCTGATCGGTCTGGCTGTAAGCATAATTCTGACGGCTGCTGACCTCAATCACGCCCTGAAGCTGCCCACGCGACTGAAGCGGAGCGCCCAGCACCGACTGCATATCAGGCCGCAGGAGATGCTGTACAGACGGTTCTTTCTCCATCACGGGGATATACACCGGTTTCCGCTGTGTCCACACCATCCCGGCGGTGGACATCTCCATCGGGATCGCACCCTTCAGGCCGGGGCTGACGATGACCTTATCCAGATAGCGCTCGATGGCGGGGCGCAGCATCCCCGCTGCGGTGTCATAAAACAGGATGTGCAGATGGTCGAACACGATCACCTGCGACAGCCCTTCGGCCACCAGGCGGATGATCGTATTCATATCAAGCTGGGTTTGCAGTTCACCGCTGAGTTCGGCCAGTGCCTGAAGCTGTTCGGCCTGACGCCGGATGCGTACCACCTGATGCATATTCTGCAAACCGATCACGACCTGCGAGGTGATCGTATGCGCCAGCTCGATCATCTCCTTCGAGAATTCGCGCTGCTTCTCGTAATACTCCAGACCGATAGCACCGATATAGTTATTCTCACGGTCCAGCATCGGGATGAAGATCAGCGACTTCAGGCCGAGTTTTGTCAGTTCCTGCCGAGAGATTTCGGCCAGGTCTTCCGAATCCTGAATGCTGGGGATATAAATCGGATTGCGAGAGGTACGAATGCGCTCCTGAAGCTCGTTTTCGCCTGAAATCTGAATCCCGATGAGATTCTGCGAAGGGTAGTCACTGACGACGGTCGCGCTTTCGCCATCAGGGTTCAGGGTGGTCATCCCGACATGATCCACTCCGAGCGCCTCATAATAAGTGCGGCAGGCGGTGTCATACATTGCCTGAAGATCATCAATCGTGTTCAACTGGGTCGCCAGCGTGTTCAGAAGCTGCAAAATCCTGAGCTGCTGTTCCAGCCGTTCAGAACTCTGGCGCGATGTCTGGAGCAGCTCAATATTTCTAAGGATCAGGCTGAACTGGTCACGCATGGTGTAGTACATGCGCTGTGCTGTCTCCTGAAAGCGCTGTGGAGTTTCATACAGCACCAGCAGCAGATGGCTGACAAGCCCGTTCTCCAGCACTGGGATGACCACACTGCTGCTGACCTGTCTTCCGCTTCCCTGTTCGATGTAATAGCGCGCCGCCAGCGCTGAAATCGGGTCCGGTGACGGCTTCTCGAAGAAGTCGATGCGGTCACCGCGCATCTGCCATGTTTGCAGCACATAGTCACAGGTCGCCTGATCCAACTGCGACAGGATGTCGATATTCACGCGCTTGCGTTCATTGCGGTCAGCGGTCGCTTCAAGCACGAAATGCGTGATCCGTGGGTGATCCGTTTCATAATGAATGGAGAACAGCAAAATCTGATCGGCATCCAGCACAAGGTGTTCGTGGATGTTGCCGAGAATCGAGGGCGTGTCATCGCCTGCTTTCAGCAGCGCGGCGTTCATCTCGTAGAGCGTCAGCGCTTCCAGCAGTGATTTTTCCGTCTGCTGAAGCAGCACGGCGTTCTGCAGACCGGTCGCCATCTGATCGGCCAGACTCCGCAGCGCACGCAGTTGGTTGATGTCGATATTCACACCGCGTTCGACATTGATCAGCCGTACCAGCCCGATCACGCGCTGATCGGCAGTCCGCAGCGGCAGCATCAGAATCTGCTGTGAGGGCAGGATGATGACCGGCTCTTCGCCGAACATATCGACCGTGATTTCTTCGTCGAAATGTTCCGGGAAAATCTCAAGCGCTTCTTCCTGTCCGCTGACTTCACCGACGATTTCTGACCTGCCGGTATCCTCATCGAAGATCAGAAGCTGGGCGTGGGTATACTGCCTCATCACGGTCTGGAACAGCACCCACAGCATTTCGTCCGGCTGGCGGGCGTAGTGCAGCACCGTGCTGAGTTCGTACATGGTCGAGACGCTCTTCAGTGCATTGGATGTGCGCTGAAGCAGACGGCGATTTTCCACCGTCACGCTTAACTGTACGGTCAGGGCGCGCAAAATCTCCCGGACGACGCCTTCGAACTTCAAATCCTGCCGTGTGAGTAAGACCAGCATCCCGAACGGCGTGCTCGTTGTCACCAGCGGCATGGCGATCACCTGATCGAACTGCGCGTAATCCTCTGCATACTGGCGGATGATGGGGATAAATTTACCGAGAATCGGCAGGGTGTCCGGTGCCGCGTTGAAGACCGCGAGTTCACCATCCAGCACCGGCTTCAGCATCGGGAAGTGATCTTCGGTCAGCCCTGCCTCCACCTGATAAATCGCATCGGGGAATCCCGCCATCGCCTGAGTGGCGACCCCTTCCAGATGGAAGGATGCGGGCAGACGGGGCCTGGCCTCATCCGGCGCCAGTTCACCGTATTCGAACAGGATCGCAAGCGCCATACGGACTCCGGGCGGCATCCGCTTCATGATGACATCCAGCATCTCACTGAGGGAACTGGCCTGAGAGACCGCCAGATTGGTCTCAACGAAGCTGGAGGCAAAGCTCTGGATGATTTCTCCAAACTCGGTGGGCATGGTAGGAGATGCACCGTCCGCCGCGCCGGATGCTGACTGGACAGCCGATGCAGCACGCTGCTCGCTGAGGGTGTTGTGCATGGTGCGCAGGTCCAGCGCCTGACCGATCTCATGGCTGAGCAGTTCGATCCAGTCCTGCTGGAAAGAACTGACTTCCGAGTCATCAGCCAGCAGCCATTCGATCAGCGGATAGGATGCCTCGGTGCAGTGTGTCGCGCTCACCCATATCCGACGGGTGGCATCGAAGGCTGTGCCGCCGTTCTGCGCCTGACGGTAAACCGACTCGTCATCGTCAGCGATAGCAGCCAGCGGGATCGCCGCTGGTGGTGTGGTGTTATCAGCCGTCGAAGCACTGATCGTGAACTCCTGCCGGGTTTTATCCAGCTCGTACAGATGCAGTGCGGTCAGCGCAATCCCCTGCTGCTGGGCGATATGGAGCGCGTGTGACAGAAGCGCCGGGATGCGTGCCTGACCACGCGCCCAGCGCCCAAAAATCGAAACGATTTCAAGGTGAGTGGCTACATTCATGAAGCGCCTCTATCGCTGATGATCGGAAGAGATTTATTCGGTGTGGCACCGCACAGCGCGGTGAAGCAGGGCTGCGGGACTGCTGGCAGCCGCTGGGAAAGCAGGTAAGTGGAGGCGCCGTGTCGTGTGCCATGATGATGATGATGATAGCGATAATGGCGGGTGGAAGAGCCTTGTGACTGGGACGCTAAACGACAGGCAGTTGACCAGCAACCGTGACGTGATGTTACTTCCACTCCCACACTTTTTCACCGGAAAGCAGCCGTGCAATCTGCCCAGGGAAGCGATCAGGATCGAGCGGCTTGCCTAAAAAGCCATCGAAACCGGCACGCTGGGCGCGGCGCATCTGATCTTCACTTGCTTCAGCGGTGACGGCACACACCAGTGTGTCCTTAAGGCGTGGGTTGCCCCGCACCTTTTGCAGTGCCTGATAACCATCCTCATACGGCAGGCGGATGTCCATCAGGATCAGGTCAATCCGTGGCAGGGTTTCAGCGAACTGCACCACCTGCCAGCCGGAGGTTTTCCACTCACAACGCTGCACCCCCATAAACGCCAGCATACGCGCAATCAGCACGAAGTTGGGGACGTTATCTTCCACAACCAGCACATGTGCTTCGCTAGGGTCCAGGGGTCTCCGTTCTGCTATGGTCATTTTGTTACCCATTACCTTAGATATTGGCTAATTTGATCGACAAAGGAATCAACGTCAATTGGCTTGCCGATGTAACCATCGCAGCCGGCGTTGAGCGTGCGCTCCCGATCACCCTGCATCACGTTGGCCGTCAGGGCCACAATCGGGATCTCGCTGATTTCGGGCATTGAACGGATCTTGGCCGTTGCTGTCAGGCCATCCATATCCGGCATGCTCATATCCATCAGGATGAGATCAGGCGGGTTACTTTGTGCAAGCTCAATGCCTTCGATCGCGCTTGCCACATCATCGACGGTGAAGTCGTAAGCCATTAAAATGCGACGGACGAGCATTCGGTTGGGCGTATCGTCGTCGATGTATAAAATATGCGTCATCGAAGTTCTCGCTAATTTAGCTGTAAGGCCAATTTCATTCACTGAATGAAATTGAGCCATCACGTTTTAGAAATGTTACCTTAATCTTCCTCATTATACCGTAAAGAAAATATGCCTAGAGATAAGATCATATAAACTGCGTAAATTTATAAGCGAGTATAATGGCATAGATTCAAACCTTTCCAGAATACTTCAGATCTTTCTATTGTATGAGGAAGTTTGTCACTGCGCGAATGTGCTGAATGACATACACGGGCGGCCAGCCAGCGAGTGGCTGATGGGGTGTCTGACGAGAGACTGCACTGGTCGCCTGGTATCGTTTTTGTTATGCTGGCAAGGGCTGTAGACTCATGTTCAGTTCTACAATGTATCGTTTCAGTGCGTGATTTTCATAATCGTTATGAGGAGAGAAGACTGATGGCTAAGCAGTACAACAGCGCACCCGCAATGCAGATCGATTCCAATAAGCGCTATATCGCCCACGTCAAAACCAATCGCGGCAGCTTTGAAATTGAGCTGTTCGCAAAACAGGCCCCGATCACCGTCAACAACTTCGTCTTTCTGGCAAAGGAAGGCTTCTACGACGGCATCACCTTCCACCGTGTCATCAACAACTTCATGATTCAGGGTGGTGATCCCACCGGCACGGGACGCGGCGGCCCCGGTTATCAGTGGAATGACGAGCCGGGCGCACTTCAGCTCCGTCATGATGGCCCCGGCGTGTTGAGCATGGCGAACGCGGGCAAGAATACTAATGGATCACAGTTCTTTGTCACCCACAGCCCGCAGCCGCATCTGGACGGCCAGCACGCCGTTTTCGGGAAGGTCATGGGGGATGGTATGAGCGTGGTGAACGCCATCCGTCAGGGCGATGTGATGGAGAGCGTCACCATCGAAGAACAGTAGTCGTCTGTGCAGGATCTATCTGCTGTAAATAAAACCGGGGTACAGCGTGTACTCCGGTTTTTGATTCACTATTCCGCCAGTGAGGTATCCGCGTCGTATGCCTCGACATCAGGATCACCGTCCAGATCATCGCCATCGGAGGCGGTATCCATCGCGGCAAAGGGCGGATCGGCGGCTTCGACGGCAGCGGCGGCTTCGCCAGAAACGGCGGTTGATGCACTGGCGGACACCGTCGCGGCGGGTGTCGGTATGGGTTGCGGGCTGTACGTCCGCAGCCGCCGGATAAACTCGATACTCTCCAGACGGCGTTCCAGCACATAGGTGACATAACCGAGCAGGATCTTCTCGACTTCGGCATTCAGCGCATTCGAGACCGTCAGTGACTGCACATGCGAGAACGGGCTGCGCTGCATATGTCGCAGCAGCTTGAGCGCGTTCAGGCTGATCGGTGTCAGTGATCCGCCGAGATGGGCAAACGGTGGGCTGAGGATACCGCCTTCGGCAAAGCTGAAGAACTGATCCTGCGGCTGGATGGCTTCCCGGCTGATGACGCAGTGCTGAAGCTCTGGCCTGAAACCGGTCAGGCCGAGCAGGTGCAGTTCGAAATAGCGCAGGGCCAGCCGGGGATCGTCATCCTCACACAGGCGGGTGAAGGTCTCCTCGATCAGTTCAAACAGCGCGGCGTCGTCTTCCTGATCGTCAGCGGCGGTGAAGCGGTCGGTCAGTTCCGCGACATAGCTGGCGTAGGCTCCACGCTGAAGGTCCTCACGCAGTGCCAGATACGGCTGCACCATCTCGGCCTGCGTGACGATGTCCAGATCGCGCCCACGATGAATCAGCATATCGGCTTTGGTAAACAGCTCGACATGGCCGGTCTTGGTACTGGTCAGCTTGCGCGCACCTTTGGCGATGGCTTCGATCTTGCCATGCACGGGTGTGAGCAG
>CAYNDH010000172.1:0-8013 GCA_964395665.1 uncultured Anaerolineaceae bacterium
TCGATCAGATTACCGATCTGCATGGCGGTCTGCGCCAGCCATTCGGATGCGTTGGCAAGCCCTTCTTCCAGCGTCGCAGGCCGTGGGATAAGGCTGAACGCCGCTGAAATCGGCGAGTCAGTCCATGCGTCCGCCGTGACCGGTACAGCCCCTGCGATGGCAATCGTCGGGATGGTGTGTTTCGCCGCTTCCTGGGCGATCGCCGCCGGGCCTTTGCCGCCGAGTGTCTGGATGTCAAGCTGGCCTTCACCGGTGATGATCAGGTCGCACTGTGCGATCAGGGCATTATAGCCCATCACGCGGATCAGCGTCTCTGCTCCGGGGACCAGTTCTGCCCCGGCCAGCGCTGCCAGTCCACCGGCCAGCGCCCCGGCTGCCCCGCCGCCGGGCAGTGTCCGCACATCGTGGCCGGTCTGCGCAGCGATCACGGTAAAATAATGCGTCAGATGGGCTTCCAGTGCGGCCACCTGTTCCGGAGATGCCCCTTTCTGCGGTCCGAAGATCGCCGCCGCGCCGCGCTCGCCTAAGGGCGGATTATCGACATCACACAGCACCGAGATCCCGGCCTGATCGAACCGCGCTTCTACCTGTGCCAGCCGGTGCAGTGCGCCGCCGCCACGCGGGACAGGCTGGCCGTCTGCGTCCAGCAGGGCGACGCCCAGTGCCTGCAAACAGCCAGCGCCGCCGTCGGTAGTCGCACTGCCACCCACGCCGACGATCACCCGTGTCGCCCCGCGCTGGACGGCATCACGGATGAGCTGGCCGGTGCCGTAAGTGCTGGCATGCATCGCATCATACCGGCCCTGAAGCTGTGCCAGTCCGGATGCCAGCGCCATCTCGATCACGGCTGTTTGACCGTCATCCAGCACGCCATAATCGGCTTCGATCACTTCCCCCAGTGCATTCTCGACCTTTACGGTGCGCCGCTGGCTGTTGGGCTGGGTAAGCATGGCGTCCAGTGTGCCGTCTCCGCCATCCGCCAGCGGCATACAGACCGTCTCACAGTCCAGCCGTGATGCGGTCAGCCCCGCTGCAATCGCTTCGGCAGCTTCTGATGCCGTCAGGCTGCCCTTAAAAGCATTCGTCGCAATACCAATGCGTAACATGGTTTCCTGCTTTTCTCGTTCCCCTTTACATTAAGCGGATGAGGTTCGGGAAACGGTTTTACTGCTTGACCTCACCGTTGACAGACATGTTGACATGTTATGTTTCACATTATGTCAGGGGCAGGCGGATCGTGACCACCGTCCCCAGACCTTCGGTGCTTTCGATTCCGATCTCACCTTCATGCATTTCGATGATCAGTTTCGCCATCGAAAGCCCCAGCCCAGCGCCGCCCGTCACCAGTGGACGCGCCCGATCAACCTTATAAAACCGGTCAAATACAAAGGGCAGGTGTTCCCCGCTGATGCCGATCCCGTTATCATGAACATCGATCTGGATATAATCCGCCTGCTGGTATGTTTCAATCGTGATCATGCCGCCTGCTGGTGTGAACTGAAGCGCGTTTAATACGACGCTCTCAAGGGCGGTATAAATGCGGCTGTTGTCTAATGGGACCAGTGGCAGATGGTCCTGAATCTGCGTTTGCAGCATATGATTGCGGCTTCCGGCCAGTTCACTGAAGCGCTGCGACACGGTGTCCAGCAGCACTGCCAGATTGACCGGGCTGATGTTCAGTATCAGGCCGCTGTCCAGTGCGGCCATTGTCTGAAGCTGTTCCAGCACACGATTCAGATAATTCACATGGAAATTGATGCCTTTGATTTTTTCAGCCCGCCGCTCCCTGTCGTCAATCCGTTCGAGAATATACAGGCTGGAGCTGATCGCCGTCAGCGGCGTCCGCAGGTCATGTGAAGTGTCGCGGATAAAATTTGACAGCAGCCGGGAATGCGCTCTTTCCAGTTCCAGTTCATTCTTACGCCGATGGGCTTCCCGCTGTTCATGAATGCTGATCAGGACGCCCATGATCCGCAGCGGCTGGCCCTCCTGATCGAACTCGACCACTTTCCCGGCGGTCAGCATCCAGCACCATGTGCCGTCCTTGTGCAATGCGCGCTGCACCACCTGATAGAGCGGTGTCCCCAGCTCAATATGCTCTGTGAATTTACGCTCTGCCTCTGGAAGATCGTCAGGATGAAAGAGGGAATTCACGTCTTCGATAGAAGGACCCACATCACCGCGCTCATATCCCAGCAGCCTTAGCCACTGGTCATCGATGAGCGCCTGACCGGTTTCAGTCGAGATTTCCCATGTTGCCACCTGTGCCGCTGTCAGGGCCAGTTCGAGTCGTTCCTTCTGTTCGATGAAGGCGGCTTCCTGCTGTTTGCGCCGGGTGATGTCCTCGATCTGCGTGACAAAGTAAAGCGGCTCATTGGCTTCATTCCGCACCAGCGCGACCGCGATCCGTGCCCAGACAATCCCGCTGTCTCTATGGAAATAGCGTTTTTCCAGTAGATAACTGTCCACCTCGCCGCTTAATAACTGCCGGACGCATTCCAGATCGGCGTCCAGATCGTCGGGATGGGTCATGCTCTGGAAGTCGCTGTTCAGCAGTTCGTCTTTTGAATAGCCGAGCATATCCGGAATGCGCTGGTTGACCTGAAGCCACCGTCCATCGGGGGAAACAAGCGCGATCCCGATCGGCGAAAAATCGAACGCCATGCGAAAACGCTCAGCGATCTCGTGGTGGGCGCTCGTCAGCAGTTGCTGACTCAGTGTCTGCTGATCCGTCGTATTCAGCACGGTGATATGCAGCACCGGCTGGCCGCCGACGTCCGTCACATGGATCATCAGATCAACCGGGCGCGGGATGTCGCCAGCCGTGTGATGAACGGTCGAAATTAAACGGCGTCCGTCATCATGAACCCGCCGCAGCCAGTGCGGTGTCGAGCCTGCCGTCGTGCGGTCAAGACTGTGCAGTTCCCGCTGGCGCAGTGCCTGAAGGGGTATACCGTAAAAGCGTTCAGCAGCCGTATTTGCATCAAGGATCATACCGGTGCTGCCATGGATCATCAGCTTTATCGGCGTTTGATCGTCCGGGGTTTCATCCCCACTATTTGCGGTGTTATACAGCGACACAAAATATATCCCTTATCCATACCCGTACCATAGCAACTCAAAAATGCGACTGATCTGACCAAATCTCTGTTAATTTCCTATTGTATTGTTTTTCTGCCTTGTCGTGCGTAATGTTTTCGTTATGGTCGGTTGCGGTGCTGGCTTCTGCTACAATCGGTCACGTTCGGAACGGCAGAATGGTCGGCGCTTTGGCCCAGATCCTGTAAACGGCACCTGATGGTCTAATGGCATCTAAAAAGGATGAGTAGCAGATGGCAGTCCTGATAATCGACGTGGGGAGTTCCTCAGTGCGGGCGCTGATGATGGATGAGAACACGCTGGCGGTCCTGCCTCAGGCCGTCGCACGGCGTGATTATCACTTCACCTATGAGCCGGAAGGGGCCGCCGAGATTGATGCGCATCTGCTGCGGGCAAAAGTGGAAGCCTGTGTCGATGATCTGCTGGCCGCAAGGCCAGACGAGCGTATTACTGCGGTTGGTATCACGACCCTGGTCGGCAATCTGGTTGGGATCGATGCGGACGGCCAGCCGGTGACGCCGCTCTACACCTATGCGGAGACCCGTGCGGCCCCGTATATCGCCTCCCTGCGAGATGAGGTCGATGTCGTGCAGGCTTATGATCGCACCGGATGCCCGCACCATGTCGCCTATCACCCGGCAAAGCTGATGTGGCTGCGCCGTGAAATCGTCCCTGATCAGTACACCCGTCTGCGCTGGATCGACTTCGCCACCTACTGCTATCGCATCTGGTTCGGGCGGGATGTCCCGTGCAGTTATTCGACCGCATCATGGAGCGGCCTGCTGGATCGTCGGACGCTGATATGGGATGCGGAATGGCTGCGCACCCTTGATCTGCGCCCTGATCAACTGCCTGAACTGGCTGATTTTACCGCCGTTCAGCACGGGTTGGACGCGGCCTTTCGCCAGCGCTGGCCGCGCCTCGCGGATGTGCCGTTCTACCTGTCCGTTGGGGATGGGGCCGCCGCCAATCTCGGCTCCGGCGGTGTTGACCCGCGCCGCGTGGTGCTGACCGTCGGCACGACCAGCGCCCTGCGCCGCATCCGCACGCGGGAAACAGGCGAGACACCAGCCCTGCCGCACGGCTTGTGGAATTATCGGGTGGATGCCGCAACGCATCTGATCGGCGGGGCGATGACCGAAGGCGGCAGTATTTTCGCGTGGGCACTGCGTCAGGGGAAGCTGTCAGAAGATCGTGATGCGCTCGAAGCCGCGTTGCGTCGGCGTCTGGCGGATGGTCATGGGCTGACCGTGCTGCCGATGCTGGCCGGTGAGCGCAGCCCCGGATACGCGCCGGACGCCACCGGGACGATTCACGGGCTGCGACTGTCCACCACGCCGCTGGATGTGCTTCAGGCGCTGATGGAAAGCGTAGCGCTGCGCCTGTCACTGATTGCCGATATGCTGATTGACACGCGTGAGCCGTTTCCGGTGTATGCCGGGGGCGGGGCGCTACAGTCATCAGATACATGGGCGCAGATGATGGCGGACGCTTTTAACCGTGAACTGCTGCTGGTGGAAGAGCCGGAAGTCACCGCACGCGGACTGGCCGCCCTCATCACCGACCGCCGCGATCTGGCCGGGGAAGTGCAGATCAGGCAGCGCTTCCGGCCCAACCCCATCTCGGTCGAACGACTGCACGCCGCCCGTGAACGTCAGATCACACTCTATAACCGGTTTTATTCCCACCCTGACTGATGTGAGACCGGGTCGGCTGTCGTCACTTACCGCCGCTGGTAATCACTACGTCGCTGGACCAGGTTCATCGCGGCGATACATGCACCCAGCCAGATCCCGCCGGCAGCGAATCCGCCCAGGACATCCGAGAGGTAATGCACGCCCAGCATCATGCGGCTGATACCGATCAGGACGATGAACAGCACAGCATCGAAGACGATGATATAACGCGTGAAGCGGTCAGGGATCGCTCGCCACAGCAGATAGGCCATCAGCCCGTACAGGATCATGGACATCATCGAGTGTGCGCTGGGGAAGCTGTAATTCTGTTCGATGACAAATGGCTCGGCGAACACCGGACGGGGCCGTGCGAAGAAATCCTTCATCAGCCCGTTGAGCAGTGCGCCGCCTGCCAGTGTGATGATCCAGAATACCAGCCGGAACCAGTCCCGCCGCAGCAGAAATACCAGCCCGATCACGATGCCGAACATCCATACGCCCTCTGATCCGAACCACGTAATCACCAGATAGATCTGCGTGCCAAGCGGTGTCGCCTGTGCATGGAGCGCGTTCACCAATTGCGTGTCGAGCTGTGTCAGCCGTTCACCATCCATCACCAGTTGTTCGGCGATCTCGCTGAAGACCCACAGACTGATCGCGCTAAAAATCAGCCCGAAGATCAGATAGACGGTGATATAGCGCATCCCCGGCAGGCTCTGCACCCGTTCCCGAAGGGTATGGAGCACGTTCGGTGTCGGTGTGGTTTCGGATGGGGCATTGGCGCGGGTATCAGCATCAGCGGGCATCGGTTCACACTCCGTGCAGGTCAGGTCAGGCGGCCCATTATAACCACATACGCGTCAGGTCAGGAAAAACCCCTCTATCCCCGGCCCTTCAGGGGTAGGTATTGCATTCGTCGGCGCTGGCGAAACCTCACCCCTGAGAAACTGCGTTTCCCCATCCCCTCCGCCTGGAGAGGGGGCCGGGGGATGAGGTTTCCTAATATCGAGAGTTAAAAACCTGCCCCTGTGAGGGAATCAAACCTGCCCCTCTAAATCAGGGGACCTGCGAACCCTCAATATGCAGATTGTGTAACGCGGGATGCATTTCAGATTAGACCTGATCGCTGGCGGTGGAGATGTAAGACTGCCGAAGCCGCACGATCAGGCCCATCTGGGAGAGAAGGGAGAGAAACCCTTTTAAGGAAGCGGAAGTACATCCAAAGCGGGCAGGGGGTCAACAGGTGACATCATGCCAGCAGATGCGCTTTCCGGTGCAAGTAAGGTGATTTTCCCAAGGCGGACATCGTCAATGTAGGCTCTGCCGTTGGTGGCCTTCATCTTGATTTTGACCTTGATGACCCTGGGTGTACCGGTCAGGGTGAGATTGCCGGTCATACGCCGGTATTGTGACGGCCCCGCCAGATCGAGCGTCAGATCGCTCTTGGTATCGTCTGTGTACCGCACCTTGACCTGTGCCGTCATGCCCGGTGTCAGGTTGGTGGCGTGCAGCCACAGGCTGAACGCAAGCTGATCACCCGCTGCCAGATCGGTCGGCTTGATCTTCTGCGTCAGGCTGCTGTTTTCGCCGGGTTTCCCCTTGAAGGTGAAGATACAGCCGCCCTCGAAAATCGGGAACTTCTCCGGCTTGTTGCATACCCGCTTATCGCCGGTCAGATTTTTCGCCTTCCAGCTTTCGGCGACTTTCCTGTTCGCCCCGTGGACTTCGAAGCCGCTGTTGGCAAGGAAATCGACCGTGGAGTATGGCACGCCGCTGTACTCATACGCGCCGATGTCGCACAGCCCGACACGCACATGATCGCGCTGGTCTTTCAGTTCGCAGGCATTGTTCATGCCCTGATCAATCGCCGGACTGCCGGTCAGCAGGGCATGTGTCAGGGTGTGGCCGCCATTATCCGCCAGCGGAGCCAGCATCGGATCGCCGATGGTGATCCCCTGCACGCACTCGTAGTCATTGACCTGATATGGGTTCTGGGGCCGGTTCTGGATATTGCCGCCGCCGTTTTGCATGGATGTCGTACAGTTGTGATTGATGCCCCATTCATTGTAGGCGGTATTGTGCGCGACGATGCTGTTACGCAGAACTGATCCGGTGCTGCTGTTCTGGATGCCGCCGCCAAGGAATCCGGCCTGATTGTAAGCAATGGTGCTGTTGTTGATGATGATCGTACTCTGGATGCCAATCGCGAGTCCGCCGCCCATGCCCGCCTTACCGTCGGTACTCATGGCGTTATTGCCGCTGATGGTGGTGTTGTTCAGCCGGACAAAGGACGACTCGCCGATGAAGATCGCGCCGCCCTGATTCTGGGCCGAATTGCCAGAGAACAGGACGCCGTCCATCAGCATGATACCGTTGCCATGCCGCAGACCACCGCCAAAGGCATCGCCCTTGTCATCATAGGTGACATGGTTGTTGATGAAGTTGACATCCTCAAACACGACGATGCTGCCCGGCTGGTCCGGTCGTAGATAGGTGAAGACCGCGCCGCCCTGTCCCTGGGCCTTATTGTTGATAAAGTTCACCCGCTGGAAGACCAGCGCGCCGCTTATGGCGTCCCGCTGGATGCCTTCGGCAAAGATCGCGCCGCCGTTGCCCGGTTTGCTGCCAGAATTGCCTTCAAACAACGTATCGACCACCGTGATCGTCGTGTCTTTGGTGTGGATCGCGCCGCCGCCGCCGTTATAGGCATTGTTATTTTTAAATACGCTGCTGCGGATCGTCAGCACGCCGCCTTTGGATGCAATCGCGCCGCCGCCGTCACCGCCGTTCGCCTGCGGAAAATCGACAAAATTATTGGTGACGGTCACATGATCCAGCGTCAGGCCGCTTGATCCCCAATCACTTAACACCACCGGCCCGCCGGATGTGCTGGCGGCGTTGGTCAGGGTGATATTCTTCAGCGTGAGCCTGCTCTGATTGTAAAACAGCCGTGTCTTTGCGCCGCCGTCGAGCGTGATCAGGCCGCCGCCGTCGATGTGCATATCGGACTGAATGTATTTGGTCGTGCTGAAATAGATCGTGACCGGCGCAGGCCCACAGTCGAAGGTGATCTCCGTGCCGAGCATGATCGCCTCATCAAAGGCTTCTTCCTTACAGCTTGCTGCATGGCCTTCGCCCACCACGACGCCGAAGCGCGGCTGTGCGCTGACGGTATCGGTCGGTTGCAGCATGGCAATGGGTCCACACACCAGCAGCAGGACGGCGATCCAAAGGGTGC
>CAYNDH010000172.1:8113-9532 GCA_964395665.1 uncultured Anaerolineaceae bacterium
CGACGCACCCGCAGGATGTGATGTGTGGAATGATGTGGTATTCGCAGATTAAATCGCAGGTTAAACATAAAGTTCTCTCCAGCGGATCGCGTGTCCTGTGCCCGTCGGCGCAGCTTGTAGCTTTCAGCTTTTAGCTTGTAGCTTGCAGCTTGTAGCTTTCAGCTCACAGGTCAGTTTGCGGCTGCACCCGATCCATAGAAATTGTTATAGACGTTGTTAAGCAGCGTGGCTTCTGCGTCGTCAAAGCTCAATTCGTTCAGCATGACGCCGCCCAGCCCCATTTCGCGCACAAAGTCCGCTTTGGCCTCAATCGACTGGCTGTCCTCATAGCTGATGGCAACGCGCTGACTCTCGCTGTACATCCATGCGGACGCGGTTTCAGGATCGAAGAAGCGGACATAATTCTGGCTTGCAAACAGCGAGTCCAGATCGCTGTAGTATAAAATCCCACCGGGGCGCGTCCCATTCGGTACGCCGTCAGTGATCGAATACAGCCCGAAGTAATCATTCGGCCTCACGTTGCGCCATGTCTGCGCGTAAAACGGGACACCGATCACGATCCTGTCAGCAGGCACACCCGCATCCAGATAGGCATCGACCGTCGCCGAGACGTTATAACGGCTGTAGACCGCTTCGCCCCGTGGATCGCGCTGGTTGGGGTAAAGCGGCGCGGCGTGGCTCGCCAGTTCGCTCCAGTCCCCCTGATAACCGTAGGTTGTGATGTTCACCCAGTCCAGTGGGCGCTGGATCTTCCCCAATGGCAGCGGCTCTGCATTCTCCGGCACGGCGGGCAGGGTGGCGGTCAGCAGATAGGGGCGGCCCGTCTCCACGGCTTCAGCATCAAGCTGTGTGCGCAGCGTTTCCAGCAGCAGCGCGAGATTGTCGCCATCTTCCGGTCGGGTGATATTGCCTTCCTTGCCGCCGATCACCGGATAACGCCAGTCGATGTCGATACCGTCGAAGCCGTTGGCGATCATGAAGCTGATGCACGAGTTGGCAAAGCGGATACGGGCTTCTTCAGTTGCCGCCACCTCCGAAAACTGCGCCGAGTATTCCCATGTGCCGATGGACATCAGAATCCGCAGGTCAGGATGTGCGGCTTTCAGCAGGCCAAGCTGCTTGAAGTTGCCGCGCTTGCGCTCGGTTTCCAGATCTTCAGGGTACATGAAGCCGTTATCGGCCCATTCATCGCTGGAGATGCACTGTCCGTTCTCCGAGATGCTGAACGGCCCATAATTCAGATGAGTCAGTTTGTCTGCCGGGATGTCGGTGACGAAATATTCCCGGTCATAGATGTTATATGACGAGTAGACACCGACAATCCGGTACTGTCCTGAAGGCGGAGTCGCTGTCGGCGCTGCTGGCTCGGATGGCGCTGTCGGCTCTGGTGTGGTCTCACTCTGGGCGGAAAGCCCGCCC
>CAYNDH010000173.1:0-9392 GCA_964395665.1 uncultured Anaerolineaceae bacterium
TAACCGAATCGGTTTTTGATTTTTTTCGCCATGTGTTATATTGTGCTGCGACAGACGTATTCCTATTTGAATAGACCTTTTAAAATTACTTTAGAGGACGCCGTGACGACGTCACCCCACTCTGCACCTGTTAAACTGCATGTTGATTCAATTTCTCTGAGCTTTGGCGGTATCCGCGCCCTGAATAATGTCGATTTTCAGGTGCGCGAAGGCGAGATCTGCGCCGTGATTGGCCCCAATGGGGCGGGCAAGACCAGCCTGATCAACAGCATCAATGGCTTTTATCATCCCCAGCAGGGCCGCATCATCTTCGAGGGGCAGGATATTACCCAACTGCCACCCTACAAACGCGCCAAACTCGGTATTTCCCGCACATTTCAGAATATCGCCCTGTATACCAATATGACCGCGCTGGATAACCTGATGGCGGCACGGCATCTGCATATGAAGTCCAATATGCTGACCGGGGCGCTGTTCTGGGGGCCGGCCCAGAATGAAGAGATCGCACATCGTGAACGTGTCGAAGAGATCATCGACTTTCTGGAGATGGAAGCGATCCGCAAGTCGATTGTCGGCACATTGAGCTACGGCCTGCGGAAGCGGGTGGAGCTGGGGCGGGCGCTGGCGCTGGAACCGTCGCTGCTGCTGCTGGATGAGCCGATGGCCGGGATGAACGTCGAAGAAAAAGAGGATATGGCACGCTTCATCCTTGACGTCCATGAGCAGCGCGGTATCACGGTCATGCTGATCGAGCATGACATCGGGCTGGTGATGGATATCTCACATCATATCGTGGCGCTGGATTTCGGCCAGAAGATCGCCGAAGGCACACCAGATGAAATCCGGCAGGACGAAGCGGTGATCCGGGCGTATCTGGGGCAGGAATCGCATTGATTTCTGCGCGTCCCTGTGATGGGATTGTAGGGACATGCAGCGGCATATCCCGTGATTTCGCAGAGGTGTGATGATCACATGGGCGGGAAGAATCCCGCCCCGACGGCGCATGTACATTAAAAGGTTACAGATGTTTACAGGCAGAGGCGGCTATTTGGGCCACGCTGTCGAAAAAATCCCGCATCACTTGAGTTGTTGATATTTTATTACAGGTAATGGTTATGGAAGTACAAACCCAACGCAAGGCAGATACTGCCGCTGGCAGCACACCGCGCACGCATGAGTATCCGGGGCTGGGATATGACAACGTCACGCCGCTGGACCCGGCAGTGGATACCGTCCCGAAGGCGTTTCTGCTGACGGCACGCCGCCTGCAAAGCCGGATCGGGATGCGGAAAAAGCGCCTTGGCATCTGGCAGGAATATACGTGGACGGAGTCACTGGATCATGTGAAGTCGTTCGCACTCGGCCTGATGAGCCTTGGGCTGACACGCTATGAGAAGGTGTCGATCATCGGCGAGAATGACCCGGAATTTTACTGGTCGCAGTATGCCGTGCAATCCGTGGGTGGGACATCGATCGCGATCTTCGCCGATGCCAACCTTCAGGAACTGGAATTCATCGCCATTGACTCGGACTCGGTGTTTCTGATCGCGCATGATCAGGAACAGTGCGATAAGGCGCTGGAACTGCGCGATCGCCTGCCGAATATCCGCAAGGTGATCTACTGGGACGAGCGCGGCGTGTGGAATTATGACAACGACTGGCTGATCAGTTTTCAGCAGGTCGAAGCGCTGGGGCGTGAGTACGAAAAAGCGCATCCCGGCATTTTTGAGCAGGAAGTGGCGAAGGGCAGCACTGAGGATATCGCGATCCTGAGTTACACATCGGGGACATCGGGTGCGCCGAAGGGTGCGATTGTGCTGCATCGCAACCTGATCTATGCCAAGACGCATTCTGATCCGACCGTCCCGGCCTTTGAAAGCGACGAGTATGTGTCATTCAGCCCGATGGCGTGGATCACCGAGCAGGATCTTGGCTTTGCCAACCACGCGGTGACAGGCTTCACGGTCAGCTTCCCGGAAGGGCCGGAGACGGTGCAGCATGACCTGCGTGAAATCGCGCCGAGTTCGCTGCTGTTCCCCAGCCGCATCTGGGAAAATCTGGCGCGGACGATGCAGATGCGCGTCAATGACAGCGCGTGGATCAATCGCACGCTGTATAAGCTGTTTATGCCGGTCGCGTATCAGATCATCGACCTTGAAGACGCGGGTAAGTCGATCCCGCCGCACCTGCGACTGCTGCGTGCGCTGGGGGATGTGGCGGTGCTTCAGCCGCTGCGCGACAAGATCGGCATGACGCGGATGAGGACGGCGTTTACATCGGGGGCGGTCCTTAGCCCGGATGTACTGCGCTTCTTCCGTGCGATTGGTGTGACACTGATGAGCATCTATGGCAGCACGGAGATCCATGCGGCGGCGATGCATCATGAGGGGAATGTCAAGCTGGCGAGCGTCGGTGTGCCGGTGCCGGGTGTCCAGATCCGGATTGCAGAGGATGGTGAGATCCGGGTGCGCAGCCGGGCGGTGATCTCAGGCTATTACAAACTTGAGGAAAAAACCCGTGAAGCCTTCGATGAGGATGGGTTCTTCCGCACCGGGGACGCGGGTTATATGGATGAGGACGGCCACCTGATCTATCTGGACCGCGTGAAGGATATGATCGAACTGGCGAACGGCGAACGCTTCAGCCCGCAGTACATCGAAGGCCGCCTGAAGTTCAGCCCCTACATTCAGGATGTGATGGCGGTCGGCGGGTTCGATATGGAATTTGTGAGCGCGATTGTCATCATCGACTTCGAGAATGTGTCGCGCTGGGCGGAGAAGAACCGCCTGAACTTCACGACGTATGTTGACCTGACGCAGAAGCGCGAAATCTATGATCTGGTGCGGAAAGAAGTCGAGCGCGTCAACGAGACGCTGCCCCCGGCGGCGCGTATCCGCAAATTCGTGATCCTGCACAAGGCCTTTGACGCAGACGAAGCCGAACTGACGCGCACGCGCAAGCTGCGCCGTCATGCGCTGGAGCAGCGCTACGGCGATATGCTGGATGCGATGTACGGCGATAAGGATAAGGTCACGGTCAGCGCGGAGGTCAAATATCGGGATGGTCGTACCGGCGTGGTTGAAACTGATGTGCGGGTAATGGCGTTGTAGTAAGAAAAAGCCCCCTATCCCCGGCCCTTTCCCTTTGAAGGAGCGAAGTGACTGGAATGGGGGAAAGGGAGAAAAACAGGTCGCGTTTGTTGATTCCCCTTCCCTCGGAGCGCACGAGTGGGGGAAGGGGGGTAAGCCGTGGCACGACTTATAGGTGGCTTTCACGGCTTAACCTGGTCCGCATGGGCCGGAAGAATATGGTCCCGAAGATGCTTGCGGCATGGGCCGGAAGAATCCGGCCCCTACTCTAACGAGAATGACTGAAACTCAAGGATTGAGATTTATGAGAAGGTTGACTGTTACCGCTGTAATGATGCTGTTTCTCGTGCTGTTTCTGGCGCTGGCTGGTGGTGTGCTGGCCGCACCAGAACCCGCGCCTGTGAGTCAGGCCTGCCTGCCGTCGCAGAGCACGATTGAGAATTTTGCTGAAGCGCTGGACCTGCACGCCGATGCCTTCGATGAAGACGACTGGATTCTAGAGGTCCAATACAAAGAACTCAATTATCGCATTCAGATCAATCGCTTTCGGCCTGGTCTTAACGGGGTAATATCGCTCGACTACCTGATTTACGACTGTGGGTACGATGTCGATGATCTGGAAGCCTATTACGACGACGATACCTTCGACATCTTATTCGACGTTTACAGCGAGACCGAACGCACAGCGGAATGCAACGAAGGCGGCCTGATGCTGTATGAATACGATCTGGTGTATGAGGATGAAGATTACGTCAGTCGTTTCTGGGTCGTCGAGTACAGCGACACGCGGGTTTATGATCTCCAGATGACGTATCCGGAGGACGAAGCCGATCTGCTGGATGAGATGTCCGAAGCGCTGTTCCCGGAATTGTGGCGTTGTAAGCGGTAGACCCAGCTGGCCTTCTGGCGAAAACAGACCCCCACCTAGCCTCCCCCGTAGACGGGGGAGGGACAGGCTCCACACGGTGGTGAGGGATGATTGGTGCAAGGGGCTGATGGGTGCGTAGTTAATTCTATTTTCGGCGTTAATCGAAATAACTTAAACCAACTGCTGATTTTTTAAGGACGATTTACGTGACACAGGCAGCTAAAACATCGACCACAGCATCCGGGGCGGCGTCGATCCCGTGGGGGAAATATGCCCTGTATGCTGTTTATGCCATTGCGATTGGGTTATTTCTGCTGTGGCTTGGCAGCCAGTTGCAGACCATGCGCCCGGCGCGTGCGATCCAGACGACAATCACTGGTCTGCTGATCGGTGGGATTTATGCGCTGGTGGCACTGGGAATTGTGGTGGTGAACAAGGCGTCGGGCGTATTCAATTTCGCCCACGGTTACATGATGTTCTTCGGGGCGCTGGTGTTCTTCAACTTCTTCACCACCTCTGATGTCAGCGTCCCGGCGGCGGCGGTGCTGGCGACGGCGTGCGTGGTGATCGCGTTGAGCATGAACGGCCTGCGAAGTATGCTGAGGCCGCAGATGCTGATCATCATGGGCGTGCTGATCGTGGGGATGACGCTCGGCATGACCTTCGGCGGCCCGGAGTGGCGTCTGATGCATGGTATTGTCGGCGGCGTGACGGTCTCGGTGCTGCTGGGGCTGGCGATTGAGCGTTTCGCCATTCGACCGCTGATCGGCCAGCCGTTGTTCTCGATTGTGCTGATGACGCTGGCGCTGGAACGTGTGCTTTCCGGCGCGACGCAGCTTGTATGGGGCAGTATCGACCGCAGCCTGCCGATTTTCTCCGGCCTGACGTCGCTGGGTCTGCCGAACCCGATCCGCATTGATGGTCAGGATACGTGGCTGGATGGTCGCATTAACATCCGTACCGAACTGGTGATCGCCTTCGCGCTGGCGCTGGTGGCCTTCCTGGTTTTCGTGCTGTTCTTCCGTTATACCAGTGTCGGCCTGTCGATGCGCGCCACGGCGGAGAATCAGCAGTTGGCGCAGTCGGTCGGCCTGCGGGTGCGGATCATTCTGGCGTCGGCGTGGGTGATCGCGGCGATTCTGGCGATGACGGCGGGTGTGCTTCAGGGCGGCGCAACCAATCTGGGGCGGACGATGCCCGCGCTGGCGCTGGCGGCGTTCCCGGCGGTGCTGCTGGGCGGGCTGGAGTCGATCTCCGGTGCGCTGGTTGGTGGCCTGGTGATCGGTGTGGTGCAGGTCTGGGCGGATCTGCTGCTGCCGGGGACGCAGGCCGGGACCGAACTCGCGCCGTATGTGGTGCTGATGATCGTGCTGATCCTGCGTCCGGAAGGGTTGTTTGGTCAGCGGCGGATTGATCGGATTTAGGACCCCCTCCTAGCCTCCCCCGTTGACGGCGGAGGGACAGGTTGTGGGTGTGCGGATGCTGTAGGGACGTGCTTCTGCACGTCCGCGTAGGTGATTCACACGGTGGACGTCCCTACGTTCAGGCATTGTGTAGAGACGCGCAACGGCGCGTCCGGGCAGGTGGCGGCAGACTTACCCTGATACCGGCAGAGGACGAAACAGCCAAATGGAAAAGATCAGCCTGGAAGCGAAATTTGACAGCTTCAGCGAACACTGGCAGCCGCGCATCGTGGCAGAACTGAATGGACAGGCGGTCAAGGTGGTGAAGCTGCTCGGTGAGTTCGTGTGGCATCATCATGAGCATGAAGATGAACTGTTCTACGTGCTGAAGGGCCGGCTGAAAATGGAATTCCGTGACCGTGAGGTGTGGATCGAGCCGGGGGAAATGCTGGTCGTCCCGCGTGGCGTGGAGCATCGTCCGGTTGCGCCGGAAGAAGTGCAGGTGGTGCTGTTTGAACCGCTGGAAACGCTCAACACCGGTAACGTGATCAATGAGCGCACGGTAGAAAATCCGGACCGGTTGTGAGCATTTGGGTAGAGGGTTGAGATGCGGAAAAGCCCCCTATCCCCGTTTTCAAGGGTAGGTATTCGATGGAGGTAGGGTCGGAATTCTTCCCGACCCTGTGTACCACCGACGGATGCGCAGAAGCGCGTCCCTACAGAGCGTGGGATGATGGCAGGGATAGTGCAACGGCACGTCCGAGGGAACAGGTCAATCCGGCGGGTTTATTCGAAGATGAAATAGAGGTTTATTGAACTGATGTCTGCAAATATCCGACCTTCTGGTGTTTTTGACACCACCTACGCGCAGGATATCGCGCTCAACCGCACGCCGGTGGATAAGCTGATCTCCTATGGGTTGTTCGTGCTGCTGCTGGTGCTGCCGCTGCTGGCGCTTGAAGGGCCATTTGGCCTGAATATCATCCCGCAGTCGTGGATCGGCACGATCATCCGTATTGCGACGTTTGCGATTGCCGTGCAGGGGCTTAATCTGCTGGTGGGCTATACCGGCCAGATCTCACTCGGTCACGCGGCATTTATGGCGGTGGGAGCCTACAGCGCGGCGATTTTCGTGCGGACGCTGGGGCTGTCATTCTGGCTGGCGCTGCCGCTGGCCGCGCTGACATCGGGGCTGGTGGGGCTGCTGTTCGGGCTGCCGTCGCTGCGGGTGAAGGGCTTCTATCTGGCGATGGCGACGCTGGCGGCGCAGTTCATCATCCCGTGGGTGATCCGCTATCCGCTGGAATCGGTCAGCAATGGCACACGCTCGCTGGAAGTGCCGCCGCCGATGCTGTTCGGGCTGAGTTTCGCGCATGAGTCGGCCATGTATTATGTGATCATCCCGCTGGCCGTGGTGCTGTCACTGGCGGCGCGTAACATCGTGCGGACGCGGGTCGGGCGGGCGTTTATCTCCGTCCGTGATAACGATCTGGCGGCGGAGTTGCTCGGAATCAATGTCTTCAATTACAAGCTTCAGGCGTTTTTCCTGAGTGCGCTGTATGCCGGGATTGCCGGGGCGCTGATGGCGTTTGAGACCAATACAGTGTCACTGGAAGTATTCAGCCTTGGCCGGTCAATCGAAATGCTGGCGATGCTGGTGATCGGTGGGGCAGGCTTCCCGCTGGGGCCGCTGTTCGGCGTGGCATTTGTCACGCTGCTGACGCAGAACCTGATCCCGTCACTGATGACGCCGCTGAGTGGTTTCCTGCCGCAGTTGATGCCGTTTATCGACACGGTGAATATCCAGTCGTCACTCGCGCCGATCCTGTTCGGTCTGGCGCTGGGGCTGTTCCTGATTCTGGAGCCGCGTGGACTGGCGTACCGGTGGGAAATCCTCAAGATCTCGTGGAAGATCAGGCCGTATTCGTATTAGAGGCCTGTCTGAAAGCGGATTGCGAGCAGATGCGCGGGCCGGAAGAATCCGGCCCCTACAGTCCGTATACCGTCCAATTATGTGCAATGGGATCGCGCGGCGGGACAGTATAACGGCAGGAATTCGGGTTTGGCTTCAGGGAAGAAGGTCAGAGAGATGAACCGCGCTGGCCTTCGCCTTTAAGCATTCGCAGTTGTTTGCGAGTTGGCTGATCAGACTGCATACTAGTGATTGTCTGAAAATGGTCACCAGTGCGGACAGGGCGCCATTGCAAGCAATGCGGCTCTGTCCCTACATCCTGCATGTTATGTAGGGACAACGCCTGCGTTGTCCGCGGTTTCCGTAATGTTCAGATATGCTCTAGAGAGGTGTTTTACTGTAAGGAGGATCACCGCAAAAACACCACAGGTTCATCGTATTGTCCATTTAAACACAGATTACGAAAGAGGGTTATTTTTATGCGTTCGAAAATGCTTCTGTTATCTGTTCTGCTGATCCTTGCCGTCATGGTTGCGCCGGTCATGGCACAGGACGACGCCACCCTGCCCGATTTCATCCAGCATACGGAATGCGAAGTCGATCTCACCGGCGAAACCATCACCATCCAGCATCTGGGCGATGTCAGCGGCAGCTATGCGCCGATCACGCAGCCGCTGCTGGCCGGATTCGAAGATGCGATTGCGTACTTCAACGCACGCGGCGGGATCTGCGGTGCGACGATTGCCTCTGAAAATCGCGACACCGGCGGCGACCCGGCACAGACACAGGCTGGTTATGATTACTTCTCCGGCCTGGACCCGAAGCCGCATATGCTGGTGCTGTACTCCTCAACGGATGCCGAACTGCTGCGTCCGCAGCTTGAAGAAGACGAAATCCCGGCAGTGATCAGCGCCGGTTCGCTGGAAGGTCTGTATGGCGAGAATGGCGACGAACCCGGCTGGATTTACGCCACCAATCCGCTGTACACCGACCAGTTCGGGTTCTTCTGCGATTTCGTCGCGGCGAATCCGGAAGAATTCCCCGATCCCGTGATCGGCTACATCGGCTGGGGCGCACCGTCAGCAGCCTTCGGTATGGCAGCCTTCACCGATCAGACGCAGGCTTACTGCGAAGGTGTCGGTGTGGATGTGCTGGATACAGCAGAATCGTTCAGCCCGGCGGCGACTGATGTCTCGACCAATGTCGATAACCTGTATCAGGCAGGCGCGAACATCATCTACGTGAATGCGCTGGCAACAGGTCCGCTGCGCGTGGCAGAGGCGATCCACTTCCTCGGCATTCAGGACGATGTCAAGCTGGCGTCGGTCAACTGGGGTATGGATACCTCTGTGGCGCTGCTGGCCCGTACCAGCCTGGGTGACAACGGTCTGCCGGTGGTGAATGGCATGTACGGTTCGCTGCCCTTCCGCTGGTGGACAGAAACCGATCAGCCCGGTGTGCAGTTGATGATCGAAAGTGCTGATGCTTCCGGGCGTGAGCCGCAGGTCCGTGGTATCTCCTATCTGCTGGGTTGGGCGACGGTCGATCAGTATATCGAGATGTACGCGCAGACTGTGAACCGTGTCGGCAGCCTTGACGCTGTGACCGGTGCTGAAATCCGCGATACGTTCGAGAATCTGGTGTACAGCCCACTCGGACTGCTCGACCTCGACTTCCTTGCTGGCGAGATCCGCGCCCTGACTGGCAACCGCATCATGCAGTTCGCGTTCGCCAATTCGACGATGGACGGCATCGCAACCTCTGGTGACGATGCGCTGGCCGTTCCGCTGCCAGATGGCACGAACTTCTACCCGCCGGTGTATCTCCAGCGCCATCCGGCAGAAGGCTTCGGGCAGGCCCCGGATGTCCGTCACGCTGGCATGGAAGAGATGGAATAAACCGGATAAGGCAGCCGATGATAGGGCTGGATTCTGGCAGATGCTGTCAGAGTCCAGGGCGCTGGCGAAACCTCATCCCCCGGCCCCTTCTCCATGCAAACAAGTTTGCATGGAGAAGGGGAGATATTTCCTTATCAGGGGTAGGTTCTTGATTTTCGGTTGAGATATTTACGGCGGACAGGGCGCCATTGCAAGCAATGCGGCCCTGTCCCTACCTTCCGC
>CAYNDH010000174.1:0-1244 GCA_964395665.1 uncultured Anaerolineaceae bacterium
ATCATCCATCGCCCCTACACATGAGCGATTTTTGTAAATGTCAACACGCCCTAGAAGCGTCTGAAATTTCGCTCTACCCAGCAAATAAAACGGCGCGAGAGTCTTCGCGCCGTTTTTGATTCTACCCGCTACCGCGCCACGACTTCGACATCTTCCAGCGCCGCGATCACTGATTTCGCCCAGCGCCGCACATTGGAGACGTACTGATCCTTCCCGGCGGCGACGACATCCATCGCCCGCATCGTCCACTGGACCGGCGTCGCGTATCCGCCGTGATTGCCATTATGCCCGGTGATCTTGTGCCTGCGCCGGTCGGAGCGTGCGGCTTCGCCCGTTGCACGATGGATCTGATCGAGACCGAGCCGACCCTGAAGAAACTCCGAGACATTATGCCGGATGGTGACCAGCGTCTCCGATGAATACAGATGCGGATGCTGCATGTGATAGCTCGCCACCATCAGGAAATGCACTTCCATCAGGTTCATACCTTCGGCCATCAGCTCATGTTCCCAATAAAGCATCTGATAGAAATCATCCTGACACGTCATGGCATCGATATAGACCGCCCCGCAGGACGTACAGATCGTACTGGTCTCGTATTTTGTATTGTGTTTCATTAATAATTGTTCCCTGCTGTATCGTTGTGTATTGACCCTGTTTCAGGCGTCTGGCGCGACGTTTAGCGATCCACACTGGTTGCACGGGTTGCAGCCTGTAGGGGCCGGATTCTTCCGGCCTGCAATCAATTTTCACCTAGCCGCGCTAATCCGCCGCGCTGCCTGTCACACCGACCTGCTGATCCGTCCGCCGTGTCATCAGCCAGCCGATCACCAGCATGACCGCCCCCCACAGCAGAAAGCCGATGTCGTACAGCATCTGATCCGGCCCGGCGCGCACATGGTGAATCTGAAGGATGTGATGGTTGATGATCCCTTCCCCCAGATTGAAGATCCCCCAGCCCATCAGCAAGGCCCCGATCAGCACGCGCAGTGAGCGCTCCACGCCACGGCGATTCAGCGTGTGCCACAGGTAGAACAGGCCGACCAGCGTGATGAGATACGTCCCGGCATGAAACAGACCGTCCCACAGCGTATTGATCTGTAAATTCTCCAGGCTGTCTGGCGGATAACCCGCACTCGTCAGCAGGTGATGCCACTGAAGGATCTGATGCAGGACAATCCCATCGAAAAATCCGCCCAGGCCGATCCCAAGCAGTATCCCCGGTCGCACTACTGATCCGCCTG
>CAYNDH010000174.1:1344-6483 GCA_964395665.1 uncultured Anaerolineaceae bacterium
GCCTGCTGATTCGCCTGCATACGACTGACCTCTGACTCAACCTGTCTGGACGATCCACAGATTATAAAAGCCCATCGCAGAGTCGCGAACGTATGCCGCGTATTTATAACAAATGCTCATGCAAAGGCGGCAAAAAAGAGAGTCCGTTGGACCCTCTTTTCGTATTTCAGATCATCGCAGCGCGTAGATACCGGATTCTTCCGGCCCGAATTTCAACTTCACTTCGGCCAATAGCCGACCATCTACGGCAGCAGACTCACGCTCACGCTGTCGAGCCGCACCTTACCGGACGCGCTTTTGTTCTTGACGATCACCTTGAGCTGATCGATTGCGCTGCTGCTGATCACCAGATTGTTCACGAACGGCTGATACACGCCGCCGGTTGGCTGCATATTGACGACGATCTTGCTTTTCGGCAGGCTGGCGTCCGTATACTTCACGACCAGCTTGGCCTTTGTCGTAACGGCGCCCTTGGCGTTATAGAAGAAGCTGAAGCGCAGCGTATCCCCGGCCTGAAGCGACAGATCATCCAGCGGGACCTTCTGCACCAGCTTGGCCGCTTCCGGCAGGCCCGGTGCGCCGCCGCCCTTGAACTGGAAGGCGCACTCGCCATCCTGTGCGATCAGCTTGCCGACCTTATTACACTTGATCTTGTCTTTCGTCTCCTTCTTCAGCTTCCACGGTGACAGATCACGCTCGCCCAGGCCGACCCTATCAAACCCGCCGTTGATCAGCAGTTCGACTGCGCCGGGTGTATCGGTCGAGATCACCATCGTTGAGGTCGGCGTATGCGTCAGGGTTGCACCCGGAACCGGCGTATCGGTCACAGGTGCGCTGGTCGGCGGGATGTCGGTCGGTGGGACTGGTGTTTCAGTCGGCGGGATGATATTCAGCACGCCCTTATAGATTTTGCGCTTGTCATCCTGCTCATGCGCCTTGAAGCCCGTGCCATAATACAGTGCGCCATTGATATAAGCCCCCAGCGCCGAATGCTGACGGCAGTTTACCGGTGTATGACCCGGCTCGGAACCGTAACAGTAATCCAGCGTGCCGAGCGTTTCCCATGTATTGGTGGCGGGTGTATAGGCGAAGATGCTGTCGGTGGGGTGATCCCCATAGCCATAGGTCTGACCGCCGAGAACGATGATCCGATCCCCTACGAGAAACGTCGAGAAGCCGTGATGATTGCGTCCGAGTGGGTCGGGCATATCGGCCATCTGTTCCCACTGATGAGTGGCCGGGTTGTAGCGATGGACATCGTTCTGCGGCACAAGATCACCATCATGGTCGTGCTGCCCGCCGATGTAATAGATGTAGCCGCCCCATACAATCACCGCCCCATGATGGCGCGGGTTCGGCAGCGGGGCCAGTGTCCCCCACCCGGCGGCGGTATTGTTCAGGTCCAGCACATAATGATCACCGACATCGACCGTGCGCGCCTTATTGGTCCCGCCCATGTAATGCAGCTTCCCATTCAGGTAGGCAAGCTGACCGGCGGCGCGATCTTCGGGCAGTGGGGGCAGCGCGGTATAGGTATTGGCCGCGACGTTGTAGCGATAGACATCCTTTGTGCCGAACACCTGCCCGCTTTGAGTGGCATTTTCAATATAGCCGCCAGCGTAGTAGATGTCCGTGCCGTCGGTGGCAAAGCCGCCGTGCGTCAGGCCCTTGGGCATATCATTCAGCCTGGTGAAGTTGTTGGCAACCGGATCGTAGACATGTACTTCACGGGCCGGTACATAACTGCTGCCGGGGAAGCCGCCGAAGACGTACATCCTGCCATTGACCGCAACCGACTGCCCCTCACTGATCCCCCAGTGTGTCGTGCTGCCACGCACAATACCCGGATATTTAACGCCGGTATACGTCCATGTGATGGATGAAAAATTCGGATCTGCCGCATCAACGGGCTGTGGGCGGAAGACAAACACACCCACGGCCAGCATCAGCGCAGTCGTCAGGATAAAAGCGGGAAAAGGCTTCTTCACAAGTTCGAGCATTCGCATAAGTAACATTACCTGTAATGTGCAAGAAAAAGTGTTACAGAACGCATGACCTTAATGGTATGGAATCCAGCGCGCCATTGTCAACGCGCCGCGCCTTCCCCCGCGTGAGAATTTACAGGTTTCGGAGTTGTAACAGGTTCTTCGGAATCTGTCCGACAGCGGGATGCAAGGCTTCAGACAGAGGCCGATTCAGCCGCCTATCCAGTAAAAATTTCTATACGTCACGGGAAATCTGCGCTAAACTGCATGGAATTGAATCCGCTGCAATGTTGAAATCCGTTTAAACAGCGGTCAGCCAAAAAGGACGCCTTTCATGCAAAAATACAATGAATTACTGGAACATCTTTCTGTGATCCATCAGCTCGCGACCACGCTTGGCGTGCTGGAATGGGATATGCAGGTCAACCTGCCCCCGTCAGGTTACAGCTATCGCGGCGAGCAGGTCGCCACCCTGACTAAAATGCGCCATGAGATGTTTACCAGCGGCAAAACCGCTGAACTGCTGGACGCCGCCGCGCAGGAAGTCGGGGATCTGCCTTATGAAAGCGACGAAGCCAGCCTGATCCGCGTCGTCCGTCAGGATTACGAACAGCAGACACGCTTCCCCAGCCAGTTTGTCGCAGACTGGGCACGCCTGACCACCGAGGCGCATGAAGTCTGGGCGCACGCCCGTGCCGAGAGCAATTTCCGCCACTTCCAGCCGAAACTTCAGCAGGTCATGGATATGGCACGCCAGCGGGCCGAGTATCTCGGTTTCACGGCGCATCCCTACGACGCCATGCTCGATGAATACGAGCGCGGTATGACCACCGCCGAAGTGAAGCGCATCTTTGACGGCCACAAGCCGCAGTTGGTCGAGCTGATCGCGGCCATCCGTGAAAACGAAGGCCGCGTCGATGACTCCTTCCTGCATCAGCCGCTGGACATTGCGAAGCAGCGCGAGTTCGCGATGTGGGCGGCGGAGCATATCGGCTTCGACTTCCAGCGTGGCCGTCAGGATGAGGCCGTTCACCCGTTCGCGATGGGCCTCAACCGCACCGATGTCCGCATCACCACCCGCTACTATCCGAGCTACTTCAATCCAGCGCTGTTCGGGACACTGCACGAAGCCGGTCATGGCATGTACGAACAGGGCAGCCCGAAGCATCTGGCCGGGTCTCCGCTGGAAGGTGGTACATCGCTCGGCGTCCACGAGTCACAGTCGCGCATGTGGGAGAATATCATCGGGCGCAGCAGGCCGTTCTGGGCGTGGGCGCTGCCAAAACTGCGCGAGACCTTCCCCGGCCAGTTTGACAGCGTCGATGTCGATACCTTCTACGGCGCGGTCAATAAGGTCAAGCCGAGTTATATCCGCGTTGAGGCGGATGAAGCGACTTACAACCTGCACATCATGCTGCGCTTTGAGATCGAAACCGGCCTGATGAATGGGAATATTCAGGTGGCGCATCTGCCGGAAGAGTGGAATGACCGTTTCGAGACCTTCCTTGGCATCACACCGCGCAATGATGCGGAAGGCGTGCTTCAGGATGTCCACTGGTCGGCGGGGCTGGTCGGCTACTTCCCGACGTATGCGCTCGGCAATCTGCTGGCATCGCAGTATTATGCCAAAGCACTCGAAGCGCATCCCGACATCCCGCAGCAGGCGGCAGAGGGCAAATTCGACACGCTGCTGACATGGCTGAACGAGAATATCCATGCGCATGGCCGCAAGTTCACGATGCCCGAACTGACGGAGCGCGTCACCGGCGGCCAGATCGACGCCGGCCCGTACATCGCCTATCTGAAGCAGAAATACGGCGAGATTTACGGCGTTTAGAGCGTATCTGAATATTCCAAAAACCTGCTATGAATCTTACGGAAACAGCGGACAACGCAGGCGTTGTCCCTACATTTTACGTATTTTGTAGGGACAGGGCCTGCCCTGTCCGCGCCGGAAACCAATTTTCAGATAGCCTCTAGAAACCTCATCCTAAATCCCCCTCTCCGGCAAATAGGTTTACCGAAGAAGGGGCCGGGGGATGAGGTTCACTCCCGATCCCCCCGTGACCGCCGCGCTTCGGCATGACCGTCCGCTCTATCCATCTCATGGATGAAAGCCAACGCTTCCTCATAGGTTGCGAAAATCGGGATTGGGGATGCGGTGTTACTTTGCAGATACAGGTCACGTGTCACCCGCAGCATCGTATGGGAACCGATAAAGATCGTCTGCGAGAGGGTATCCCCGATTGCCCCGCGACGGTGGTCGCGTTCCGCCGCCGCGAGCCGCATGATATCAGCGAAAGCCATCGTCGCATTGCGTGCATCGACAATCGTATAGTTAAAGGTCTCCATCAGGTCATGTTCATGCAGCACAGCCTGCATCGCCTCAATCATCAGTTCGATCTCGGCAGGCGTGGCTGTCCCTTCAGCGTAGAGCAGGATGACCGGTGGATCTTTCAGCATGAGTGAGACCTTGAACGGCATCGGCATCTCCTGGAACGGGACCTGCATTCAAAGCGTTGTGCGCTGTTTCACTGCACCGGCGTGATTTCCACCAGCATACCGTCGCTCCATTGGTACTTGGCATCAAACAGCGCCCGGACCGCCTGCACCCGCTCCGATTCCAGTTCCGGGACGATGCGGCTGCGTCCGGCACGGGTGGGGGCGCTTTTATCACCGACCTGGAAGACGACCGCCGGATGCCGATGGATGTTCTGTACCCAGTGCGCCTTATAGCGTCCGCCGGAACACAGGTAGTACCGTCCTTCGTATTCCACAAACCAGATCTCGATCTGATGTGGTTTGCCACTTTTCCAGCCGGTGGTGGTAACGTAGAGATACGGTGGTTCCTGTACGTTGACTGGTAACTGGCTTTCCATCTGCGTCATTCGCTTCCCTCTCACCGCAGTCGCGCTCTATCCCGATATGGCTTCCCTGGTACGTGGCATTGGTAAACATTAGTATATGCGACAAAAGGTCGGAATTTACATTTTTCAGTATGAGTGTCTTGTGATTCGTTATAAGATGATCATTCGGTCTGCCGCTCGTATCCAGAAACGGGCCACCGATCTGTTGAACCAGACGAGACCTGACGCCTTTGAAGACGATTTCGATCACCCGCAATCACCTGCACGCTTGCCTGCACGCTTGCCTG
>CAYNDH010000174.1:6583-9247 GCA_964395665.1 uncultured Anaerolineaceae bacterium
CCTGCACGCTTGCCTGCACGCTTGCCTGAATGCTTCCCTGCTGACGCTGATCCTGTGCATCCTGACAAGCTATTCGCCACAACCTGTACGCGGCCAGATCACAGACGCTGCGCCGCTGATCCCCGACCTGCCCAGCACACTGCTGCCGCCCAACACAACCACGCTTCCGCTTGGGATCACCACCGCCGAGCCGACCAACTGCCGCTACAGCTTCCATGCACCGATTGCCTACGGGCAGATGTTCCCATTCGAACATGGCGACGGCACGACCTATCACCAGACGCAGCTCACCGGCCTGCCCACTGATCCCGCTCATACCACCCATGTCTACGTGTGGTGCGAACGCTATCCGGATGATGTGCTGCAACTCAAATACCGCAGCCTGCCGAGCGTCAACCCATCCTATCCGCGCATCGGTGATCTGTGGGGATCATCCGATTACATCGACCGTCCGATAGAAGAAGCCGCCAGAATCGACCTCTGGCTGGGGGCGGACTTCAAACCGGAGTTCATTCGCGGCCTGCGGATGCTCAACCCGGATGTGCTGGTGCTGACCTCAATGAGCGCGGTCGGTGCGTCGGTCGCGGTGCCGGATGATTATTACCTGCGCGATATTCACGGTCACCGGATCGAAGTCTGGCCCGGCGCATACCGCCTCAACCTGACGAAAAAAGAAGTGGCAGAATTTCAGGCCATGTACGCCTATCAGATGATGCTTGACTCCGACCTGATGTACGACGGCATGTTCTTCGATAATGTCTTCCTGAGTCAGTCGTGGCAGATCACCGACATCCACGGCGAACCCTTCCTCTATGATTACAATCAGGACGGCATCCACGATGATCCGTATGAACTCGACGCGGCATGGCGCGAAGGCATCCTGCATGAGATCCGCACCTTTCGCGAACTGATGCCCCATGCCATCATCAGCGGCCATGCCATGGACATCGACGATCCCGAAATTCCGCCGCTGTTCAACTCCATCGGCATCGGCTTCGATGCACCGGATGTGATCGAAGGCAATATCCCCTTCGCGCAGTTATGGCAGCGCTACTCGACATGGCAGGAGATCGCCCGTCCGCCGCAGGTGTCGCTGGTCGAATCCGCCATCCCGAATCAGATCGCGTATGGCTACGGCTTCCGCCCCGCGCAGGCTGCGCCCCCGGCGACGCTCGAATTTGGCCGCGACTTCTACCCGTACATGCGCTTCGGGCTGGCGGCCACGCTGATGCATGATGGGTACTTCACGCACGAAATCGGCGATACCGATCACGGCAACGGCTGGTGGTATGACGAGCTTGATTTCGATCTCGGCTACCCACTCGGCCCGGCTGAATTCATCGGTCAGCCCGACGCCGAGCCGGTGAATCGCATCGTCAATCCCGACTTCGAAGAAAGCGACCTCAACGCGTGGACGCTGGGTGTGAATACCGAAACCGGCAACCGCGCCGACCTGCGGCTGGCACAGGACGACGCCCCCTCCGGGCGGCAGTCAGCACGGGTGGACATCATCGCGACCGCCGGTGACCGCTGGCAGATCACGTTACAGCAGAAGGACCTGTCCCTGACTAAAGGCGTCAGCTATACCCTGACATTTTTCGCCAGAAGCAATCAGGCGCGGATCATCGCCGTCAGTTCGCAGAAGAGCAGCCCGGACTGGCGCAATTATGGCCTGTATGACAGCTTCTGGATCAGCGATCAGTGGAAGGAATACACCGTCCATTTCGTCGCCAATGAAACCGTGGACGATGCCCGTATCCAGTTCCTGCTGGCCGGGGCGCTGGGGGAGGTCTGGATCGATCAGGTGCGGCTGACCGAACGCCCGCCGGACATCCTGCGGCGCGAGTTTGAAAACGGCCTTGTGCTGCTCAATGCCACGGCGGAAACCCAAACAATCACCGTCGGCAACGGCTTCCGGCGGCTGATCGGCACCCAGGCCCCACGCTATCAGTATATCGTCGATGACGACGTTGATAACGACCAGCTCCTGACTGTCGATGGCTCGTGGCAGCGTGTCGAGATCACGACTGGCGAATGGAAGGCCAGCCCGCCGTATTATCACGCATGGGACGGCGCCGCGCACATCGGCACAGGCAGCGTGCGCTGGGATCTGGGGATCGCCGAAACCGGATACTATACGATCAGCGCGTGGTGGCCCGCCGCACCGGATGCCAGCACATGGAACAGCGCCGCACTGTATGAGGTGATCTCGAATGGCAATGTGGTCATCGCTAATACGCTCGATCACCGCAGCAGCGGCGATCAGTGGAACCTGATTGGCGAAGAGGTACTCCTGCCGGGGGCCTTTGTGCAGATGACATGCAGCGGTGGGCCGTGCGTGGCCGATGCGCTCCATGTGCAGTCAGCGGCGCGTTACCATGACGGCTCGAATGCGATGGTGATCACGCTTCAGCCGATGGACGGCATCGTGCTTGAGCGCATCCAGTGAGCGCATCCAGTGAGCGGGGATACGACAAGCAGAATGTTTCGCAACTCCACCGGATTCTGATGCAGAAACCGAGTTGCGAAAAATGGTTTGCCGAAAGCAGGTTTTTAGGGTAAAGTCTGGAAATGGCACCTTCAAAACAGGGGCAAATTTCGACGAAAGCGGGTTCACAGGTCATTTTTGACCTGATGCGCGTTTTGCAGCACCGGGGTTGCAAC
>CAYNDH010000175.1:0-2536 GCA_964395665.1 uncultured Anaerolineaceae bacterium
GTGCCTTCCGGCAGGCTGGCGAGGAACGCACCGTGTGCGCCGCCGTCCGTCCCCGGCAGATAATAATGGTCAATACGGCCTAACCCGATGAGCTGGTCGGGATTGAGGACGCCTTCATCCACCTGCTGCGCGTATTCGGCCAGGATGATGATTTTGTAGGTGGAAGCGAGCGCAAAGGGTTCATCGGCCTGATGCATGATACCGCTGTCGGGGCCTTCATTCGGGTTGAAGCAGACGATCGCCACATCATCCGGGTTTTCGCGGATGAACTGCGCCGCGTCCGGGATCGCATTCGCACCACCCATGCCGCCCGTGCCGGATGTGTCAGGCGTGGCTTCGGCAGTCGTTTCAGCGGTCGTTTCAGCGGTCACTTCGTCCGTCACTTCTGTTGTCGGCTCGGCGGTGACTTCCTGTGTGGCTTCTTCGGTCAGCTCGTCGGTCGGTTCCGGCGTCACTTCAGATGTCGGATCTGAACCCGCGTCTTCAGTGGGGGTGATTTCGGGCGTTTCGTCCTGTGCATAATGCATCACAGGCAGGATCACCGGCAGAATGGCAAACAGGATCAGGACGATAAACACACGTGCGGCAGGGATTGCATTGCGTTTCATGGGGCGTTTCTCCAATGCTGATGCCCGTCGATAGAGAATGGCTAACGGCTGATAACGACTATACAAGCCGACAGCCAGAGGTCTGTCAAGGCGGTGCGGGCAACTCTCAGCTTAAGCTCATCCATGGTGATCTATCAGGTTTGTGATATGCTGGCTGTGTCTATACGCCGGTTTTGCAAGCTGATTTTGTTGCAAAACCATTTTTGTAAACCATTTGGAGAAGTGATATGAGGCAGTGGTTGACCGTAATTCTGATCTTTTTTGTCGGGGGGCTGACATCGACTTCGGTTCTGTCGATGCGGACAATGCAGACGATGCAGAGTCAGACTGATGCCTGCCAGGCCCTGTTGGGGCAGGCTGCGGACTTTGTCAATGCAGATGACCCTGACGCCTTTCAGCAGTACGGTTATATTACGCCGGGAGAGGCGAACCGTATCCGCTCTCTGCCCAGTGTGAGCGGTCGAATCCTTGGGCAGGTCCCAGCGCTTCGGATCGTTGAGGTGTTAGGGGAGGCAGAATGTGCAGATGGCTACCTGTGGCGCGAGATCGCCTATAACGGTATTGTGGGCTGGACGGTAGAAACCGACGGCGAAGAACCCTTTCTGATCCCCTACTTCGCTCCGCAGGCGGAGAGCGTCGGAGAACATGACGAAGAACGCGGCGTGATCGTGGTGGATACGGAGAGCGCGGCATTCGAGATCCCATATGCGCTCTTCGAGAATCCCGAAAATGTAGAGGTGCTGATGATGCTGGACCCGGGTGTGATGCAGCCGGATTTCATGGGGCCGCAGCCCGCTGCGCTCCGCTTCATCATTCAGGAAGCCTCTGAAGAATATGACCCATTCGCACCGTGGCCGCTTTCACTCATGGTGTATCACATGGAAGATCAGTGTGCGATGGAACCCTGCATCCCCCTTGTCAGTGATGGTGAGGTAGAGGCTGCTGGAAAACGGCTTCCCTTTGGTGGTGCTGGTGCTGCTCGAGAGCTGACCGCGCAGGTTGCCCCACTTGATTTCGTCAACGGCTTTGGAAGCCGCTCGATCGGCCTGTTCATCAATGGTGATCTCTATCTGGACGAGTCGGCACTATTTACCTATGTCTACGAAGGTGTGACGGATGATGAAGTTTACGGTGTCTCTTTCATGGGGCAGGCCACCGTCAACGATCCTTCCATGATCCCGAGTGAGGGCTTCGCCGCCTTCTGGAATGATCTCTTCAACGATATTGAGCCGACGATTTCACTGGGTGATCTGGCGGATGAAACAGAGACCAACCTTGAAAACGCAGCCGTGTCGGACTTCACACCGGATCTTGACCTCTATGCAGCGCTGATTGAATCGCTGGAAGTCCGCCAGCCTGATCTGACTGTAAGTGCAGTGACGGCTGATTAGTCTGTCTGTGCTTTTAAAACCTCACCCCCTGCCCCCTCTCCAACCCGGAGAGGGGGTGAAGACAGATCGTAATGGTTCTTTGCGTCCCTTCCCTGTGCGGAGAGGGGATTGAGGGGCGAGGTTTAGAACTGATTCGGTTACGGACGCCAGTCGAGATTGTACGCATAGAGCGGTTCGGTATGGACGAGTGAGCCGTCCGCTTCTGACAGGATCATGAGCGTCGGGTGTCCGCTGTGGCTGGAGATATAAGCCAGCCAGCGGCCATCCGGTGACCACGCCGGGTCCATTTCTTCAGCATCATCATGCGTGATGCGGCGCGTAGTGCCATCCTGCCGCGAATAGATATACAGGTCATAGACCGTGCGCTGGGCCGGGACACGGGCCGTCGGGCTGAAAGCGGTATAGGCGAACTGCTGGCTGTCCGGTGACCAGCCGCGTGCAAAGGTGAATCCGCTGTTTTCGATCACCTGCTGCGTGAGGTTCTCCGGCACGGGCGTATGACCTGTGCTATCGGGCGTGTTATCGCTCGTGCTATCG
>CAYNDH010000175.1:2636-9221 GCA_964395665.1 uncultured Anaerolineaceae bacterium
TATCGCTCGTGCTATCGCTCGTGCTGTCACCCGTACCGCCGGACGGCGCAAGCTCGATCACATACAGATCATTATCAGGTTCACGCGGGGATGAACGGCGCTGGAAGATCAGCGAACGGCTGTCTGGTGACCACACCAGCGGCGCATGAGTCAGCGTTTCAGCCCCTTCGGCCAGCACCATCTCCGAACTGCTCGCCACATCCATCACCCGAAGCTGTGCCGGGATGCCAGCGAAATAGGCGATGCGCGTCCCATCCGGGGACCCTGTCGCAAAGCGTACCGGTGGGGGCCGCAGGCACTCGGTCTGCATCGTCGCCAGCGTCAGGATGCACAGCCCATCGACATCGGAGCCGTAAACGAGCCGCTGGCTGTCTGCTGACCATGACGGTACGGCAGGGTTGCCGTGTTCGATGTCCAGCCGGGTGAGCTGACGGCTGAAAAGATCGTAGCGGTAAAATTCATACTGGCCGATGTGGATGATATACAGCACGAAGCCGCGCCCATCCGGCGACCACTGGAAATCCAGCGGTACAGTCAGCAGATTGTGCGCAAGCTGCATCCGTCGTCCGTGCTGGAAATCGTGCAGCGAAAAATAGGCCGCATCCTCGATAAACAGCAGCGGACGTTCTGTGCGCTGCTGACCGATTATCGCAGTCAGCGCGATCAGCAGGGACAGCAGCACCGTCAGCACGCCTGCCGGGATGATGCCGATCAGCAGGATGAGTCGGAGCGATGCATTTGAAGTGACAGACATGGCGATCCGGCAGTTAACAACCAACAGCCGACACAAACAGCGCACGCGCCGCGTGATCCAGCGCGTATGATGTACTACATGCTGTGCGGCGCATTGGAACTATAACCGGACTGTGGAAATCCTGCCCCGCTGATCTGCTGAAAGCCGGATACGCCTTAGCCATCCGTCAGGATGGGAATGGTAAAACCGAACGTGCTGCCTTTCTGATAGACGCTGTGGAAGAACAGATCACCGCCGTGACGCTCGATAATCTTGCGGACCAGATGCAGCCCCAGCCCCGAACCGTCGATTTCACGAGTCTCCGGTGATTTGGCACGGAAGAACGGCTCAAAAAGGCGTACCTGCTGTGCATCCCTGATGCCGTAACCGTTATCAATCACGCTGAACACCAGATTCGACCCGACCTGCTCAAGGCGCAGGTCGATCCTGCCATGTTCCGGCGTGTATTTGATCGCGTTGCTGATCAGGTTCGAGATCGCTTCGCCGAGTTGGGTCGGGTCTGCCTTGACGATCGGATGGGTGACGTCGAGATGGCGGGTGAATACCTGCGCCTTCAACTGGGCAAGGCCGCGTGCTTCGTGATAACCCTGTTCGACCAACTGGCCGAAGTCGCAGTCGTCAAATTGTGCTTCCTTCGCCATTTCTTCGATCCGCTCCAGCGAGAGGATATTGAGGATGATCTTGCGCATCTGCTGTGATGCGATTTCGACATTTTCCAGATAATCGAGCGTGCCCTGGACGCCTTCCACATCCCTGGCCCCCAGCGCATGCAGATCATCGCGGATCATGCCGATATAACTCAGCACCACCGAGAGCGGGTTGCGCAGGTCATGCGACGCAATGCGGATCATCTCGGTCTTCAGCATTTCCAGCTTGCTCACGCGGTCGTACAGCATCTGCGTTTCCAGCAGATGAGAGGCCGTCTGCTGATACATGCGCGAATTATCAATGGCGACGGCTGTGCGTGCCATCATGGTCCTCATCACATCGAGCGTGTGATCGCTGAAGGGATTCGCGTGGCGGAATTCCAGATTCAGCAGGGCGACGACCTCATCCCGCCAGATGATCGGACACACAATACAGGCTGATGTATCCGGCAGCGCGGGCTGCATCTGATCGGACTGGCTGGTATCGAGACAATGGACCAGCTTACGCTGGCGGATGGCGGCGGCAATCGCGCTGTTCTCCTGTGCGAGAAAATGCCCAAGATCGAGTATCGGGAAAGCCCCGGAAACCCGCGCCTGATCGAACTGGTTGTTGACAATCGTCGCCACAAAACCGGCTTCCGCTTTACTCAGGCGCAGGGCAGCATCGAGCGCAATCGTCAGCACATAGCCGAGATTGAGCTGTTCGGTCAGTTCCGCTTCAACCTGACTCAGCACGGTCAGTTCCTGCACGCGCTGGCGCAGTTCAGACTGCACCTGCTTCAGCGGTGTGATGTCACGGACGACGATCATCGCTTCGGTGTCGTTGTCGTCAAGCGCGATGATACGGGCCTCATAACTGCCTTCCAGCGGCCCCTGCCCCTGATGCAGCTCGTATTCGAAGGTCGAAACGGTGCGGGCATCGAGCGCGATCAGCAGATGATCATGCAGTTCTTCCTGGACTTTTTCCGGCAGATCGCGCAGTGAGGTCTGCGGACTGGATGTGTTTTCAAACAGGTTGATACCGTGGACATCAAGGCTGCTGCTGAACCCGTCGTGATGCATGATAAAGATCTGATCGGGCAGCGCGTATAACAGCGCACGGATACGCTGTTCGTTTTCGCGCAGGGCGTTTTCCGTCTGTTTAAAGACGGTGACATCCACGATGACGCACATCCCGGCCAGCACTTCCCCCCGGTCATTATGTACCGGCTGAATGAAGATGTTGTAATGCGATCCATCATACGTCAGCTCAATGATGCTGACCGCGCCGTTGATGGCTGCATGATAGAGCGGCTTGAGTTCTTCTGCGAACTCCGGCGGGAAGGCTTCATCGAGCGTCTGGCCTTCTATATCCCATGAGATGAAGGTATCGCGGCTGAACAGTTCGCCTTCGGCAAGGATATGCACAAGGTTTTTATCGAACAGCACCACACTGGTCTGCGGCATACTGCGGGCCAGCGTGCGATAGAGGATATCGCGGTGGCTTGGCTCCTGGGCAGCCTGCGCGGGGATATACTCCAGCAGGATCTCCCAGCCCGCGCCTGTACGAATCACGGTATGGCGCAGGAGTTCGCCTGTCCTGCCTGATGCCGCCGCTGGATCTGCACCGTCGGCAGGCTTCGAGACGGGACTGATCACGGGCGGGAAGCCCGATTTCGGCATCCCATCGGCGGATGCGACCATCCCCGGTAATGCCGTGCTGTTGAAGATGCGCTCCTCATCGACCTGCATGGCCTGATACTGAAAGCGCAGGCTGTCCTCATCAGGGGCGGGGAACAGCATAAAGAAGTTCTGGTGCCCGCAGTCCGGGGGGCATCCCAGCAGAGCGGCGGCGGCGGTATTCATCTCCTGAATACTGCCTTTCTGATCAAGCACCACATAGCCATAATGCCCGGCCAGAAGCAGGCGCTGAAGTGTGCTGTTGGTTTGTTTTTGGTGCGGAACCGCCATAAAAGCTGTGTCCGTTTACTAAATATCGTCTATAACTGTTAGTGTAGCAGATATTGCGATTTGTATTGCGTAAGACTGTCTGAAATATATCGATCTGTATCGCTTAGCAGGTGAATACAGGTTTAGCCTTTGCTGAATCTATCGCCCGACACGCTTTTTGTCCGCCGTCGCGGTCAGTCCTGTGGATCGCTGCCGCTCATCGCGTCCTGTAACAGACGGCGCAGGATGGGATCAAGCAGTTCATAACCCACCTGCGGCAGTGCCTGCACTTCCAGCCCATTACGGATATACTGGGCGCGAAACAGCGTGATCGGTGTGGTGCCGCCGCTCTGAATGATCGCAGGCTGACTTAGAGCGGCTAATTCGTCCGTATCATTTTGCAGTAATGCAGCCCCGGCTTCTGCCCATTTAGGGGATACCGTGTCGTCGGCAACGATGCGCGCCCTGCCCTGACTCAAGAAGGCTTCGGCGGCGCGGGTGTCGTCCTGCGCATCTGCAATCAGTGCCCGCAGGATGTAGAACTGCGGTGTGCGGGCCGTGGCGGTGGTGGCATCCCAGACAGCCAGCGCCGCATCGTAATCCCCACCGATATAGCTGCGTGCCATCTGATTAAAGCCGTTGAGTGCAAGGCCATCGATCAGCGGGGCGGCGGTTGGAGAGGCAGCGACCATCGGATGCAGGGCGGCGGCGGGATTAGCCGAGATCACCCGTGCATAGACCATCTGTGCCTGGGTGGTATCACCGCTGGATTCGGCAAATTCCGCCCATGCCAGCGCAATCTGCCACGAACGCGGCGCGAGATCTGACGCCTGACGATAGGCATCCAGCGCGGCGTCGGTCTCTCCAAGCTGGCGATGCAGGCCGGCGATATTGGCACGGATCAGGGCATTTTGTGGTTCCAGCGCCGATGCCCGCTCGAAGGCGAGCAGCGCACTGCGGGCGGTTGACTCGGCGGTGCTGTCCGCATCAGCGGCATTCGCAGCGGCCAGACCATACAGGATGCCCTGCTGCCAGTGATAGACGACCAGACTCGGATCGGCTTCTGTGACCGTCGCAAGCTGATCGGCGGCGGTGGCATAATCCCTGCTCTGCGCCCCTGTGCGGACGATCCCGATATAGTCGTTATAAATGGCATTACTGCTGAATCCGGTCACCAGCAGCGCGGCCACTACGACCGCATACAGCCCGGTGAAGGCGTGGTTGAGGAGCGGCCTGGCCTGCGGCGTCTCGGATGATTGCGGCTGACCGGTCACGATCAGGATGGCGGTCAGGCCGGTGATGGCAACGGCTGGCATCATCACCGGCGTATCGACCAGCAGATGCACGCCGTATCCGATCATCATCGCCAGCCCTGCGATCAGGACGCCGCTGGATGGCGAACTGCCGATGATCGAGGTGGTGCGCTCTGTCCCCTTCAGCAGCCGGAAACTGCGCCAGCCGTAGACCATGATCATCGCAATACTGAACAGCATGGCCGCGCCGCCAATCAGCCCCAGTTCACCCAGAACAGCCAGCGGCAGATTATGAGCATGGCTGTGCGGTGTCAGCGGTGGAATTGAGGTCATGATCTCCTGCGCCTTGCCATAGGTGAACAGCCCGTGCCCGGTCAGCGGCTGCTGGCGGAACATCTGCACAGCCACATCCCACAGATAGGTCCGCAGTTCAGCGGTGCGCCCCGGCTGGCTGAATGAGCGCAGCATCAGCACGGCCACCAGCCCTGCACCGGCGACAGCCACCAGCACGCCGCCAGCGGTTCCGGCTTTCACAGCGTTCGGCTGGCGGTGATACCATTCCATCAGGCGCACCGGACTAAGCAGGTTATGTGTCCACAGCCAGCCGACAGCGACCGTCAGCAGGGCGGCGGCCCCACCGAGCCATCCGCCGCGTGAATACGTCAGGAAGAGCTGTACCAGTGCCAGCACCAGATACACCGTCAGGACGCCACTCCAGAACCGGCTTCGCAGCCCGATCATGCGACCGGCAGCCAGCGCAATCACCATGATCAGCAGGGCGGCATAAGAATTCGGATTGCCGATCAGACTGCCCGGTCGCGGCAGCCCGAAGAAAGACGAGTACTGCATCCCGCTGGCGGCCACGTTATAAAGCTGAAAATAGCCGATCGCGATCATGTACACCGAGCCGACCAGCAGCGCATCGACCAGCATGGACTTTTGCACCACGCGGTTGGCGATCAGATTGTGCAGTGTGAACCACAGCAGCATATACAGGCTGACATACCAGATGCCGATGGTGATCCGCCGCCAGTCTTCGGTATTGGCCGCCAGCGAGATCAGGATCGCACCCGCCCACAGGACAAGCGCGGCATCCAGCGGGGAACGGTGCCAGCGCCAGCCGCGCACCACATGCAGGCCGATCAGGACGGCAAAAACCACCGCCAGCAGGATCAGCGAATAACCGCCAATCATCGGATCAGTGATGCCGTTAAATGTGCCGCCGAGTGTCAGCAGGTAGCTGAACAGTGCAACCAGAAGCGGTCTGACAATAGGGTTATTACGCTTCATAGAATCCTCTGCCGGGTGAAGCCGATGAGATCATGCAGGTCTGATATACCGGTTTGATATACGGGCATGTCATGCACGATATGTCAAAGCGAACAGTGTACCGACGAAACCGGCCAGCGCGAAATAGCAGGTCGGACGATGGTCCTGTCGCAATCTTTTTCCGATGGACGGCTGACTCGTGCTACAATAACGGGAAATGATGATGACCCGGATACGTGGAAGGCTGCGGCGGCTGAATCGGCGAACACGCAGGCCAGACGCCCAACCTCACAGCGGAGCGAAACCAGTATGTTAGATGATCTGCGCAGAAGTGCATCTGATGAAGCCGATGACAGTTTTGAGGGCGAAGAATTCGACTTCGAAGCCGAGATTGACCGCGCCCGCAGCCGTCGCTTTCTAGGCATGACGGCGGTCGAGCGCATGTTTATCTCGATTTTCCTGTTTCTGAACGTCTGTATTCTGGGGCTGGCGCTGTTGATGGTCACAGGCCGGATTCAGCTTTAACGCGCTGCCTGTTTTGCCTGTTTGTCTGGCCGCCAATCTGCCAGAGGCTATCTGAAAATTGGTTTCCGGCGCGGACAACGCAGGCGTTGTCCCTACAAAACACGTATGTTGTAGGGGCAGGGCGATACATTGCAGGCCCCCCGGACAACGCAGGCGTTGTCCCATATGCACCAAGTTAAGGAAGGACAAGGTCAAAATCCTGCCAAAG